>NZ_JBJNWI010000003.1:0-352226 GCF_045897195.1 Mammaliicoccus sp. RAM2 | reverse complement strand
CTAGCAACATAGAAGCTCTGAATATTGCAAGACGAGCATGACTAGCAACATAGAAGACTCGAATATTGCAAGACGAACATGACTAGCAACATTCGGAGGCATTTTACATTCTATTTCAATATCCTATTCCAACGCGTGATTGAATAAATTCGTCGGACGATATTTGATCGTAAACGAAGTCTGCTGTGTCTGGGACAGATATTTTCACGGCATTCTCTGGTAAGTAGTCTCGTTCGACTCTGTATTGTCCGATTCTTTCGCCATCTGGTAAATAGGTTGGGCATATGATTGTCCAATCTAGCTCTGAATTTTTAAGGATTGTATAAACTTTATGATGTTCTTCTGCTGCACGTGTTGTGCGTCTTTTAGATTCGTTAGATTGATAGCGTAGTAAATTCTTGTCAGTTCGACTTTGTAATATGCCAGCAGTACCTATTGTGATGATACGTTTACTGCCTTGTTGTGACATTGTTTCAATAATTAATGGCATAGCTTCTGATAATGTAGTGGAGCCGTCTGTACTTAATGCACTTACAATAATGTCGTTACATTCAGCTGCTTTTTGAATATCATTTGGATTTAATACATTTCCTTCGATTAGTCTCACAGATTGATGGTCGATGCTTAATTTATTTTTATCACGAACGAGTACAGTTACGTCATGGCCGTCTGATAGTGCGTGTGTTAATACTTCTTGTCCAACTCTGCCAGTAGCACCTAAAATTAAAATTTTCATTTGTATTGCTCCTTTTATAAAAGTTTTTTATTTTGATTATAAATATGTTTGAGTATATATGATATATCACCAGTATGCATTACAAAGATTATATAACTACTTTTTCATTTGAGACTAATTTATCTGGTGAGTTCTAATATATAAAATAAAAACCATTTCCAAGAAATGTGGAAATGGTTTTTATTAAAAGTATTCATGAGTTAATCTGATAATTTGGATTCCAACCTTTCCAAGATTTCTTTTATTATAGCGAGCTCTTCAGATAAGTTATATTCATTAGATGATATTTTTTGACTAATTGTTTGTGAAACATATAATAAATCATCACTAATGTCTTCAAAATAGTCTCTCCCGTGATTCTTGACCATACTTATACCTCTTCCTATTTTGTATATATAAGTATATTACCCAAATTTATTTTAGTTCTAACAAAAATTGTAATTAATTTAAGTTTTTATTCTTTATA
This sequence comes from Mammaliicoccus sp. RAM2, assembly GCF_045897195.1. Taxonomy (NCBI): domain Bacteria; kingdom Bacillati; phylum Bacillota; class Bacilli; order Caryophanales; family Staphylococcaceae; genus Mammaliicoccus; species Mammaliicoccus sp. RAM2. The sequence goes on along the minus strand of NZ_JBJNWI010000003.1, from coordinate 351,024 downwards.
TTCACTTTGATAAATTATTTTTAAATCAAAAATATAGTTTTAAAAAATAACATCTCATTCTACTTAATAATTCAGTAAGCAATGAGATGTTATTTTGTCTTTATCATTCAAGCACTAGAGTTTTAATGTTTTATCAGTTGAATTGTAAACTACGATAATGTTCTACTTTATTTAATTTTACTTAATAGCAAATTTGCGTGATGATTGAATTCGTTTTTAACTTCATTTTGTGTTTTCTCTGATTGTGTGTATGCTCTACGATAAAGCCACCCATTAATAAACATCCTAACTAATAATACAAAGTCACTCTTATCTAATTTAAGTTTATGATGTGCATGAATCTTTTCTAATTTATACGTTAGAGCAGTTGATAACTTATGATTATAATGTTCAATATTAGATGTAAAGTTTGAAGGTGCAAATGATAACTGGACATAAAATTTTACTAAGTAATCTGAATCGTAAATATAATTATAGAAAAAAGAAGAAAGCTCATCATATACATTCAGAGGCTGAGAATCGATTCCTTAAATAATACTTAGTCCTACTGACATACAATTTTCAATACATTGTTCATACAATTCATCTTTGCTTTTAAAGTAGTTATATAAACTTGCCTTTTTTATTCCTAGTTCATTGGCAATATTATTTAGTGATGTTCCATAATAGCCCATTTCAGAAAAGGTTCTCATACTTATATGAATGAGTTTCTCAGATGTATTATTCACTTCATTTGCCTCCTTTGCTACATATGAATAACTATACAGGAAATAGCACAAAAAATCACTCGTAAAAACGTTTACATTTAACACAATAAATTACGCATTGCCTTTTTCTCTGGAAATGATATACTATTTTTACAAACTACCGTTCGTTAGGAGGAAATATGAAGCTTTTATTATTATTTTTTATTATTTATCCAATAGCTATGTCAATTTTTTGGATAATCGGAACTTTGATTTACTATATTTTTATCGAAAGAAAGTTGAAAGCTAAACATATCAACTATCAACCACAAGAAGGGATTTCGTTTCTTATCGCTTGTTACAACGAGGAAAGCACCATTGCAGAGACGATTAAAAATTTAAATGATCTCTCATATCCAATCAAAGAAATTATTGCTGTTAATGATGGGAGTTCGGATCAAACTAAGGAAGAATTATTAAGACTTAAACAAGCGTACAAAATTAAGTTTATTAATTTAGAAGAAAATAGGGGTAAAGCAAATGCGTTAAATATTGCAGCTCAATATGCTCAATACCCATATTTGATGTGTGTGGATGCAGATACGATTATCGACGATGATGCACCGTACTTTATGGTGGAAAGTCTAATTGATGATCCAACAATCGGTGCAGTAACGGGGAACCCACGTATTAGAAATAAATCTACTTTACTAGGGAAAATTCAAACAATCGAATACGCTAGCATGATAGGGAGTATAAAGAGAGCACAAACAATTAATGGCTTTGTTAATACAATATCTGGTGTTTTTACGTTATTTAATAAAAAAGCATTAGAAAAGAATCAATATTGGGATACGGACATGATTACTGAAGATATTGCAGTGTCATGGAAGTTCCATTTATCGGGATACAAAATAAAATATGAACCGAGAGCATTATGTTGGATGCTTGTTCCTGAAACATTTAAGGGGTTATGGAAACAAAGGGTAAGATGGTCCCAAGGTGGACATGAAGTGATTTTAAGAGATTTTAAGAACATGTTAAAAGTAAGAAATATTTCATTATGGTTGTTATTTATTGAACAAATCCTTTCTGTAATATGGGTATATGGCATAGTTGTTATCTTATGTTACACAATACTGCGATTAAACTTCTTGGATTACTACTTCTATAATTATCAATTAAATATCTTTTTAATATCAGCATTCTTACTGACGTTTATTAACATTATTCAATTTACTATTTCTTTATTGATTGATAGTAGATATGAAAGAAAAAACAATTTATTTGTCATATTTTTAAGTTGGTACCCAACTTTCTATTGGTTAATCAATGCGATTGTCGTCGTTGTTGCATTTCCGAAAGCACTTAAACGAAAAAAAGGAGCGTTTGCTACATGGACAAGTCCAGACAGAGGGAACATAAAAGAGTAGAATCAAATTTAAATATTTTCAGAGAGTCAATTGTGTTTGTTGCGTCATCTATATTATGGCTATATTGCATAACGGTGCTATTTGTAATGGTAGGATCGTTATTACCGATAGACAATCATTTTATACAAATTGTAAGAGTGATATTGAATCTTGAGAAAGGTGATATTGTCTCGATGTTTAATTATTTTGTGATTGGTTCAATCATCATTTCTGTATATTTGATGATTACGTTTCGATTCAATGTTAGAAGAAAGAGAGCTGTACCACATGAGTATTATTAAGTTAAGTTTTAAGTGGTCGATGATGATAGCTTTGATATTATTCATGTTCATTTCTAGTGATCAATCAGTACTTGCTAAGAAACAAAAAACACTTGGTGGCGAGAAAAATGGATGTCTTGCATTAAACTATCACCGAGTGAGAGAAGACACATGGATAGATAAATTGCTATCAGCATTCTCAAATAGTAAAGAATTGAAAATTTATAGTGTCACTGAAACGCAATTCGAATCTCATATTAAATGGTTAAAAGGAAAAAATGCTCAATTTTTATCTTTAGATGAATTCATTCATTACAAAGAAAAAGGTAAGTTCCCTAAAAATTGTGTGTGGTTAAATTTTGATGATATGGATCAAAGTATTTATGAAAATGCCTTTCCAGTTATGAAAAAATACGATGTCCAAGGAACTGGTTTTGTAATAACGGATCATGTAGGTGACCCTGATTTTCATAATATTCGTATGTCGCCTAAAAAAGAATTACTCAAAATGAAGAATAGCGGGTTATGGGATTTTGCATCGCATACACATGATATGCATACTATGAAAAAAGATAAATCAAAATTTGTATCATTTGCTGAAAAAGGAAATATTAAACAGGATATCGATAAAAGTACGGACTATATTAAAGATGAACTAGATGGAAATGAACAAGCGATCGCATATCCGTACGGTCAAGCAAACGATAAATTAATTAAACAACTTGATAATGATACATCAATCAAGTATGGATTTACATTGGAAGAAAAAGCAGTTGTTCCAGATAGCGATAATTTTTACATTCCAAGAGTTATGGTAAGTGATGACGCTTTTAACAAGCTTGTTAAGAAATGGGAAGGATTTAATCATGAGTAAAGGAAGATATATTGAATTTATATATTTAAGAACATTTTTATGTTTATTAATTGTACTAACACATGTTTTTACCGAGTTTACAAACACAAATGAACCTGATGATATGCAATTACAAGTCTTATATTGGATCAGAATGATCTTAATTATCGGGACACCTTCATTTATTATATTGTCTCAACTATTAACGACACTAAATTATAATGATAAATTAAAAATAGGCTATTTAAGAACACGTCTAAAATATATATTATTACCTTACTTAATTATGGGTGCTTTCTATAGTTATTCTGAATCACTTAAATTAAATGATTCATTCTTAACGCAATACACAGAGAATGTTATTCAAGGTAATTGGTATGGCTACTTTATTGTAATCATTATTCAGTTCTTCTTGTTAAATTGGATCATCTATCGAATAAATGCTAAAATACTTTTTTCAAAATGGAGTCTTATCATTTCGTTCATAATTAATACAATCTATTTGTATAGTTACCAAAATGTTGAACCTGTTAGAGAATTTATAAGTCAGTATTATCCATTTAGTCCTGAAACATTCATAATTGGTTGGCTGTTTTATTACTTTTTAGGTTCTTACGTAGGTCATAATTATCAAGCTATTAAAGATTTCGTAACGAAATACATCGCTTTAATTGTATTTTTAACAATTGCTGCATACGTAGCCTTTGTATTTGTAGGAGAACATGATTATTGGATGGTTAGTAGTATGGATTATCGTATTTTATTATATATCACTTTTGCATTTTTAATTATAATTAACTTTAGCTCACAGTTTGATGAATTTATGTTTAGTTCTGTTGAATTGATTAGTAGATATTCATTTTTCGTTTATTTATTACATCCGATTATATTGGAATATATGTTCCAATATACAAGTATATTTGAAGAACAGACTTTTATCTTTATTCCAATATCATTATTGTTTATTGTGGGATGTTGTCTAGGGATTGGTATTTTATTAAGAGAATTTCAAATTTTTAAATTCGTAATGGGCAGACAACCTTATAACAAATAAATATCTATATAAAAAAAGCAAGTTATCTCATAGTCGAGGTAACTTGCATTTGTCTGAATTATGTTGTTTTGTATGATGATTTCTTAAATTGATATACGATGAAGCCGATGATAAATCCGACAAAGGCTGGTAATGCCCAACCCATTCCAATCGTGAAGAATGGTAAGAATTTTTCGCCAAAAGTGATAACTGCATGTGCAAAACCTGTATTTGCGATGAATTCAGGACTTGCTTTAATACCATCAACAAATGAAGCGATCATTGTAAAATATGTCGTAAATTGATAAATGATTTTTGAATGGTTAAAGAATGAACTGAATAACGTTAGCAAAATAATTGTAATCGCTAAAGGATATAAAAACATTAATACTGGTGTAGAGTATTCAATAATTTTTGTTAAACCAACATTTGCAAAAATACATGAAATAATACTTACAACTGTTGCAAACATTAAATAGTTTTGCGTTGGAAATAGTTCTGTGAATGTTTCTGAAAAGGCTGTGATTAGGCCAATAGCAGTCTTTAAGCAAGCTACAATAATGATGAGTGATAGTAATATGATGCCGTAATCACCTAAATAATATCGTGCGATTTGAGCTAAAGCTATGCCACCATTTTCACTCGCTTTAAAATGACCTAAACTCATCGTACCCATAAATGCTAATAAACTATAAATAATACCCATTAAAATAATGCTAATCGTACCAGATTTGAATGTTTCTTTCGCAATATGATTTGGGTTTGTAATACCTAACTTTTTAATAGTTGATACGATAATAATACCGAATGCAAGTGCAGCTAAAGCATCTAGCGTATTATAACCATCAATGAAACCTTTTAGTAACGCGCTGTTTTCATAATCAGGACTAATATTAGCATTTGATACTTGTCCAATTGGATTAATAAACGCTAATAAAATCAATAAGCCTAAAAGGACTAAAAATACAGGATTTAAAAATTTACCGATATATTCTAGAATTTTTGAAGGTTTTTTTGAGAAAAACCAAGCAACTAAGAAGAATAAAATACTAAATATCGATAAATATAATGTGACAGATGAATCTGAAATAAACGGTGTAAATGCAATTTCAAACGATGTCGTTGCAAGCCTAGGTAAAGCATAAAAAGGACCAATTACAAGATAAAGTAAAATCGTGAATATATAAGCATATTTGCGATTTACACGTGTCGTTACTTCAAAAATACCATTCGTCTTAGAAATACCAATTGCGATAATTCCTAAGAATGGTAAACCAATCGCAGTAATTAAGAAACCAATATTGGCCGTTAAAACATTTGATCCTGCCAATTGACCTAAATGAATAGGGAAGATTAAATTTCCCGCTCCAAAAAACAAGCCAAAAAGTAATGATCCGATATATATATTTTCTTTAAAAGTAAGTTTATTTTTCATGATGATAAATTTCTCCTATTTTTTTAATCAACTTCACTATCTTAATGTGTTTTGTAAGAAGATGTCAAATTGATATTGAGGATATACATAAAAAGAGCCTAGAACAACGATATACATTGTTGTTCTAGGCTCTTTTATACTTTTATTGTGGTGCTATCGATCAAGAAACGAAAACAAGATCGTTAGAAATTCTAACGTTCAAGAAAGTGAAACAAGATCGTTAGCGCACCAAATTTCTAATTATTTCTCATCTCATAAAGTAATCCTTGTGCAGCTTCTAGGTTTGGCTTATCCATACTTTTAAGTGCTTCTGTTATAAGTTGGATTTCACTACCTTTTGCACCGATTTTAATTGCTAAGGATTTATAGTGAAGGTTCATATGACCTTGCTGTATACCTTCTGATACGAGTGCACGACATGCTGAAAAGTTCTGTGCGAGTCCGACTGCAGCTACAATGTGTGCTAATTCTTGTGCTGTTTTAACACCTAGTAAGTCTAGTGTAACTTTAGATATTGGTAAGAGGTCTATGCTTCCGCCAATAATGCCGAGTGTTAATGGTAATTCTATTGTACCTACTAAAAATTGGTTATCACTATCATATTTCCAAGTTGTTAAACTTCTATATTGTCCGTCTTTACTTGCATAAGCATGCGCACCTGCTTCAACGCTTCTCGTATCGTTTCCTGAAGCTAATACGACTGAGCTAATCCCGTTCATAACACCTTTGTTATGTGTGACTGCTCTGTATGGGTCGATGTGAGCTAATACAGATGCTCGTTCCATACGGTGTGCGACTTCTGCACCGCTTACTTCATCTTTTTCTAAGTCTGAAATGGCGATTTTACCTTCAATGCGAATAACAGATGTTGTTGAATAGTTTGAAAGAATACTCATTAGTATGTTTGTATCGCTTAATTGAGTTTCTAAATAGTGCGCAATTCCTTCAAGAATGGTATTGATAATATTAGCACCCATTGCATCACGTGTATCGATATGAACTTTTAAAGAAAGCATACCTTCTTCAGGAAATTCATCCGTTTCGATTTTGCGGTAACCGCCACCTCTTTTAAGGATAGAAGGGTAGACTTGATCGGCTACTTGGCGGATATCTGATTCTAAATTTAAAATATCTTTAGATAGTTGAGCAGTATCTGTAACATTATCAAATACGATTTGACCTAATTTAATATTGTCACTTTGAACGACTTTAAGACCACCAGATTTGTTGAAAAGTTTAGAACCGAAACTTGCTGCTGCAACAACTGATGGTTCTTCAACCATCATAGGTACAGCATACGTTTTATCTTCTACTATAATTTCAGGTAAGACACCTACTGGTAGCGTACCTTGACCAATGACATTTTCGATTAAATTCTCTAAAAGTTCTTTATCTATTTCTGAATTGTTAAGTAATATTTGCTCAGATTCTTCTTTAATCCAACCATGATCTTTTAATTGTTTGATTTTCTCAGGTCGTGATAAATGTCTGAAGTCTTTCGTTAAAGGTTTCATTAAAGTCCTACTCCTTTTTCTATCATTAATGCTATACCTAAGCCACCACCGATACATGCAGTTGCAATACCCGTTTGCTTATCTTCTTGTTTTAAGGCATGTGCAAGTGTTGTAACCAATCTTGAGCCTGTTGATCCTAGTGGGTGACCTAAAGCAATCGCGCCACCATAAATGTTAAATTTCTCATCTGGAATGTTAAGGTTTTTTTTAACAGGAATGCTTTGTGCTGAGAATGCTTCTGTCATCTCAACTAAATCGATATCTTGAATTGTTTTTCCAGTCTTGTTTAATAGTGACTCTACGGCATAGAATGGTGCATAACCCATATATAATGGATCACAGCCGATTTCAGCGTGTTGTCCGACAGTTGCTAAGATTGTGTAGCCGTGTTCTTTCGCGTATGATTCACTCATTAAAATTAAAGCAGAACCACCGTCGCTTAAAGCTGAAGCGTTACCCGCAGTAACTGTACCGTCTTCTTTGAAAATTGTCTTTAATGTTGCAAGATCTTCTATTGTACTTTCAGGTCTGATTAATTCATCTGAAGTTATTGTTTCACCATTAACATCTTCTAATGGAACAATTTCTTCATTGAATTTACCAGCTTTTGTTGCTTTATCAGATTTTAAATGTGAATTTAATGCAAACGTATCTTGTTCTTCACGGGTAACTTCATATTTAGTTGCAATTGCTTCTGCAGTTAAGCCCATCGCCATATTATGAAAGACGTCAGTTAAACCATCATGCATGAAACTTTTAACAGGTGTGTCGCCTTTTTTAAGAATAAGGTCTGGTGTGTTCGTCATACTTTCGATGCCGCCTACAGCAACAACATTTGCTTCTCCAAGTTGAATAAGTTGTTTGCCTAAAATGATAGATTTAAGTCCTGATCCACAAACTTCGTTTACAGTCATACCAGGTGTTTCATATGGTAAACCGGCATTTACAGCAATTTGTCGAGCAGCATTTTGTCCCGTACCAGCTTGAACAACGTTACCGAAAATAACATTTTCGATATCTTTAGGATCTAGTTGGATTTTATTAATTGCAGATTTTAAAGCAGCAGTCCCTAATTCTACTGCAGAGTAGTTACTCAACCTTCCTCTGAATTTTCCTACAGGGGTTCTTTGAGCACTTACGATTACAACTTTATTCATATTTTATGTTCTCCTTAAAAATTTATTTATTAATAATTGTCAATATTTGATGTAGTTTGATATCATTCAATATATAAAATAACATATTGAGAGGAAATTATTATGGCAATAGGTATTGATAAATTAGATTTTTACATCCCAAGTTTTTATGTAAGTATGGACGATTTGGCAAATGCTCGTGGAGTAGATCCAAATAAATTTAAAATAGGTATCGGTCAAAATAAAATGGCCGTTAATCCAGTAAGCCAAGATATTATATCAATGGGTATTAACGCAGCTCAAGATATTTTATCTGAACAAGATAAAAAAAATATCGACATGGTGATTGTAGCGACTGAATCGGGAATCGACCACTCTAAAGCAGCATCAATAGAGATTCATGACCAATTAAATATTCAACCATTTGCACGTTGTATTGAAATGAAAGAAGCGTGTTACTCAGCTACAGCAGCTATCCAACTTGCTAAAGACTTCTTATCTAACAATCCGAGTAAAAAAGTACTTGTAATCGCAACTGATATCGCACGTTACGGATTAAATTCAGGTGGAGAACCTACACAAGGTGCAGGAGCAGTCGCTTTACTATTGAGTCATAATCCTAGAATTTTAGAATTAAATGACGATAGCGTTGCATATACAAATAATGTATATGATTTCTGGAGACCAACATCTGAAAAATATCCTGTCGTAGATGGTGCTTTATCTAAAGATGCATACATTGAATCATTCAACACAGTTTGGAATGAATACGCTAAACGTACAGGTCATGAAGTAAATGATTTTGAATCATTCTGTTTCCACGTTCCATTTACTAAAATGGGTGAAAAAGCCTTCAAGACTATTTTAAACGAAAACGTAGAAGATTCAATTAAAAACAGATTAATGGATGCATATCAAGATTCTGTACTATGGAATAGAGACGTAGGAAATATTTATACAGGTTCATTGTATTTAAGTTTAATTTCTTTATTACAAAACCATACATTCCAAGCAGGACAAGAAGTATGTCTATTTAGTTATGGTTCAGGTGCAGTAGCTGAAATATTTAGTGGTTCAATCGTAGATGGTTATGATAAAGCGCTAGATAAAGAAAAACACTTAGACATGCTTGCATCAAGAGAACAATTATCTGTAGAAGAATACGAAACTTTCTTTAATAGATTTGATAATCAAGAATTTGACTTCGAACGTGAACTCAGACAAGATCCATATTCAAAAGTATACTTACACAGTATCGCAGATCACATTAGAACATATAAAACAGAAGAGTAATAAATGAAGCCTAGGACATCACTTAAGACGTCCTAGGCTTTTGCTTTTTGTATTAAACTTTTTCAATATATTGATCTTCGTGTTCGACATCTTTACCGACTGGTTCCCATTTAATATAAGTAGTAATGATTAGCCCAACTATAGGCACTAATGCTAATAGCAGCATTGTCTTATTTAATCCTAAGTTAGCTAATATAATTGGGAAAATAAATGTACCAAACATACTACCGAATCTACTCACGGATTCTACAAAGCCTGTTCCTTTACCTCGTAGAATTGTAGGGTATGAAAGGGCGGCAATTGCTTTACCTTGAGTTCCTGGTCCACCTGAATGTCCAAATAGGAAGAATGCCACCATTAACGCAATCAACCAAGTATAGGTATGTCCATAAAATAAACCTATAATAATCATGGCTGTCCCTACAATGCTAAACCCAACAATTGTTAATTTACGTGCGCCGTATTTTGTTGTGAGTAATGCACCAGTTAAACCACCAATGATACCCGCGATATTAATGAGTGCAGTACCTGATAAGGATTCGATTTTGTTTTCTCCGATTATATAAATTGCGATTAAAGGAATATATAGACCGATTGCATAGTACTGCATACCTTGTAATGTTGCAATGGAAGTCGCTAATATTGTTCTTTTACGATAGCGTTTATTAAACAATGTACGTAAAGGATTTTTAACTTCTGTTTTACTAAATGATTCATCTTCACCTTTATTAGGTTCGATATTCACATTGATGTTGTAGTTCTTCTCGAGTTCTTTACTCGCTTCTGTTAAGGTTTTATTTTTCATTGACCATGATGGGCTTTCGCTTAAATAAAATAATCTTAAAACGAGTATAATCGTTGCGAACACTGCGCCGAGTGCTACGGAATAACGCCATAACCAAGCACCTGTACCAAGAGAATATAACAAAATAACGATAAGAGCCGAAGATACAACGGCGATATACCAAACGACTTGCCAATAGTTGACGTTACGGCCTTTATCTTTTTTATTACTGATTTCTGCTATAAAAGTAAAAGCAACTGGGCTATCCATACCAATTGCAAATCCCATCAATAATCTGAAACATAATAAAATAGCTGGTGCAGGTGATAACGCAGCCCCAATTGCCCCAATGATTAAAGAAATCAATGAGACAGATAGAATTAATTTACGACCTAATTTATCGGCGTAAAATCCACCAATTGCAGCACCAAATAATGCACCGAATGGCATTGCTGTCATAATGAATGATAAGTAAGTCGGAGAAAGTTTGAATTCTTGAGTAAGTTGATCAGTCGCTGTCCCTAAAATTGTTAAATCATAAGCATCTAAAAATATTGTGCCTAATACGATAATTAATAATAGTGACGTACGCTTTGTCGTCTTACGTTCGTTCACATAATCGATAATATCCTGTTTCGTATGTATTGTAATTGTTTCACTAGCCATAACCATACCCTCCTTAAAAAATCTATACACATTTTGTTGGCAATAAACAGACCAATAATGTGATAATACAGGTATGCTGATTCTACGGATGTTTGTTGTAAATATATACCCTAAGAATCAAAAAATTAACAATTTAAAAATAAAAAGCGCAAGGAGAGGTAATATGCTAACAATATATGGACATAGAGGATTACCAAGTAAAGCTCCAGAAAATACAATAGCATCTTTTAAAGCAGCTTCAGAAATAGAAGGTGTAAAATGGCTAGAGTTAGATGTTGCCATTACAAAAGATGAACAATTAATCATCATTCATGATGACTATTTAGACCGTACAACAAGTATGTCCGGGGAAATAACAGCATTAAACTATGAAGAATTAAAAGAAGCATCAGCAGGATCATGGTATGGTGCGAAATTTAAAGATGAACGCTTACCAACATTCGATGATGTGATAGAAATAGCAAATGAATATAACATGAACTTAAATGTAGAGTTGAAAGGCGTCACTGGCGCGAATGGACTCGCTCTATCTAAAAGTATGGTAAAGCAAGTTAAAGAAAAATTAGCAAACTTAAATCAAAATCAAGAAGTACTCATATCAAGCTTTAACCTCGTACTCGTTAAACTAGCAGAAGAAATCATGCCAGAATATAAAAGAGCTGTCATCTTCCATACGACATCATTCAAAGAAGACTGGAGAACATTGTTAGACTATTGCGATGCAAAGATAGTGAATACAGAAGATGCCAAACTCACAAAAGCAAAAGTGAGAATGGTCAAAGAAGCGGGTTATGAATTAAACGTTTGGACCGTAAACAAACCAACACGCGCAAACCAACTTGCAAACTGGGGTGTTGATGGGATATTTACAGATAGCGCAGATAAAATGGTGCATTTGTCTGAGTAGGAGAGACTAAATAGTTTCTTACACTAGATTTTCCAAAATAAAAACAGAGGTAAGTCTTCCGTATTAGAGACGGTAGTCTTACCTCTGTTTTATTAATGCCATGGATTATAAAACCTACTGCCATTGATAAAGAATAATGCAATCGCTACTGCGACAAAGCATATTACAATAACAATGGTCATATAATCTTTGAATTGATATGGTTCGCTTACATACCATGTTCTTTTTTTATGTTTACCAAACTGTCTAAGTTCCATTGCTGTACTGACAGTATCAATGCGTTCAATACTTGAAAATATTAGAGGCATTACAATTTGTGATACGCCTTTAAGACGTTTAATGATACTTGCTTTTTTAGACATTTCATAGCCTCTAGCCTGTTGTGCTTGTGATATTTCTAGATATGTTTCTTGGATATCAGGAATGTATCTTAATGTTAATGCTACGGCATAACTGATTTTATAATTAACACCTATACGATTTAAGCTTGCTGCAAAGTGGCTAGGGTTTGTTGTTAATAAAAATACAAGTGTTAAAGGAATGGTACATACATATTTTAATAATAGATTAAACAAATAAAATAATTCTTGAGTTGTTAAAGTAAATCTTCCAACACCTGACCATAATTCTGTTCTAACACCATAAAGGCGGACGCCGTATTCAGGGTCAAATAAGTAAACGGCGATAACATTGATTACTGTGAAAAAAGCGATAAATTTAACAACAAAACTAACTTGATACCATTTAAGTTGAGAAACTTTAAAAAGAATCAGAGAACAAATACTTACTATAATCAAATAACGTGTATCATAAGTCATCATTGCAGAAATTGATAGTAATAAAAAGAAAATGAGTTTTGCTGTTGCGTTTATATAATGTATAGGGCTATTTCCTGGATGATAGCCTAGTGTATTAAACTCATTCATGATTTTTTCACCTCTTTATCAAATTCTATGAATGTTCTCACGAAATTTTGAGGAGATGTAATTTGAGCACGTTGCGCAAGTTTATATAATGATGTTTGTCTCAGAGCCGCTTGCTCACATAGCTTTTGATCTGCTAGTAATTTTATTGGAGTAGTGTCAGCAATAATCTTACCATCAGAAATAACAATAGTACGGTCCGTATATTCAGCTAGTAAATGCATATCATGCGTTATCATGATAATTGTTTGTCCATCCTCGTTTAAGGATTTTAAGAAAGTCATCATTTCCGTGTAATGATAATAATCTTGTCCTGCTGTTGGTTCGTCTAAAATGATGATTTCTGGATTTAGTACAAGTATAGATGCGATTGTTACACGTTTTTTCTGTCCATAACTCAATGCAGAAATTGGCCAATTTCTGAAAGAGTATAAACCACATGTTTTTAAAATATTAAAAACGCGTGATTTAATCTCAGCCTCATCTATGTTTCGGAGTTTTAAACCTAAAGCAACCTCATCAAAAATCATCTTTTCTGATATCATATGATTTGGATTTTGCATGACATAGCCAACATGTTCAGAACGTTCGCTGATTGAAAGTTTGTGGAATGATTCGTTGTTCCAAAACATTTTTCCTTTAGTATGTATAAAACCACAAATTGCTTTTGCTAATGTAGATTTGCCTGCTCCGTTATGTCCCACAATACTTAACATTTCTCCAGGATATATATTGAGATTTATATGATTTAATATTTTTCCACTCGTGCGATTATATTGATAATTAATATCCTCTAAAGTTAATAAAGGTTTATATTGATTGTATTGATTTTGAGGGACAATTTGTTCAGATTGCCAATTTTTGATAGCATGTTTAATTTCACTATTTGTGGATACTTCATTAACATTAGCGAAATTTATTTTTTCTTGAATAGGTATTTGAGTGTATTTCACAGCTGATGCGTATAAAGGTTCTCTAATACCACATTCATTTAAATAGTTGCTACGTAATAGCTCATTAGGTGTTAAATCTGCATAAATCTCTCCATCTTTAAATAAGATGACGCGATCAAAAGTGTCATCAAGCGCTTCTTCTAAGCGGTGTTCTACCATAATCATAGTTGAATCTGTATATTGATGTAACTCTTCTAAAAGTTTCATTGTTTGGTAGCCAGAATGAGGATCTAGATTTGCTAGAGGTTCATCAAGTACTAAAATAGGAGGCTGATGTATGAGTACGCCACCTAATGAAACACGTTGTTTTTGACCACCTGACAAATCTTGTGGACGCTTATTTAAATGTTCATCAATATTGACAACCTTAGACCAGTGGTGGACGTCTTTATGCATGGTTTCTTTATGAACATTATTGTTTTCTAACATAAACGCCATATCTTCAGCAGCTGTTAATCCAATAAACTGACCATCTGTATCTTGAAGAACCGTTCCTACTATATTTGACCGTTCATGAAAAGTGCATTCTTTAGCATCTTCCCCATTAATAATTATTTGGCCAGTTAAGTCACCTTCATACTTAAAGGGAATAAGTCCATTTATACAGTTTACAAAAGTCGATTTACCACTACCTGAAGCACCAACTATAAGCACTTTTTCGCCAGGATAAATATTAATATTTATATTGTGAAGTGTTGGTTCAGATTGGCTATAATATTTGAAATTAACATTTTTAAAGGTAATAATCGGTTTAGCCATTGTTAATCTAATCCTTTCTCAAGCTGCCTTTTTGTACTTGAGTTGATGCATAAGCTTTTATAAGTAGTGTACCAATAATTCCTACTGATACAATATTTAATATTGTAGAAATGACACCTTGTGTAAATACTTTATTAGCCGGTTCACTATAGATTAAAATATCTAAAATTGGTGCGATTAAACCCCAACATACAATATTTCCAATAATAATAGCGACTATAAAATATAAAATGCTTTTTTTGCTAAATTGTCCAGTAGCTAAATTGATTTTTTGCCCAATCCATCCGTAATAAAAGCCAATAATTCCTGAACATATTACCCAACTCCACCAAGCACTACCATAAGTCGTGAAGTCCTTAACAGCGTGACCAATAAGGCCAATCATAAATCCAGCAAAAGGACCAAATATAGCAGAAATTAAAGCTAAAAATGCATAAGATGTTTCTAAGTTAGTGTTTGGGAAGCCAGTTGGAATTACAACAAACCTACCCAAAATAACAAATACTGCTGCACCAATACCTATAGCTACGATAGTTTTAACTGATATACCTTGTTTATTCATGATATATTCTTCCTTTCATTATAAATTGAATGATACTTTCGATAATTGGATTGTCCATTCTTTACCTGTTCCGATATGATATAGTTTTGAAAATGAATCTTGGTTAACGGCAATACCGATGTTAACAAGTGAATTAACATAGACAAGTGGTTCTCCAATATTTACATCAGCAAATGAACGTACAAATTTAATAATATTTTGATACACTTTATTCTCATTATGGAAAATAGACACCATAATTTGATCTCCGTGTGAATAATTTGCTTCTTTTAGATAGTCTAAAGGAATATTTGTCCATAAAGAACCAAATCTTATATCTAATACATCAATACTACCACTTAAAATATCATTCTCATTTTTAGCTTCAATAATTTCTAATTGTTTAATGGAATCAAGCTCAATAGGTTGGCCAAGTTCATTGAAAGTAATTTGTTTTGAAGCGAGTCTTGCGCCATTATAAGCATATACATCTCTCCCGTGAAATGTATGACTTTCCTCAGAGTGAGGTAAGCGGCTTTTAACTTCATCAATTGCGATTACTTTTTCAATACCTTCGTAATATTGAATATGACTTAATGACCCGTTATCTGGTGTAATAATATAATGTCCAGATTTAGTTAAGCATGCAATACTTCTTCTATCACTTCCAACTCCCGGATCTACCACTGAAACAAACACCGTGCCTTTTGGCCAATATTTAACAGTTTGATATAAACGATATGATGCTACCCATATATCATATGGTGGGATATTGTGCGTTAAGTCACTAATTTCAATATCATTGCTTACCGTATGAGCAACACCATACATAGCACTTACTGCACCATCCTCCAATCCAAAATCAGATTGTAATACTAAAAAATTTCCCATAATAATCCTCCCGATTTTCTTTTTAAATATTCAGAATTATATAAAAACATTACGCGCAATACCACTAAATGTCAATACAAAGTTGAGAAATTTACTATGTTTTAAAGGCTTTTAGTTTATCAGCTTTTTACTATATAAAAAACCACCACTTTTCGTTGTTAGAAAAGTGGTGGCAATATATTCTACATCATTGCTACTTTTAATAAATCTAGCACGCCGCTTGATGATCCTGGGAATGCAAAGATGAGTTGGTTGAGGTCTTTGGCTGTTAGTTTTTGGTTAACGATAAATGTGAGTAGGTTAATTAAGTTTGCTGCATCGTCTGCGTAAATTTCTGCGCCTACGAGTTGTTTGTCTGCGTTTAATACAATTGTCATTTCCGCTTCTGTTTCATTTTTATATTCAAACACCATTTGTTTACCGAATGGAATGTCTTTTATTGTATATGCTTCGCTTTGCTCTGCATCTTTAACTGTAACACCTATTTGTGAAAGTCTTGGTAATGAGTATAATACTGATGGTATTGCTGGATATTGGATTGGGTTTGGATTGATACCTAATATATGAGTCGCGATGTAGTTAGATTCAAATGTTGCTGTTGGTGTTAATTTAGGGATTGTTTTATCTAATACATCTCCGCTTGCATATATGTTGTGTATGTTTGTTCTTAAATGATCATCGACTTGAATACCTTTTTCACTATATTCGATGCCTAATTCGTCTAGTCCTATATTTTGTACATTTGGTTTACGTCCAGTAGCATCTAGAACATAGTCAGTATCAACGCTAAGTCCTGATTCTGTTGTTACGTGATAACTGCTACCAGTTTGTTGTACAGATTGAACATTTTCATTTAAATGGAATTGTACGCCTTCTGATTCAAGTTTATGAATTAATTTCGCGATGTGCTTTTCATTAAATCCATCTAATGGTTTATCTGTATGGTGGATGACATGAACTTCAGCACCTGATTTAATTGCGATTGAAGCGAATTCGATACTAATAATACCAGCACCAATAAATGTGATGCTATTTGGCATTTTATCTAAAGATAAGAAGTCACGACTATCATGTGTTAATGCGCTACCTTCTATATCTAATTTATTACTATGTTGTCCTGTTGCAATGACGATGTTTTCAGCTTGAATAGGCGTACCTTCAACATCAACTGTATGAGCATCTACTAATTTACCGGCACCCATTATAACTTCAATACCTTGTTGTTCAAACATAGATTTAAGTGTATTGGAAAGGGGATTTATGACAGCTTTCTTATATTGCATCAAGTTCTTCCAGTTTACGTGTAATTGATCAGATTCAATAATTTGAGGATAATGACTAGCTTCTTCTAATACTTCATAAGGTCCTTCAAGTAAGATTTTGGCATTACAACCGTAATTTGTACATGTACCAGCTATCGTGTCTTTTTCTATAATGGCTACAGATTTGCCTGCATGTTTTAACGTTAACGCAGCGTGCCATGCAGCATGGCCACTTCCTATAAATACAACATCAAATTTTTTCATAGTTTATCATCCTTATATGTTATTTATTTAATTGCTTTCTTAAAGTTGTTTCTAATTGATTCATAATGTCTTTCGTTTGTTTGTATAATTCTAAATCCATTTCTTCTGATACACATTTAGAGATAGCATCGTAAATAGGTTGTTTTTGTTCTTTCCCTTTTTGTGTTAACGAAACAACTAATTGTCTTTTATCTTGGTCTGATTTTTGTCGAGTGACCCATCCTGATTGTTCTAATCTTTTAAGTAGTGGGGTAAGCGTGTTGCTTGAAAGGTCCAATTTATGACCAATTGAATGTAATGTTTGAGGATTTTCCTCCCATAATGAAAGTAAGACTAAATATTGTGAGTAAGTTAAACCAAATGACTTAAGCTCTTTTTCATAAAATTGGGCAAATAATCGACTTACATTATATGCTGAGAAACATACTTGATTGGCTAGTTTCATATTGTAATCCATTAAATACTCCTTTCTATCGTGTGCGATTGATTATATATTAAACTATCGTGCGCGACTAATCAAATGTGGTGCTCACAAATTGAAAAAAGGTACTAGAATTGATAACTTGTAATTAATATAAAGTAAAGATTGTCCTTTTACAGAAATTGTAATAATATAAATTTAAAGATGAACATGTAGTCGTGGAGGGATGGTTGTGAGTGAAAATCATGACAAAGATATTAACGAGGAAATAGAGAAAGAATTGCTAGAATATCTAGAGAATAAAGACGAAATTGAAGCAGCAAAGCCTAAAAAGAAAAAATATATGAGCATGGTATTTCTATGCAGTTTAATCATTGCGTTGCTATATATTTCTAGAATTGTTATGAATATTTTTTAAAGACATAAAAACAGAGCAGCATCCAAACGCGGATGTTGCTCTGTTTGTTTATTTATCAATACGATACGTTTTCTTACCGTTATCATATAAATCGTCATACACTTTTCCAGATATTTTGGCATTGTAACTTGCCATGCCTTTATCTTGTACATCTTTCACATTAATAGCCATCATTATATTTGGATTATCTTTATCATATGAAATGAACCAACCTATTTGTTGTCCCGTCTCACCTTGTTTCATCTTGAGTTCAGCTGTACCTGATTTACCAACTAAGTTAGCATATGATCTATAAATATCTTCTCTATGTGTTTTGTTCACGACTTGTTGCATACCGTCTGTTAACAATTTAATATTTTCCTGGGAAATGATGTTCTTCTTCCAGACTTTATTTTTCGTATCTTTGAGTACATGTGGAGCATTCACATTACCTTTGTTCTCTAATGCGCTGTATATTGAAAGAATTTGAACAGGATTGATTAATATTTCACCTTGGCCATAACCTGAGTCAGCTAACAATATTTCATTATCTAAGTTCTTATTTGAAATTTGTGCATTGTAGAATGGATAATCACTCGGGATATCTTCACCAACACCAAGGCGTTTCATTCCTTCTTCGAATTTTTTGCTGCCTAATTCAAGTGCAACTCTCGCAAAGAAGATATTATCTGATGATTCAATAGCTTGTTTTAAGTCGATATCGCCATTCACAACTTCGTATCTTGTAACGTTGTAGTCACCCCAAGATTTATCTTTTTGCCAACCTTTTCCATTAATTTTATAACTTGTTTTGCCGTCTAATGTCTTATTGTTTAAGCCAATCATGGATGTTAATATTTTTTGAGTCGAACCTGGTGATGTCGTAATTTGGAACTTATTAAGGAGTGGCTCTTTATCATCTTCAGTTAATTTCTTATAATCCTCATCGCTCATTCCATTCATAAATGGATAAACATCATAAGATGGCGTGCTGACAAGTGCTAAGAGTTCACCAGTTTGTGGATGAATAGCAGTCCCCGAACCGTAGTCATCTTTCATGTTGTTATAAATACTTTTTTGGACTCTAGCATCGATGGTTAATTTAATATCTTTGCCGTCTATTTTCTTTTTCTTTATTAATGTATCAATAACTTTATTATTATCATCAATTATTGTGACACGGTATCCGTCTTTATTTTGAAGGTCTTTATCGTATAGTTTTTCGATACCTTTTTTACCAACGATGGCATCCTTTTTATAACCTTTAAATGCTTTTTGCTTCAATTCTTCTGAATTAATAGGGCCAACATATCCAAGTAAGTGCGTTGTTGCTTCTTCAAGCGGATACTGTCGACTTTCTGTTTCCTGTGATGTGAGATGATACTTTTCAACAAAATTCTTTAAATCTTGATTCATATCTTGAACAGTCTTGAGAGGGACGAATGTATCATCTTTAACCCAATCCTGTTCTGTTTGTTGTTTAATATACGATTCTGAAAGGTCTAACTTTTCAGCGATTGCTTTGTAATCACTTGTGGAAACATTATTAGGAACAATACCAACTTCATGTGCTGTTCCTGTAGTGGCTAACTCTACATTGTTCCTGTCTAAAATCTTACCTCGTTCTGATTTCAATGGTTCAATATTGATGGATTGATTTTTCTTCATGCCTGGAATAATGGCACTTTGATTCCAATTCAATTTCCAATCTTTATCTTCTTTAATAAAGTTTAATTTAACGTCACGATTAATTTTGCCGTAATTCGTTTGAAGTTCATACTTTGCTGTGACTTGTTTTTTGTTTTTTGAAACCTTTTTGATATCACGATCTTTAATGTTGATATCTTTGACGCCGAGACTGTCATAAATCTTAATAGGGCGGTCTGTCATTTCTACTTCACCATTATCGTTTTTAGATTGGTAAGTACTATTTTTAAAGACTTGCTTAACGTTTTTATCTTCAATGGCATCAATTGTTTCGTTTATTTTCTTATCTTTAGATGCATAAAAGAATACGCTTGAACCAACAGCGATGATTACAATAACGATGGCGATGATTAATTTTTTCATAAGAATCCTCCCAGAATTAGGACTAAGAATGAGTGTTTTAGTTATTCAAGTTGTGAATACAAATATAACATAAATAATCAATTTACTCTTATTGAGAAAGTTTATTAATGGAGTAATTATACACTTTAATTAAGAGTTATTTTATTAATAAAGAGAAATAATACACTTAAAAGATGGTTGCTTATATATACTTTTAAATTTGATGAGCGTATAAATATATATATGCTTTTGATGTCATCAATCGTTAACGTTTTGTTCAATTTATTAAATATGATTAGGAGATTAGATATGATATTTTCTCAAGCTAAAAGATTACTAATAGGTAAACCAAAGAAAAACAAAGAGTTACAAAATGAAAAGATTAGTAATACAAAAGCTTTAGCCATACTTTCATCAGATGCATTGTCCTCTGTAGCATACGGGCCAGAGCAGATATTAATTGTGCTCTCTGTGTTAGGTGCTATAGCAGCTTGGTATACACTACCGATTACGGCATTTATATTGATTTTATTAATCACATTAGTGCTGTCATATAGACAAGTTATTTACGCTTATCCTCATGGTGGTGGTGCTTATACCGTTTCAAAACATAACTTAGGAGAAAAATGGTCGCTACTCGCAGGTGGGTCGTTACTTGTAGACTATATATTAACAGTCGCTGTTAGTATTTCATCAGGTACTGATGCATTTGTAGCCGCATTTCCATCTTTATATGAAAAACGAATTTTAATAGCATGTATTTTAGTAATTTTGATATTAATTTTGAACTTAAGAGGTTTAACAGAATCTGCAACGGTGTTGTCGTATCCCGTATATTTATTTATATTTGGTTTGATTATGCTGATCGTCGTAGGTGTATGGAAAGTAGCAACTGGCCAAGCTGAACCACAAACAACATCCGTTGTCGGTAGCTCAGTACCGGGTGTAACGTTCTTTCTATTACTAAAAGCATTTTCATCTGGTGCATCATCTTTAACAGGTGTTGAAGCGATATCGAACTCAGTTAAAAGTTTCAAAGATCCCGCACCCAAAAATGCTGTTAAGACTTTAATCGCAATGGGAAGTATTTTAGGATTTATGCTTGTAGGTATGGTCTATTTAACTTATTTCTATGGCATTATGCCACAAAGAGAAACGACTGTATTATCTCAACTTGCGAAACAAGTCTTTGGAGAGAATGTGATATTCTACTTTATTCAAGGTGCAACAGTACTCATTCTGATATTAGCGGCTAATACTGGATTTACAGCATTTCCACTACTCGCAGCAAATATGGCTAAAGATAAGTACATGCCACATATGTTTACAGTTCGTGGTGATAGATTAGGTTATTCGAACTCTATTATTATATTAGGTGTTTTAGCAATATTTTTAATAATAGGCTTTAACGGCAAAACTGAAAACTTAGTTCCACTTTATGCAGTGGGGGTGTTCATTCCGTTTACGTTAGCACAACTCGGTATGATGATAAAATGGATCAAAGAAAAACCGAAACATTGGAAAAAGAAATTAGCAATCAATACATTAGGTACTGTTATAACATTTACAATATTTATGATTTTACTCATAACAAAAATGCCACACGTGTGGCCAATCTTAATCTTTTTACCGATCGTCGTATTGATGTTTGTTCGAATTCATAAACACTATATAAATATCGCGAAAGAATTACACGTTTCAGAATCACACAAAAGCACTACAACAAAAAGTAAGAACTTAGCCATTATTCCAATAAGCGGTATCACAAATGCAGTAGATAAATCTATCGCATATGCAAAATTAACATCTGACGATATCATCGTTGTACACGTAGCAGTAGGTGAAACAAATGAGAAGAAATTACAAGCGAAATGGAAGTCATTGTACCCAGATATACGACTTGTCATATTGCATTCAGAGTACAGAGACGTCATTAAACCTATCACGCGTTTTATAGATAAAATTAATCATAAAGCAACAGCAGAAGATTATTTAATAACTGTCATCATACCGCAATTTATTACAAATAGAAGATGGCATAATTTATTACACAATCAAACAAGCTTTATGTTAAAAGTCCATTTATTCTATAGAAAGAATATCGTCATATCAACGATACCTTATAAATTAAAACATTAAACTTAAAATCATTTGTATTTTACAACTATATATTTAAAAAAGCAGAGGAAACAATCAAAAGATTGAATATTTCCTCTGCCTTTTTAATGCAATAAAACTGAAATTAACCGAAAGTTTGAATGCAAGTCTTGATTAAATCAATAATGCTTGTAATAACACCAGCGATATCCATTTGCAAAACCTCTTTCCTTTTAAGATACATTAAGTATAAATAAACTTAACCCATTTATGTTAAAAATTCCCTATAAAGCCAAAAATCATACATAACTGCCAATGAGTTAAAAAACAACGTACAAATATGCACAAAAATCCATCACTTAGGGAATGTGAAGGAAATTGAATAGTTTGGAATAAAAGAATATTAAAGGGTGAAAAGTTGAAGTGAGATGATGTGATACTTTTATATTAAAAGTATCAGTGAAATATCTTTGAATACATTTCAATTTACATTGTATTTGTTACAATAGTAAAAACATGTATATAACTTATTTAAAATTATTTAGCGAATATATTATAAATTTATAAGGGGTGATTCTTTTGAAGAAGCAGCTGTTCTCTGGCCTTGTACTTATGTCTGTAGTGGCATTAAGTGGTTGTAGTTTTAGTATTGGTGGAGATTCGAATGATGGCAAGTCATCTGAAAATGCTCAAAAGGGTGAATCACAAGATAATCAGTCTAATGAATCATCAAACAATGAGGATAATAGTAATGAAAGTGGCATTAAAGATGAATCGAATATCACTGAACAACAGAGTATTGCGATGGCTATGTTAGATCCTAGTGTTGAAGATGATATTGTAACAGGTGATGAATTATTATCTGGAAAATATACGCAAACTTTTGGAGCTGGAGAGAAGAAAGAACGTAATATTGATACGTTAGAACTTGCTGAAAGTCCGGAACTAAATAAGATGAAAAACAAACCAAATGGTATGAAGTTCTATAGTTTGAATGCTACTAAAGGTAGCTATGCGACAATAGTCGGTGTAAATAAGGATGAAGTTGTATATATTAAAACTCAAAGTGCTGTTCAAGATTTTAATGATGTAATAGATGATGGAACAGTAGATCGTTTGAACATTGCTGATTTATATAAGAAATATAAAGATAATCGCAAAGTTTCTAATGTAGCAAGTAAGATTGAGTATGTAGATCCATTACCTTCTAATGATGATTCAGATGATAATAAGACTTCTAACGAGAATGTAAATAGTGATGAATACTATGCAAAGGTATGGTTAACGGCTTTACCGAGTTATCGAAATATGGATGAAAGTGAAATGAATGCAGAGCTTGAATTTAATAATCTTGAGGGTGAGTATTTAAATCCATACAACAAAGCTAATACGGTGAAATATCCTAAAGGTGTGTATCGTTTAGCAGGTTCTCCTACTGCTGCTGGACATGTTGTGTATAAAAATAATGGAGATGGTACGATTTCTATTTATAATGTGCCTTCACATTTTCATGATGAAAGATGGACTGAAGATGATGAGTACTCTCAACAAGAATCTGAAAAGATTTTAAACAATCCGAAAGTCATTAAGCTTTATGATGCGTCTGACGAACAAATAGCAAGAACTGTGAAAATGTTTGATGGCACGTCTTCTATAGATGATGGTGCTGATTCAGATGATGATAGTAATTCTGAAAAAGTAACACGAGAGAATGTTATTGATAAAGTAGAATCGTATGAAGATGAAACGTTAGATACAGATAAATATACGTTTAAAGAACCTGAGAAGACAGATGAAGGTAAGTGGGGCTTCTCATTTGAAGATAAAGATGGCAATTTAGCAGGTTCTTATATTATAGACGATGACGGTAAAGTGACTGAGTATGATGAAGATGGAGAAGAAGTCGGATCAGGATATTAATATATTGAAAGACCTTTGAGCGTAACGTTCAAAGGTCTTTTTATTATACTAATAAATATTTTTTTAAAGCTTTATGTGATGTGTAACTTCTGTTTAATTGTCCTTTATTGCAACTTATTGTAGACTATATGTAAGCGCTTACTAAATACAAGTATTTTAATATAGTAAATATGAGGAGAATATATATGAAGGATAAAGTGATCATTGTAACGGGTGGTAGCAGTGGTATGGGTAAAGCGATGGCAACGAGATTTGCAGCAGATGGTGCAAAAGTTGTCATAACTGGACGCTCACTTGAAAGGCTTGAAGAAGCGAAAAAGGATATAGAACAAGAAGAAGGACAAGTATTATGTATTGATATGGACGTACGTGATCCAGAACGCGTTCAGTATACAGTAGATGAAACGATTAAAACATTTGGTAAAATAGACGGATTAGTCAATAATGCAGCAGGAAATTTTATTTGTGCAGCTGAAGATTTATCTTATAACGGTTGGAATTCAGTTATTGATATTGTATTAAATGGGACTTTTTATTGTTCGCAAGCAGTAGGTAAAGAATGGATTAAGGGTGGTCATAAAGGTCGTATATTGAATATTGTAGCAACATATTCATGGACAGCTGGTGCAGGAGTTATACATTCAGCAAGTGCCAAAGCAGGTGTGCTTGCTATGACGAGAACATTAGCAGTTGAATGGGGAAGTAAATACGGTATTACAGTTAATGCCATTGCACCTGGACCGATTGATAATACAGGTGGTGCTAAGAAGTTAACGTTATCTGAAGATGCCAGACAACAAACGTTAGATAGTGTTCCTGTAGGTAGAATGGGCCAACCTGAAGAAATTGCAGGATTAGCAAGATTTTTATTCTCGGATGAAGCGGCTTATATCAATGGCGATTGTATCACAATGGATGGCGGTCAGTGGTTAAATCGAAATCCATTTTAATATTAAATAACCTTTCACCTCGATTGTATTGAAGGTGAAAGGTTATTTTTTATACGATACTTAACATACGTTCTAATGATTGTTTCGCGAAATGAGATGTTTCTTTATCTACTTTAATAATGTTTGATCGCTCTCCGGCAATAATTTTATCTAAACACCATGCGAGATGAGGTAAGTCAATTCTATTCATTGTTAAGCAAGAACACATAAGTGGATTAAGTGATTCAATCGTAATATCCGTATAGGTCTCCTTTAAACGTTGTACGAGGTTCATCTCAGTACCAATCACCCAATGAGAACCTTTTGGCGCATTTTTTATTGTGTCGATAATATATTTAGTTGAACCTGCATAGTCTGCCATTTGTACGATATCAAATTGGCATTCTGGATGTACAATAACATTCACGTCTGGGTCTTTTTTTCTCGCTTGATCTATATGAATGGGATAGAACTTTTCATGAACAGAGCAATGTCCCTTCCATAAGATGATTCTAATATCTTCATCACGACCATCGAAGTCTAGTTTCTTTTGTATTGGATCCCAGACAGCCATTTCCTCAAGTTTGATACCTAATTTATAAGCGGTATTACGACCTAAATGTTGATCAGGCAAAAATAATATACGTTTATCTTGATCTAAAGCCCATTGAATCACACTGTCAGCATTACCACTTGTTACACAAGAACCACCATTTGCTCCGACGAATTTCTTGATTGCAGCAGTCGAATTCACATAAGTAAGCGGTAGAATATTATCACCTAAACGATTCGTTAATATGTCATAACCATGAAGTGCTTGTTCGATATTTGCCATATCTGCCATAGAGCAACCAGCAGATAAATCAGGTAAGTAAATATCTTGATTATCGTCAGTCAAGATGTCAGCAGTTTCAGCCATAAAATGAACACCATTAAAGACGAAATATTGAGCCTTTGTATTCTCTTTACAAATACGTGCGAGTTCAAGAGAGTCACCCATAATGTCAGCAAATTGCGCAACTTCATTTTTTTGATAGTGATGCGTTGGCATAAACAAACGATCACCTAGTGAAGCTTTAATAGATTTAATTTTGTCTTCCAGTTCTTTATGAGACATTTTTATGTACTTTTCAGGGATAGATTGCGCATTCTCAATTGTGAGATTAAACATTTATATAACCACCTTTGCAGAGATATCTAATGCATGTTGCTCATAAAATAACGAACCTATAGAAATATAATCGACACCCGTTTCAGCGTAATCAACAACATTATTAATATTGATGTTACCCGATGCTTCAGTTTGTATATGTTCAGGCACTTTCGTGATATGTGCTTTAATCCAATCTGGTTTGCAATTATCAAACATGATGATATTCACATTGGATAAAATGGCTTCATCTAAAGTATGTTCATCTTCAATTTCTATTTCGATTTTATCCATTGGTCCGATATGTTGCTTAGCTTTAGAAACAAGTTCACGAATCGATGGACTGAAACTGATATGGTTGTCCTTTAACATTAATCCATCATTCAGCGTTCGACGGTGATTATAGCCACCACCAATAAATACTGAATGTTTCTCAAACATACCTAATCCTGGCGTTGTCTTTCTCGTATCTACAATTTTGACGTTTGTATGCTGAACCTTTTGGACGATTTCATGTGTAGCTGTAGCGATACCTGACATTCTTTGAATTAAATTTAAAGTGATGCGTTCCATCGTCAAGAGTGTCGAAATGCTACCTTTAATAACAGCGAGCTTCTGACCTTTCTCTAAGAACGTACCGTCTTGAACGAACAAAGTGGTCGTAATAGCATCATCAAGCAGTTTAAAACTTTCTTGAATGATCATTTCACCACAAAATATGCCTTCTGATTTACTTAAAATTGTTAATGTACCTTGTTGAGTGGCGTCGAATAAGCTTGAAGACAAATCACCATAATGGTTATCTTCAAGGTAAAATTGTTTGAGTTTTTCTTGGACGTATAACTTGTTTAGCATGAATTGAATCCTCCATTAGTATTTCGATATCAGTATGTTGTAGTGTTGATTCAGTATTCGGATAATCTAATCTATAGTGGACACCGCGTGATTCTAAACGACTTAAAGCTGATATAGAGATCATTTCTAAAGTCTTTACTTCTATATATTTCTGCCAATCTGATTGAGTCCATTCAGCTAAAGTCATCGCATTGCTAAGACAATCTTTTATTGAATTTAAGTAAGCTGTAATGTCTGTACCATTACGCTCTATACCTAACACTTTAAAAGTTTGTTGACGAAAATATTGTATGTCTTCATCAATTATTTTAGGAATATGTCGTTGCTCAGATTCGCTAATATGAATATCTCTTATTTCAGATTGATAAATAGCTTCCCCACAAAGATGTCCCATAACAAGTGCTTCAAGTAAGGAATTACTTGCTAAACGATTTGCACCATGAAAATTTGTATTACTCGCTTCCCCTATAACGTAAAAGTGGCTCAAGTTCGTTCGACCATAAATATCTGTTTTTACGCCACCCATTGTATAGTGTGCACCAGGTGTAATAGGAATGAGATGGTTCGCATATTCATCTGGAAAATGTTCAATGACGTTTTGATAAATCGTTGGAAATCTATTAGAAAATGCTTCAACTTGTTCGATATTAATAAAGCATTGATGACCAAGTTGCTGTTGCTGAAAGATGGCTCTACTTGTCACATCTCTAGGAGCGAGACTGCCTAAAGGATGTTTATCTTCCATAAAGTGATCCCCAAGGCTACTGACTAAAATACCACCATGCCCCCTTACTGCTTCAGAAACTAAACCGTATGTTTGTCCAGGCTTACCGAGTAAAGTCGGATGAAATTGAATCATTTCCATATGCCTTAATGGAATGCCGTGATGATGCGCGATAACATGCCCTGAACTTATTGAACTGGATGCGCCTGAATGAGTAGGGAATAAATTGCTGTAACCACCTGTAGCCAAAATGACATCATGGGCTATGATATCAAGTTGTTGTCCATGTTTATTAAGTGCACGTACACCACAAACAGCATGTTCTGTATCTTTCAACAAATCGATTACTTCAGTTTCTTCATAAATCTTAATATGCTTGGATGATAATTCATTCATCAAATGGTGCGTTAAATATTTACCCGTTTGATCACCACCAATATGTAAAATCCGAGGGCGAGTGTGCGCACCTTCCATCGCAAAATCCAAATCATGTTGATTTGTAATCGTATCAAAATTCAATCCATTTTGAATGAGTTGCTCAATGTAAAGATGACTATGTTGGATGATGGATTGTATGACATCAATATCTCCAAGTTCATTGCCAGCTTTATACGTATCTACAATATGCGCATGACCATTGTCATGTTCGTATTGAGAACAACAAATTCCGCCTTGAGCTAGTGAACTATTATGTTTATTTAGTTTATCTTTCGTAATGCAATGAATTTCAGTTTGCTCATTAAATGATTGTATAGCTGCTAATGCAGCGATGCCAGAACCTACTACAATGACTTTTCTCAAAGTTTACACCTTACTTTACATATATGTTATCATTTTATATACAATATATTGACACAAAGAAACGTAAATAACAAGAGGGGGATTATAATTGATTTATTTAGATAACGCATCAACTACAATGGTTGATGGCCAAGTGATGGATGTCTATCAAGATATACAGCGTGAAGCATATTACAATAGCGAAAGTTTACATATAGGTGGTGTACATACTAGACAGTTGTTGAATGAGTGTAAACAATTTATAAAGGATTACTTCTCAACAGATAAAGAAGTGATTTATACAAGAAGTGGTTCTCATGCAAATGAAATTGCGATACATAGTTTTTTGAAAGAGAAGGAGGGCGGTAAAGTACTCGTTTCACCTTATGAACACCCCTCTATACATGCTGCTTTAGAAATTTATCAAGATGATTTTGATATCATTATGTTGCCTTTAGACAACAATGGCGAAATAGATTTAGAACAGACGACTGACTTAATGACGGATGATGTTGTGCTCATCATTGCTCAACATGTTAATTCTGAGACTGGATATATATTACCTGTTGAAGAATTGAGTCAAATGGCACAGGATAACAATATTTCAATGCATGTTGATGGCGTACAAGCAGTTCATAAATTAAAGGATATTAATGTAAAATGGTTCAGTTCATATGCATTTTCAGGTCATAAGTTTCACGGTACTAAAGGTTCAGGTGTGTTAATGATTAATCATGAGTATGTAAAGCCTTTAAATCAACATTACTTTCATGAAATGTATACACAAAATGGTACAATAGATTCACCAAGTATTATCGCGATGACAAAAGCATTATCAATATCACCAAGTATTGAACATATGCAAAATTTACAACAATACTTCATCGAACAATTAAGTGACTTGTCATTTACACCTATTGTTTACAAAGCGCAAGCACCACATATTATTGCAGTATTAACACCGATATATGAAGGGCAATATATTATGCAATATTTGTCGAATAGAAATATATGTGTTTCGACAGGCACTGCATGTGGTCATGGCGCATTGTTAAGTAGTGGTCTACAAGTTAAAATAGATTCAATACCTGAGAAAACGTATGACCAATATATACGTTTGTCTATTGGGAAATTTACGACTAGAAATGACATAGATACTTGTTTGCACCATTTAAAAACAGCTATAAGAGGAGATTAGTGAAATGAATAACCCTTTTAAAAGAAGAGAGCAAATTTTACAATTACTCGAATCTTCAGATGAACCAATCAGCGGTAAACAATTGAGTCAACAATTTGATGTTTCGAGACAAATTATTGTGAAAGATATTTCTATATTGAAATCACAAAATTATAATATTGATTCAACAAGTCGTGGTTATGTTGTTAATAATGTACAATGTGGTAAAAGATATAAACGTGTCATTGTTTGCCAACATGATAATGACAGAATGGAAGAAGAGTTAAAGCTTATATTGGATAATGGGGCAATGATTGATGATGTTGCAATTGATCATCCTGTATATGGTAGTATTAAAGCAGATTTAATGATTGAAACGTATGAAGATTTATCAAAATTCATTAGTGAAATGGAAAAGTTTGAAGGACAAATGTTAGCGCACTTAACAGATAACCTTCATTTACATACGATTTCTGCACATACTGAAAAGATTTTAGACAATGCTGTAAGAGATTTAAAAGAACACCAATTTATTGTAGAATAACCAACAATATACCTCCGTATAATTTGCTTAATGTAAAATTATACGGAGGTATATTATTTAGATATATTAAAAAGAAAAATTAGAATTTTTAGAATTCTTACTACTATTTTATGGGAATATGTATATAATGTATATAGATTATATAAATAAGGGGGATTTTTTAAAGTGAATTTATTTATGAAAAAGTTATCAGTTGCTTCATTAAGTGCTCTGATTGTACTACCTGCATTTGCTACTCAAGCATCTGCAAATAGTGTCGCACCAAATGAAGACAGGTTACTCGAAACATTAGAAAAAGAAGGTGTCATTGAATCAACTGAAACACCTGAACAGAAAAACAAGAAAATCAGAGAGTATATGGATGGTAAAGGTGAGCAATATCATCAAAAATACATACCGAATAAAGGGCTTTTTGATAAGAAATACAACAAGGGGAACAATGGTAAGCGTTTAGAACCATTAAATAAGAATCAAAAAGAAATGTATAAAAAGAAAAACAACGGTAAACGTGTTGATAATGTTGAAGAAGAAAAATATAAAGGTAAAGTACGACAAGATAAAGTGTTAGTATTAGCGATGGAATTTCCAGATTATCCTCATAGTTCGATTACAAAAGATGAAACGGATATGTACTATGATGATTACCCAGTTTCTCATTTTCAAGATATGGTATTTGGAGAAAATGGCTATAAAGGTCCAAATGGCGAGAATTTAATGAGTATGAAACAGTATTACAAAAACCAATCTGGTGGTAGTTATGATATAGATGGAAAAGTGCATGGTTGGTATAAAGCTAAACATCCTGCAAGTTATTATGGTGGGAATGTGCCAGACGAAAGTGGCAGCGATGGTAAACCGAAAGAATTGATTAAAGAAGCGCTAGAACAAGCAGCGAAAGATCCAGATATTAATTTAAGTGATTATGACCAATGGGATCGTGATGATATTGATGGTGATGGTGTTTATGATGAGAAAGATGGTATCATTGATCACATTATGATTGTACACTCTGGTCCTGGTGAAGAAGCGGGTGGCGGTAAATTAGGAACAGATGCCATTTGGTCACATAGATGGTCACTTGATTTTGATGATAAAGGTGAACCTTACACAATTCCTGGTACTGATTCAGGGCTTGATCAATTTGATGGGAAATTAGCAGCAATTGATTACACCGTTCAACCTGAAGATGGTGCAGCAGGTGTGTTCTCTCATGAATTTGGACACGACTTAGGATTACCAGATGAATATGATACTGAGTATTCAGGTAAAGGTGAACCCGTTTCATTCTGGTCTATTATGTCATCAGGTAGTTGGGCAGGTACTGTTCCAGGTACTGAACCGACTGGATTTGATCCATACATGAAAGAAATGCTTCAACAATTACATGGTGGTAATTGGCAAACAGGTAATGAAATCAATGCATCTGAATTTAAAGGTGAAACGTCAGAACTTATAGATGAAGCCTCTACTAAAGGCACAAACAATGATGCGATAAAAGTTAAGCTCCCTGACAAATCGACTTTAATTCAAAAGCCAATTCAAGGTAAGAAAGCATACTGGAGTGGTGCAGATGATGATTCTCAATATTCTATGGAAACTGCATTAGATTTAAGTTCTGCTAAATCAAGTACGCTAAAATTTAAGACTTGGTATGATATAGAACAAGGATTTGACTATGGTTATGTTCAAGTATCTACTGACGATGGTCAAAATTGGGAAAACGTAGCAGGTAATATTACGAACAATGATGACCCATCAGAGAGTGGACAGAACCAAGGTAATGGTATTGATGGTCAGTCTGAAGGATATGTTAATGCTAAATTTGATTTATCAAAATATGATGGTAAAAAAGTAAAATTAAGATTCTTATATGTAACAGATAAATTTGAAACAAACCCAGGTTGGTTTGTCGATAAAGTTAAAGTAACTTCAGAAGATGGACAAAACATCTTCAGTGATAATGCAGAAGGTAAAGCGAAATTTGATTTACAAGGCTTCGAACAAAGTGATGGTAATAGATATGATGAGAACTACTATTTATTACAATGGAGAAACTTTACAGGACCAGATAAAGGATTACAACACATTAAACGCGGTGGCGGAACGATGTCTTACAACAAAGGTTTAACAGTTTGGTACGTTGATAAGAGTTTCTCAGATAACAACGTAAGTTCTCATCAAGGACAAGGTTTCATAAGCGTTGTAGATGCTGACCAAAATGCATTGAATTGGAAGAAGAAAGGTGTAGCTGATGATCCAGCAACAACACAATTCCAAATTAGAGACGCAGCATTTAGTTTAGATCATCAACCAAAATTAAAATTGAAAAACGAAGAGGGCTATAAACTACACGATAATAAAACGAAGAAAAACCCTGTATTCGATGATAGTCAAGATTACTCAAACCAAGGACAAAAAGATGCAGGCGTATTATTACCGAATAATGGCTTGAAATTTGAAGTATCAGCAAAAAGTAAAGACAACTCAGTCGGTAAAGTAAAAATTACAAAATAAATAAAAAAACAGGAACGCCAATGGGTGTTCCTGTTTTTGGAAATTAATAATTTACCGCACGACACGATATGTTTAATTTTCATTAATCATAAATATAACCTATAATAAAGGTGAATTTAATCTAATGAAAAGGGTGATTATTGTGGATGTAAGATTTCCAATTGGAGAATTAGAATTACCTGAAAAAGTAACAATGAATGATATTAATCAGTGGTTAGATGAGATTGGTAATTACGCAAATCGATTAAGAAAAGTTGTTGATGGATTAAACGACGAAGCATTAAAGAAAAAGTACAGAGAAGGTAGTTGGACAGTTAGACAGCTTGTCCATCATATAGCTGATTCTCAACTTAATATGTATCAACGTTTGAAGATTGCTTTGACTGATGATAGAAAGCCGACAATAGTTGGTTTTGATCAAGAAAAATGGATTGAATTACCAGATAATGAATTACCTATCGAATGTTCACTTAGAATGTTAGAAGGTATTAATGAACGGATAGTTGCAGTTGGACGAAGTTTATCTGAAGAACAACTGAAACGCGCATTCATTCATGAAGATAATGGTGAAACAACAGTAGCCTTTAAAATCGCAAAATTATCATGGCACGAAGAACATCATTTAGCACATATTAAATTAGCTTTAAGTAATTAATCATAATACCGTCCAAATTATATTTGGATGGTATTTTTTATATTAAAAAATGTTAATTAATATTCTGAAAATTTTTAAAATAGTCTATTGCGAATATTTATAAAAACGCTTACAATAATAAAATACAATAGAGGGGGTACAACATCATGAATTTGGCAATACTTGGATTCATAATGGTAATCATTTTTATGATTCTCATTATGAGCAAAAAGATGTCAGCTTTAGCAGCATTAATTATAGTGCCAACAGTTTTCGGACTGATTGGAGGATTTTATTCAAAATTAGGCGAATATATGGTGGATGGACTATTAACAGTGGCACCAACGGGTATTATGCTCGTATTCGCAATTTTATACTTTGGGGTTATGATTGACGCAGGATTATTTAATCCTGTTATTGAAGCAATTATGAAAGCTGTTAAAGGAGATCCAGTTAAGATTACTATTGGAACAGTTGCTTTAGCATCATTAGTTGCGTTAGATGGAGATGGCACGACAACATTTATAATTACCGTTACGGCTATGCTTCCTTTATATAAGAAAATGGGCATGAACTTATACATATTATCAACGTTAGCATTACTATCTATTGGCGTTATGAATATGACACCATGGGGTGGACCAACTGCTAGAGCGATTTCTTCGCTACAGTTAACGACTGAAGAAGTATTCACACCGATTATTCCAGTAATGATAGCTGGTATACTATTTTCCGTATTTTCAGCTTATGTATTAGGTGTTAAAGAAAGAAAAAGAGTCGGTATTAAAAATCATTTAAGTTTAACACTTGATGAAATGCATAATTCTAATGGTACAGATGAAGATGAAAAAGCATTATTAAGACCAAAAATTGTGATTGTTAATGCACTTTTAACAATATTATTATTAATCGCATTGATTACAAGTTTCTTACCAATTCCAGTATTATTCATGATTGGTTTTGCAATTGCATTACTAATCAATTATCCAAGCCTTGAAGTGCAATCTGAATTGATTAAACGTCATGCAGGCAATGTATTAGCAGTTGTAGGGTTAGTGTTTGCTTCTGGAATTTTCACAGGGGTTATGAATGGTACAGAAATGGTAGATGAGATGGCAAAAGCATTAGTAAATGTTATTCCTGAATCAATGGGGAATCACTTTGCACTCATCACAGCAATCTTAAGTATGCCATTCACATATTTTATGGCCAATGATCCATTTTATTATGGTATATTGCCAATCTTAGCAGAGTCTGCCCAACAATTCGGTGTAGCAAAAGCTGAAATGGCAAGAGCATCGATACTCGGACAACCATTACACGTATTAAGTCCGCTTTACGCCGCCGGTTATTTATTAGTCGGTATGTTAGGCATAGATTATGGTACAAACCAAAAAGTTGTTATGAAGTGGGCAATAGGTTCCTCAGTGTTTATGATATTTGTTGCTGGAATAATAGGCGTTATTTCGTTTTAATTAAAGATTCATTATATATTAAACTCAGAAATCTAATAAATAGGATTTCTGAGTTTTTTTAGTGGAATAAAGTATCGGTATTCCAATAGGATAACACAGGGGAAAGTTGACGATACAAGATATAGCAGTTATCAAAAGTTACAATGATTACCAAGTCGATAATGACGAATAGTGTTTGTTTAGAATAACATGAATCAATACATAATTACTTTAATTTTAAAATAAAATACCTTATATAACTTTAAAAAAATCTTTGAATTTACAGTTTTTATAGTGTATATTGAAGATAATTATTTTAAACTTCAAGAGGTGATAATATGATTTCTATTAATTCTAATTTATTGGATTCAATTGTAAAAGGTATTGTTGCAGGATATAAGGATTATATTGAGGTTAGAAAAGAGAAAGAAAATGAAATGTATATTAGTGATGCTTATGCTCACGTAAAGTCTAATCATATTGAGAATCAAGTATATAGACATATAGATGAATATTGTGGATTTATTAAACAAAATGCTGGGCCAGCTTGGAAATTTTTAAAATTCAACACAATTGAGAATCAGGGTAACAGGAAAGTGAGTTTTATCTTTAAGAATGAAAGGTATTTTGATGAGAAGAATGTCACTTATGGTAAGAATGCATTAAATGATAAAGAGACTAAGGAGAAAAAATATTTAAAAGATTTAATGAATGACAATTATGGATTAAATTTTGAAAAAATTAAAACAATAAGTGAAGAACCTTATCAACTTGATGCTGATAGAGTACTTTTTGATGATATTAGAAATGAAGATAATAGTGATGGTCATATATTTACTATTGTTACATATGGTATTGATGTTATAACGAGACAGTTAAATTCTGTGAAATTATGGATCCCAAATCCGGAAGATAATACTGCAGTATTATTTCAGGATTTAACTGACTATTTATTGAATTTAATTAAAAATGAGGAACAATATTTTATTGATTATAAAGATTTAGAAGTGCTTAAATCTGATAGAGAGTTAGAAGAAGGAATTGTAGATATTGAAAAAGAATTTAGATATAGTCTTACAGAAGAAGATGAAGATGAATCTAATAAAGATTAAGGAATAGGTGAAAAGAATGTTTATAGGTAGCAATCTTGAGTGTGTGAGAACACTTAATGGATATAGCCGGAAAGAACTTGCTGAAAAGGTTAGTGTAAGTGAGCAAGCTATATGGCAGTATGAAGTGAAAAATATGATGCCTGAAATTAATAAGATATATGAATTGTCAAACTTATTTAATGTGCAAACAAGTTATTTTATAAGTGATCAACCTAAGATACTTAAGGAAAAATCTGTTGAAAAACAAACAATCGCGTTCAGAGCTGTGAGCTATAAGGTATCTACTAAGTTATTAAACAAACAACATTATCAGGCTAATTATGTGTCGAATTTAACCAATTATTTACTAGCATATGTTAAATCACCATTAATGGAAATAAAAGCTTTGATTGATGAGTTGGATGACTTGATAGAATCTTTAGAGGATTTAGATCGCATTAAAATTATAAAAAAATGTGCAAGTATAAGTAGGAAAAAATTATTAGGAAACTGTAGTAATAATCATTTATTGTTTAATTTAGAAAAATCAGGCATCATGATATTTGAAAAAAATATTGATAATGATGCTGATGCATTTAGTTTTTGGTCAAATCGTGAAATACCATATATTATATTAGGTAATAACAAAGGCATAGCTGTAAGAAGGAATTTTGATATAGCGCATGAACTATGCCATATACTTTTACACAGACACATTCAGTTTGATAATTTGTCACAAGCGGAGTATAAACAATTAGAAAATGAAGCTAATATTTTTGCAGCTGAGTTTTTATTACCAGAAGCTGAGTTTATAGAAGATTTTAATAAGCTTACTAAAAAATCTAATCCAGATCATATGAAAATATTAAAAGAAAAGTGGTTTGTTTCGATACAATCTATAGAATTGAGAGCTTATTATTTAGGATTATTGACTGAAACTCAAAATAGATATTTTTGGGAATCTGTAAATAAAAAGGGTTATAGACGAAAAGAGCCACTTGATGAGGAAATCAAGTTATCAAAACCAGTTAAAATAAATAGTTTATTAGATTTTTACTTTAAAGAGAAGGTTATGACACCAGAATTTTTATTAAATGACTTAAAAGTAAGTCCAAAATTTTTAAATGAAATCGCAAATATAGATACACGACTCATTGATAAATATATGGACGTAGAATCAGATAAAGAACGTAATGTCATCTCGCATTTATTTAAATAATAAATAGAAGTTAAAAAACTACTCATTTACAAATTATGGAATATTTCATATAATGAATACATAACATAATTTCCATAGGCATCACCAAACCCCCTTACTAGTTGCGTAGTAAGGGGGTTATTTAGTGATATTTTTTATACTAATGATTTAAAGTTTTCTAAGCGGTTTGCTTTTTCTTCTTCGCTAATGTTGTGTGCTTTTACGTAACGGTTTCTTTCGTGTGATGCACATTCGTGGGAGCATGCACCAAGATATTTGTGTTCGTTCTCTTCTGTAACTAAGAATTGACGGTTACATTCTGGGTTACTACAGTTAATGTATCTTTCACATGGTGTGCCGTCGAACCATTCTTTACCGACTACTGTTTTTTCAACTTGGTTTACGTCTACGCTAATTCTTTCATCGAATACGTACATTTTACCGTCCCAGAATTCACCTTTAGTTTCTGGATCTTTACCATATGTTGCGATTCCGCCTTCTAATTGGCTTACGTCTTCGAAACCTTCTTTTAATAAGAAGCCTGAGAATTTTTCACAACGGATACCACCTGTACAATAAGTGACGATTTTCTTATCCATAAATTGTTCTTTATTTTCTTTAATCCAGTCTGGTAAATCTCTGAATCTTGTTATATCTGGACGAATTGCACCGCGGAAGTGTCCTAAGTCGTATTCGTAATCATTTCTTGCATCAATTACGATTGTATCTTCTTCTAATAAAGCTTCTTTAAATTCTTTTGGTGATAAGTAGTTACCAGTTAATTCTCTAGGGTCTACATCATCTTCTAAGTCTAATGCTACGATTTCTGGTCTTGGACGCACGTGCATTTTCTTGAAAGTATGTCCTTCTGCTTCATCGATTTTGAATGTAATACCTTCAAATCTTTCGTCTGCTTTCATTTGTTCCATGTATTTATCCGTGTCAGCTTTCGTACCTGAAAGTGTCCCGTTGATACCTTCAGTTGCTACTAAAATACGTCCTTTAAGATCAAGCTCTTTACAAAATTCTAAATGTTCTGCTGCAAAAGTTTCGGGGTCAGTAATTGTTGTATATTTATAAAACAATAGTACTCTATAATCCATTTTCTTATCTCCTCTAATTCTCTTTTTTTATTTATATGATATGTCAATTTGAAAGTATCTAGTTGATATGGAACAATTTTTATATGAATGCACATTTTTATCCTCATTATATTGTATCAAAAAAGTTGCATTTTTCAATTGTTTGATTTTGTAAAATAATATGAAATCGTTTTTATCTTTCTTAAAAGTGAGTTTGAGGTCGAATTGGAGTAATATTGACTATTTTTTATGAAGTTAAACTTGGAGTTCCCCGTCTTTAATTACTTTTGCATAATTACTAAAATGATTGTCTAATTTATCTAAAGTGGAAATGAAGTTCGTAAATTCTTCATTAGGTAATATTTTTAACAAGTGATCTAGATTTGTGATACATATTTTATTTAATTCTTTAATTTTTTCACTACCAACTTCTGTTATAAAGACATGAATTTTTCTATTATCTTGACAATCCATTTTCTTTTCTACATAGCCTTCTCTAATTTGTTCATTTAATAATCGACTTAAATTTCCTTTATCCATGTCTAAGGATTCGGCAAGTCCAGCTAAAGTCATACCTTCATTTTCACTAATAAAATACAATAAGTTCAGGTAATTTAATGAATAACCATTACTATTAGCAACATGTCCACATAGAAATTTAAAATTAGTATTCAATCGTAAAAGCTTAGTTTTAAAATCTTGTAATAACTCTTCTTTCTCTATATTTTCCATATTGTATTCCTCCATTAAATTAATTAATGCATTAAGATTTTACCAAACTTTCAATTATAAAAAAAGTAAAATTTCTTAAATAGTATAAAAAAGTTTAGTTGTTAAGCACAATTAAATGTATGTGAATCATAATATGTAAATTCACATAAAGAGTTGAATGACATGAATTATGCCATTCAACTCTTTATTTCCTATTTCCAGCCTTTATGATTTCTATATTTATAAAAAACAGAAACATCAATGTTTTGCTTTTCAGCAGTTTTAATAACTTGTCCTACATTTTTAAAGCCTAATAATTTAAAATAATCAATAAGTTGCTTTTTAGTTAATGCATCAGTATCTTTACTTAATAGAGTAGCTAAATCTTGATCAGTATGGAAAGGTAAGCGCGTATCATCATGAAGCGTTAATCCATTTTGAGAATACGTTCTAGCATCAGCATGATGAGAATCAGTAATACTAATCGCACCAAAACCTAAAATAACAGCAGATAAAGTAACAGGAATTAATTTTTTGAATTTCATATATAACCATCTCCAATCATTTGATGAGTTGATTATAATATAAAAATTCCAAAAAAATAGGCAGTTAAAAGTTATTTAATAATAGTTAAGAATGAGTTAAGAAATAGGGGAGAAATAACTAAAGGGGGAGAAGAAAATGTTTGAAAAATTATATGTGGATGCTAAAAGGGGTAAGTTTGAAGTCTTTAAAAAGGGCAATGGAGAACCATTAATATATACGCACCATTATAGTCAATTTAATGAAAATGGTGATTACTTTTCACAATTATTAAGTAAGTATTATACAGTGTATATAATTAACCTTAGAGGTGCTGGTAGCTCAGACGGCAGTACAAAAGAGTGCACATATAGTATGGAAGATACTGTTCGAGATTTGGAAAGTATCAAAGAAAAGTTGGGTATTAAGAAATGGACTATGGCAGGTCATTCTACTGGAGGTTTTTTAGCACTCTATTATGCGATTTTATATCCTAAATCTTTAAAGGAAATTATTGCTGGTGGAATCGCAGCTTCTGGTGAGTA
Organism: Mammaliicoccus sp. RAM2; assembly: GCF_045897195.1. Lineage (NCBI taxonomy): Bacteria > Bacillati > Bacillota > Bacilli > Caryophanales > Staphylococcaceae > Mammaliicoccus > Mammaliicoccus sp. RAM2. The sequence continues at coordinate 310,637 of NZ_JBJNWI010000003.1, read as the reverse complement.
TATGAATCATGCAAAAAGTATATATAATGAAGGTAATCCGAGTCATAATCGATTGATGGAAATATTCAAGTTGCTAGAAAACCAAGAATTAACTATTGAAGAAAAAAGAGCATTAAATAAAGAATGGGTTATGATGTCTTTACATCAAAAGGATGCTTACTATGAAATGATTAATATAAAACAAAGTGGAAAAGTATTGTCAGATAGACTGAATTATTTTAGTGAAGAACTACCTTACTATAATATTACTAATCAATTAAGAGATACAGAAACTCGAGCTTATATATATTGTGGAATTTATGATGCACAATGTCCATATGAGTTTAGTAAAGAAGTGTCACTTAACATGCCTAATGCAAAATTAGAAATATTTAATGAAAGTAATCATTATCCTTTCTTTGAAGAAAAAGAAAAATTTATAAATTATGTTGAGGATATAGTTTCTTCAAGTAGAAAAAGTTGCTAATCAACTTCTCATAAATGCTTCTCCATTAATATTGTTAAATCACCATCATTATTTATTTCTACGCCGGTATCTACAAAGCCTAATTTAATATATAGCTCATATGCAATTCGATTTGGAATATCAACTAAGAGTGCAATGTGATTTATATGTGGCATATGTTCTGATAAGTAATGATTGAGTTGTTGTAAGCTTTGTTTTGCGTAACCTTGTCTTAAGTATCGTTTATCTGTTGATAATGATCTTACAAAAATTGTGGATTCGTCAGGTGTTGAAAAGTACTTTGTAAACTCGCTATGTTCATGCAAGACGAAGAATACAGCCAGATTATCATCTTCTGTTAATCCTAATATGCAATGTCTATTTTTATTTTGTGCTGCCACTTCAATATTTTCTTGTGGAGACTTTGTAAACTGAAGTTGTGAATCATCCATTTGATATGACTGCACTTTATCATAATAATTGTCGTTATATGCAATTAATTTCATAGTAGTCCTCCAATTTTTTTTTAGATTTTAGTTTATTGTATTTTATCATAATTTGAATATCCTTCCTTAAAAAGAATAAAAAGTTTAAATTGACATTTTTTAACAATGTGCAATAATAAATTTAAAATTCTAGTGGGGGGCTATGGTATGTCAGAATTAAAAGGAATACCTGAATCTATGTTAATACCACTTGCTGCTAAGGCGAGAGAGACTTTAAGTGATATGCCAATAATCAATGATCCGTTATCTGTTAAAATAATAAAAGAAATAGATAATCTTGTACTTGATACATATGTGGACTGGCGATCGCAGCTTGGTATTAGTATTAGGACAGAAATTTTAGACGAAATTGTTATAAACTTTATTAAACAGTCTAATCATCCATTTATTATCAATATTGGATGTGGGTTAGATACGCGTTTCAGTCGATTGAAATTGACCAATATTCCATGGATTGATATTGATCTGCCCGGAAGTATAAATCTTAGAAAACAATTTTTTAATGAAACATATTTTTATAAAATGATTAATAAGTCTATGTTTGATTATACTTGGATTGATGAAGTTAAACGTAATGTACATATTAAAGAAGATAGTGAAATTTTAATAATATTTGAAGGTGTGTTAATGTATTTTGAGAAAGAAGAAATTGAAGCTTTGTATAAAGAAATTGCTCGGTCATTTGACAAGCATCAATTAGTAATTGCTTCAGAATTTTGTTCAAAGTTTATGACTAAACATACAAATCATCATCCGTCTGTCTCTAAGCTTTCTAGTAAACCATTATTTAAGTTTGGTTATAATAATGTGGTGGAACTAAAAAATATTTTGCCAGGAAATTGGAAAGTTGTTAAAGAATATAATTATTTTGATAGATATTCACATAGATGGCGACATTTGAAATGGTTTAAGTATATAGTCTTTCTTAAAAATCGATTTAATAATAAAATTGTATTAATCAAAAACACTTAATATAAAAGTGTAGTGGGAGTTGGCTATGGAAACGATATATTTAGCGGGTGGTTGTTTATGGGGCGTACAAGCTTTTGTAAAGACGTTACCCGGTGTAGTTGAGACAGAAGCGGGTAGGGCGAATGGAAGTAGTTGTACACTTGAAGGTGAATACGATGGTTATGCAGAATGTGTAAAGACTGTATTTGATCCTGCAATCGTTCAAGTAGAAGATTTGATGACATACTTGTTTGAAATCATAGACCCATATAGTGTGAACAAACAAGGTGAAGACGTCGGGTTAAAATATCGAACAGGTGTCTATAGTGAAGAAGAGTATCATTTAGAAGCAGCACACCAATTTATAGCAAATAGAAGTGATGCAGACCGAATTGCAGTTGAGGTTAAACCTTTAGAGAATTATGTACGAAGCGCAGAAGAACACCAAGACCGTTTAGAAAAATGCCCAGACGATTATTGTCACATTTCCCAAGAAATGATGAATAAATATAAATAAAAGAAATATGAGAGATGTGTTCAGAGGTACTGTATTTATCAAGACAGGTGAAACAAGATAAATAGGAGCTTTGTATTTATCAAGACGACTCTGACTAGCAACATAGAACCGTCGAATATTGTAAGATAGCTCTGACTAGCAACATAGAGCGACCGAATATTGCAAGATAGCTCTAACTAGCAACATTCACCATATATTTTTCCACAAAAAAGCTAGGACTTGTTCAAAGTCCTAGCTTTACTTATATTATTGTCCGTGATAAATACTAAAGTTAAGTGGCTTAATGCCATTGCTCGACCATTCATTGTATATTTTTTGTTTATTTCTATCGTTTTCTACAATTGTGATACCGCAGTCGCCACCGCCAGCTCCTGATGTTTTACTTGCGCCACCGTATGATTCTCCGATATCGCATAATTTTTTAAGGTGTGGTGTTTCGATATCTATTGTAGCGAATGAATCTAAATATTGTATAACGGTACGATTCTTTCTAATTGTATCTTGAACACCTTGTATATTATTTGTCTTAAATGCTTTAATTAGTTGTTCAACATATTTCTGTGATTGATCTAAAAATTGTGTATATATTGTTGGGTCTGCTTTTAAACGTTTTACTTCACTAACTAAATGATGTGAAGAAGCGGGTGAGCCTGTCCAACCGATTAATACTTCCATATGCTCTGGTGCTTGAAGTGGTTCTATGTGTAAGCCTGGCCAGTTTTTATATAGTACGTCCATTACAGATGTTTCTTCTATTTGTTGTTTTACCCAAACGTGATCAAAAGTACTATAGACTAACCAACCTGTATAAACACTTACTGCGATATCACCGCAAGAACTTAAACTTTGTAATTTCATATTAGCGATAACAGCTAATTTATAAATAAATAAATTTGATAATTGTAAGTTATAGAATTCATTTAGAGCTTTGATAACAGATACTAATACTGCTGCACTAGAACCTAAACCATATTTATGACCGGATGCATCATCTAGGTTACTATCAATTGTTAAGTTATAATGTCTTAATGTGACATTGGAACTTTTAGCAAATTGTTCAAAGACTTCTATAGCTTGTGTAATATATTTAAGCTGATCTGCAGCATCATTATCAGAAATGATGATTTTGTCTTGTTCTCTTGTAAATGTAATCGGCTCATGATGTAAAGTCTTAGAATGGATAAATCCTGATGAAGAATTCGTATCTTCAATTGTGGCCGTCACAAATCGATCAACTGCAATTAAGACAGATTTATATCCGGGCTCTGTTACTGCATATTCTCCAGCAATATACAGCTTTCCTGGCGCTTTGACTTGAATCATTATATCTCTTCCTTACTCAATAATTTCAATTCCTGTGTTTGTAATATCACTCGCAATAACTTGTTCTTTATTAAAAGATTTAAGTAAAGCGTCTATTATAAATTGCTGGTTTTTCTTTTCGACTAATATTTTAACATTTGGACCTGCATCCATTGTGAAATAGCATGGATATCCAGCTTTTCTACATTGATGTACAATATCCATAACTTCATAACTTTCTGGTACTAAGTATGTGAAAGGTGGCTGTGCACCTAAATTAGTAGCGTGCATGCGTAAGCCATTTTCTTCGATGACTTCACCTAAATGTTTGAAGTTTTTGTTACGTATCGCTTCTTTAACTGATGCAATATCTTCATCAACATGATCTAACCAATATTGGTAGAAACGAGATGTGTCTCTTGTATGTGACATGCCTGAACGACTAGATACTTTTTTAGATTGGTTATTGATGACAACAAATACCATTGATAAATCTTCTTCCCAACCTTGTGCATCGATTGCGTGTGCATATGAGGTTTCGTCGTCGTGACCTTTATCCCATTCAGCAAATCCACCAAAAATACTTCTAGAAGCTGAGCCAGAACCTCTTCTAGCTAGTCTTGATAAATCTTTATCTGACATATTTAAGTTAAGTGCTTCGTTACAAGCTCCAGCAAGGGCTGCAAATGCACTTGATGATGAAGCAAGACCTGCTGCTGTAGGAACATAATTGACACTTTCAATATAAGCATAGTGTGAAGTATGACTACGTTCTCTTACAAGATTCATAAACTGATAAATTTTCTTCGATTGTTCTTCGTTTACTTCTTCACCATTTAGAACGAGTATATCTTTCGTGTATTCAGGACTAAATGTTACTTTTGTTTCTGTATAAAATTTATCAAGCGTAACGGATAAGCTATTATTCATGGGGATGATAAGTGATTCATCGGCTTTTCCCCAATATTTAATTAAAGCAATATTTGTGTGCGCACGGACTTTACCACTCATATTCAATCTCGTTAACCTCCTAAATTTTCAATCCAAGTATGATGAGCACCGAATTTTTCAGCACTTGTTGCAATTTTTTCAGCAATGTCGAGATTTTGAGCGAGTACAATCATACTGCCACCACGGCCGCCGCCTGTAAGCTTGCCCGCAGTTGCACCTTGTAATTTACTTATTTCAAGTAATGCTTCAATATTGTCATGACTAACTGTTAACTTGCGTAAATTTTCTTGTGCACGTTCAAATACGTGTGCTAATTGTGTGAAATCATGATGTTCGATTGCTTCATTAGCATCATATACGAGCGTACCAATATGCTCTATGTACTGCATATATTGTTCGTTATGATCACATAATTGGTGGACATCTTCGACTGCTTGTTTAGTAGAACCTTGAACACCTGTATCTATCACCACCATATAGCCGTTTATGGATAATGGTTTTAAAGTAGTTACTTTTCCTTGGTGGAACCATACTGGTTTATTAGAGACAATCGTTTGTGTATCGATGCCACTAGGTTTGCCATGCGCGATTTGTTCTGCCCAATTTGCTTCTTCTATTAATAATTCGTCAGAAAGAGGCTCTCCTATATAATCATAACTTGCTCTTACAAAGGCGATAGCCATAGCAGCACTGGAACCTAATCCTCTTGAAGGGGGGAGATTTGTTTCGAATTTAACATTTATAGGCTCTTTGATATGATGTTTATCGATAAATCTTGAGATAACAGATTTAATATGTTCAGGAGCTGTTTGTAACGTTCCTTCAAATACATCACTATTAATATATGAAGTATCACCAGCGTTAAGTGACTGGATAGTTACGTTCACTTTACCTGTTGTAAATGGAATCGCTATTGCTGGTTGCCCAAAAGTAACAGCATGCTCTCCTATTAAAATAACTTTCCCATTTGCTTCCCCGTATCCTATTTGTGCCATATTTTCAATCACCTTTAGTATTTCTTATTTTATTTTTGTTAAACACTTTATTATTATAAAGCTCTGTCACCATATATTCAAAAACTTTAACTAATTAATGTGCAATAATTACAATTTTTAATGAAATTGATAGCTATTATGACCTTTTGCAAAGCCTTTTGCTATAAATAACCAAGAATCGCCACCACGTTCTATATCATTGGCGCAAATAATTAATTGATTTGTACCTGGTATAAATGCAGGATGTGTCGATCTTAACATATGCCCTTGGTCACGACCTGGCATTAATATTTGACCGATAGGGTAACCACTTTTGTTAAAGACAAGTACTCTACCTTGACCATACATAGCAACATACAGATTATCGTCACTATCAATACAACAAGAATCTGGACCTTCATGACCTGTAAAATGATATGGAATAGATGCACCAAAAGGTTCGATTGTTACACCATCTTCTTCCAATGAAATACGATGTAATCTATTCGCATTTGTTTCAGTCACCCATAGTACACGTTCATCAGTACTTAATGCAATACCATTTGCTACTGCGATATTTTGAATAATAGGTGTAATCGTTTGATGATCAGGTGAGACATAATATACGCCACCAAGTGGATTTGTAGAATATCCTCTAAAATCAGTAAAGTAGAATCCACCTTTACTATCGAATACTAAATCATCAACGCAATATTCTGTATCGATATCAGAAACGATACTTTGTGGATTTCTGCCGTCTGCATCAGTAGCAAAAATACCACCAGAACTTTTAAAGTCACCTAAATAAGACATATATAATCGTCCGTCTTTATGTATTTTAACAGAAGCCGGGTTAGTTTTCTCAGATTTAAATACTGTATTAACTTTTTTCTCAGGTAAATCTATGCGGAAAATAGTTCCGCCAAATACTTCACATAAGAAAAGATTATGATTTCTATCAAAGCATAAACCTTCTAATTGAAGACCTTCATCAGAAATTTTGATCCAAGGTTCAGCTGTTACAGTTTGCAAGTGCTGTTCATGCGCAAGTAGCGGTACAGCACTTTTTGAAGCTTCCGTATAATATAAAGATGGTATATGTTGATCAGACATGATAATCTCTCCTTTAAGTTGTACAATATAGAAAAGTACACATGTACTTTAAAGATATGTTTAATATATATGTTTAATATTATCACTTTTAACTTACAATGAAAATGAATATTAAATTGCGAAAAATATGAATGATGTTTGAGATATTATAGTCATATAAAAAACAGCTTTTCGACAAGAAGAAAAGCTGTTTTTTATGATTAAGCTTTAATTGATTTCGCGCGTTGTTCTAGATATGTCTGTAATTCTGGAGACAATACATAGCTGACTGATTTTAAATCAGATACGTTTGATGCATTCAATAAATTAGCAATGACATGCATTTGTTCTATAAATTGTTTCATATGTTCAATTGTATCTTCTACGCCATAAGCATCTAAATATTTGAGAACATATCCAGATAAGCCAACAGCTTCTGCGCCTAGTACAAGAGACTTAATGGCATCGAGTGGGTTTTTAACGCCACCACTAGCTAATATGTGAATATCTGCATTTAATAATTGTGCTTCTAATAAGCTTTGAACAGTACTTTGTCCCCATTGATTTAAGAATGCCATATCTTTTAATGGTCTTCTTTGATTTTCAATGTCCGCAAAATTCGTACCGCCTCTACCACTGACATCTACATATTGAATGCCAATATCTTTAACTTTTTGAATCGTTTCAGAACTCATACCGAAACCAACTTCTTTGATGATCACTGGTATATCAATATTATCTTGAATTTCTTGAATGTTCGTTAACCAATTTTCAAATTCAGTATCACCTTCAGGCATTATAAGTTCTTGAGGTGCATTGACGTGAATTTGTAAGGCATCAGCATTTAAAAGTTCTATTGATTTCTTAGCTTTTGCATATTCAATATCTGCTCCAACATTACTAAATATTAGACCTTCAGGATTTTCGTCACGTACTACTGTGAAACTTGATTCAGCGTTAGGGTCTTTTAGTGCTGAATGTGTAGATCCAACTGCCATAGGTATGTTACAAGCTTTAGCTATTTGAGCTAACTCTTTGTTAATAGTTGCTGCTCTTTCACTTCCACCCGTCATCGCATTGATATAAATAGGGTATTTAAAAGTGAAATGCGGAAACTTTACTGATAAATCAATTTGATTTTTATTAATAGAAGGAATGGATTGATGTATAAGCTGTACTTTATCAAAATCAGTACTAACTGGTGAATACGTATCTAATGCCAGCTGAATATGTTCATTCTTCCTTTTGCTTCTTAATGAGTCGTCCATTCATTTATCCTCCGTGCGTCTTTATGTTTAATGATATATTTTATCTTAATACACATTATAGCAGTTGTATAATTGAATATAAACTAAACATTGTTATACAATCCGCTTCAAAATCTTTTTCCCAATACCTGAAAAATCAATCAAACAATTTATGCTAATATTAATACTATACAAATATACATAAAATGGAGGAGAATCGTTATTAAATTTAAAAAACTTACTTTAATTTTAATTTGTACATTATTATTAAGCGGTTGTACTTTACCAGGCTTAGGTGGCGCATCTTCTGATACAGTGAAAATTACGGCGCTTGCTACAAGCGAGTCTCAAATCATGGCGCATATGATTCGCTTGCAAATCGAGCATGATACAAAAGGGCAAGTAAAACCGATAATTGTAAATAATCTTGGTTCTGCGGTAATTGAACATAACGCGATATTAAATGATAATGCGCAAATATCTGCTACAAGATATACAGGTACTGATTTAGTAGGTGCTTTAAACTCTGAACCCATTACAAATACTAAAAAAGCTGAGAAAGCTGTCAAAACAGGTTTCCAAAAGAAATTTGATCAAACATTTTTTGACTCATATGGATTTGAAAATACCTTTGCATTTACAGTCACTAAAGAAACAGCTAAAAAGTACAATTTAAAAAAAGTTTCGGATCTAGCTAAACATAAAGATGAACTAAGAGTAGCAAGTGATCCTACATGGATTAAGAGAAAAGGGGACGGCTATCCAGCTTTTTCAAAAGCATACGGATTTGAATTTAAGGATATTAGAACAATGCAAATAGGACTCGTATATGATGCATTGAAGAATAAGAGCATCGATGCAGCACTTGGATATACAACAGATGGTAGAATTGCTGCGTATGATTTGGTGACACTAGAAGATGATCGTCACTTCTTCCCACCTTATGACGCCAGCCCATTAGCAACAAATGATTATTTAAAAAATAATCCAACAGCTAAAAAATCTATAGAAAAATTGGTTGGGAAAGTATCTACTAAAAAAATGCAAGAATTGAATTATAGAGCAGACGGTCAAAAAGAAGAGCCAGCTATAATCGCAGAAAAATTTCTTAAAGAACATCGCTACTTTGAATAGTTAATATAGTAAAAAGCAGGAACCACAAGTGCGGTTCCTGCTTTTTTGATACCTATTCAGGATGAAATATAAGGGGAATAGGAGATTCAAGGCTTAATAGGGACGTTAAGCCAAGAGATAGACGAAGTCGTGGCTTAAGTGATGAATAAAGCCAAGAGAACGTCCAAGTCATGGCTTAAGTACCGAGTAAAGCCACGACTTAGATTATTTTCTTTAATTTTCTATTTATTAAGCCCATCCTCTGAAACGTGTTGCTTCTGCTGTACGTCTAACACCTACAACGTAAGCTGATAATCTCATGTCTAATTTTCTTTTTTGTGAAATGTCATATACTTTGTCAAAAGCTTCTACAATTTTAGTTCTTAATAACTGAATTATTTCTTCTTCTGACCAATAAAGTCCTTGATTGTTCTGTACCCATTCAAAGTATGAAACAGTTACACCACCGGCACTGGCAAGTACATCTGGAATTAAAAGTACATCATTTTCTGTTAGTATGCGAGTTGCTTCTTGTGTTGTAGGACCGTTAGCCGCTTCTGCTACTATACTCGCTTTTATGTCTCCTGCATTTTGTGCGGTGATTTGGTTTGCTAAAGCTGCTGGTACTAAAATGTCACAATCAATTCCAAATATATCTTCGTTCGGAATAATGTTATCAAATAAAGGTGTGATTCTACCGTGTTCTTTACGAAGCTCTAATAAATGATCAATATCTAAACCTTCTGGATCATATATAGCACCACGACTTTCTGAGATACATACGATTTTTGCACCTTTATCATGTAGGATTTTAGCGATAAAGCTACCTGCATTACCAAACCCTTGTATAACAACTTTTGAACCTTCGATATTAATATGCTTACGTTTAGCCGCTTCTTCAATCGTAATCACAGCACCTAATGCTGTTGCTTGTTCACGACCAAGTGAACCACCTAAAGAAATGGGTTTACCTGTAATGAAATTTGGCGCGTTAACTTTATGCATAATACTATATTCATCCATCATCCAAGACATGATTTGAGCATCTGTATATACATCTGGTGCAGGAATATCCTTAGTTGGTCCGACGATTTGAGCAATTGCTCTAACATATCCACGTGACAATCTTTCTAGTTCATTTTGACTCATGCTATGAGGGTCACATTGAATTGCACCTTTACCACCACCATAAGGTAAGTTAACGAGACCACATTTTAAAGTCATCCACATAGATAATGCTTTTACTTCATTTTCATCTACATCAGGGTGGAAGCGGACGCCACCTTTAGTAGGTCCTACTGAACTGTTATGTTGAGATCGATATCCTGTAAAAGTTTTTACAGATCCATCATCCATTTTAACTGGAATACGAACTCTTAAAAATCTAGCAGGTTCTTTAATCAATTCAAAAAGACCTTCGTCGTATCCTAATTTATATAAAGCTTGTTCAATTATATTTTGTGTAGAAGTTACAAGATTGCTATTTTCACTCATGATTGACGCTCCTTTGTTGGATAAAATAATGTCTAAAAAAAACATATTAAATAAAATCATAATACAAATGAAAATGGTTTTCAATAAAATAAACTGAATTTACTAAAAATTCTATTATGTATAATAATAAATTTTTCTGCATTTTAATGTAATAAGTGCAAGTAGTTGGTAGTAATTGGAAGGCATGATATAATTCAATTACGAGCATATACAAATATAATGAAACCATTATATTTACTAGTGTGAATGAATCTGGGGCAAATGAATTTTTGTCCCAGATTCTTCTTTTTTATGTAAATGATGAGGTGTAGAAAAAGAGGTTCATGAAGCCATAATGTATATTTTATAAATTGAGTGATGAGTGGAATGAGAATATTGGGTGAGATGTGAGTTAAAGAGGCAGTAAACTCACGATATTGTAAAAGATGTGAGTTAAAGTTCTAATATAGTATTTTCTATTTTATGCTTGATTGTTACGTAACGTCATATTCTATAGTGTACTCATAATCTACATAGGGGTTGTTTGTTATGAGTAAAGGTAAAGCTTATTTTATTTATCTATTAGTAATTTTGTTTTGTTTATTATTAAGTATACCCATGTTCAATCAATTGGTTGCACAACAAGTGGAATTACTTGATATTCGTTCTGATTTTACAAGTTTTCAATTAACATTATTATCAATGATTAATCCATTGGTTTTAAGTCTAATATGTTTGACGATTGGTCATTTTTTGCAATATAAGACCGGATTAAAGTCAATTTTATATCATAAAAGTGATTTTAAAAGTACAATCTTGAAGAGCATAATGAGTGGTGCGATAGTTGGTGTAGTACTTTTTTTTGGAGATTTATTATTTGCTATTATCGGAAATAATGAATTTAATGAAAAAGCTTCAACTATACAATTGTTAGGTGGTATTAGTTATGGTGGAGTTATTGAAGAAATTATCATCAGATTTGGCTCTATGAATATTATAGTTTTTCTATTGATAAAACTTACAAAAAGTAAATCTAAGTATGTGTATATTCTTTCGATTTGTATTTCATCATTAATATTTGCAGCTGGTCATATACCTACATTGGTTAATACAATAGAAAAAGATGTTGTTATAGAAATTTTGAAAATTATGGTATTAAATACATTTGCGGGTACCATATATGGACTCATGTATTATAAACACTCTCTAGAAAACGCCATGCTTTCCCATATCTCAACCCATATTACGGTACAAATTTTTTTGGTATTTTCTCACATATAGCACACGATTATTTGCAATACTAAAAAGACGCCCCCAACAATTATCTAAGAATGTTATGATATTACTATCAAAAACTTATCTTATACATCGTGGGGGTGTCTTTTTGTCTGAAATGCTCAATATTTTACTAACGGTTGTTGTACCGATTTTTCTAATGACAGCGTTAGGTTATGTTCTTCAAAAGCGTGTGAAACTTGATTTACGTACGCTCGCAAAATTAAATATCAATGTGTTTGTGCCTGGATTTATTTTTGCGAAGTTTTACAAAGCTGAGTTAGCAGTAAATTTATTATTATTAATCATCGTATTCTTCGTTATATACATAATTGCATTATATATCGTCGCATTTGCTATCGCCAAAATGCAAAATTTAGATAAGGGTAAAGAGACGACTTTAACAAATAGTGTGCTCTTCTTTAACTCTGGTAACTACGGTGCGCCGTTAAATGATATTGTATTTAAAAGTGATCCACTTGCAATGTCTGCACAAGTTATTGTATTAACGCTACAAAATGTCTTCACGTTTACTTATGGTGTCTTCGCAATTCAATCCGTTCAATTAGGTAAACTTAAAGCATTACTCAATTACTTTAAGATGCCCATTATTTATGCACTCGTTCTTGCTATTATTTTAAACTATAATCATATTCCAATTCCTGAATTCATGTGGACGACTGTCAGTTATTTGTCTGATGCTATGATTGCGATTGCTTTAATTCTTCTCGGTGCACAAATTGCTAATATTAAACTTAATTTTAAATGGTCATCTTCTTATATTTATATCTTTATAAGATTAGTAGTTGGACCAGCTATCGCATTTGTCATTATAAAATGCATGGTTTTAGACGGCATTATCGCTCAAACATTATTTATTGCTTCAGCGATGCCGACATCCGTGAACAGCTCAGTTATTGCACAAGAATATGATAATTATCCTGCTTTAGCTGCAGAATTAGTCTTCATGTCGACGTTGTTTAGTTCTATTTCTGTTGTTATTGTCATTTATTTATCTTATTTAATTTTTTAATTTACATTTAAAAGTTCTTTAAATGTCTGACTTGAATATGCTTCTCTATAGAGTCCGCGTCGTTGTAATTCTGGAACAATATATGTTACAAAATCTTCGAGACTATGTGGTAAAGTAGGTGGCATTAGATTAAAACCATCAGCAACACCAGACTTAAACCAAAGTTCCATTTCATCTACTATTTCTTCAGATGTACCTATTAATGTGAGATGCCCACCACCTGCATTGAGATAACCTAATAATTCTCTCACTGTAGGTTTGGTATCTTCTATAATTTCTAAAATCGTTTCATATCTGCCTACTGGACCATCGAATGCATCTACAGGTGGCAATTCTGGGACAGGTTCATCCAATGACCATTTCGAACAATCTTGCCTAACAAATGTACTTAATTGTTTGATGGCATTTTCAATTGGTAAAGCTTTATCTAATTTTTCTTTTTTAAGTAGTGCTTCTTCACGTGTTTCTCCAACATAAGTAACCAATCCTGGAAAGACTTTAATATATTTCTCGGGTGTATCGCTTTCGCTAATGGCCTTATTTAATTTATTTCTATAAGCTTTCGCTTGTTTCAAATTCCATGATACTGAATAAACAGCATCAGCATGTTTGACGGCTAATGCAATACCTTGTTTGGATGCACCAGCTTGCATAGCGACCGGTTTGCCTTGTGGGCTACTCGGTGTGGATAACGGTCCATTTACTTGGAAATAATTGCCAGAATGATGAAAAGCATGCACATGCTCATGGTTAATCACTTTATTGTTATGACGGTCATGAACGAAGTCTTCTTTATGCCAAGATGTAAATAATTTGTCCATCAACTCAGCAAATTCTTGTGCTTTATGATATCTATCATCATGTTGAGGTAAAGCTTTCATACTATGATTTTGGGCTTCTATATCTGTCATGGATGTTACTAAGTTCCAACCGACACGACCATTCGTTGCATGATCGAGGGTTAAAATTTGTCTAGCCGCAGTATAAGGGTTTGAAAATGAACTTGATATTGTTGAAACTAAACCAATATGTTTTGTAACTTGTGATATAGCAGTCAAGTTCACAATTGGATCCAACCAGAATGCTGGTAATTCACTATCTGATTTTGCTGGGAATGATTGATTATCTGCAAAGAACACAGCATCTAATAAACCTCTTTCTGATAGTTGTGCTAATGATTGATAATAAGAGATATCACCAATCTGTTCAATAGAGGAGTCTTCCATAAGCCATGCTGCTTGATGATGGCCACATCCATATAATAAGACACCAATATTGAGTTGATCGCTTCTTAAATTACGCATTTCTATTCTCCTTATCTCTCTTTTGGAATTCTAGTTCATTGTTAAGCCGCCATCTACAGTATAATTTTGTCCAGTTATACCACTTGCTTTATCAGAAGCAAGGAAGCTCACCATATTTGCGACATCTTGTGGTGAAGTGACTTTTTTAAGAGGTGTTGATTGAGCAATTAAGTCAAACACTTCAGATGTTGTCACAGAGCTGGCATCGGTCGTTTTGAGTAGGCCACCAGAAACAACATTGGCTGTAATGCCATGTTGACCTAATTCAGCAGCGATATTACGCGTGAAGCCAATTAAACCAGCTTTCGCAGTTGTATATTCGTGATAAGGTACGACAGGATTTTGGAATAAATTCGTACCGATGCTAATAACCGCACCTTGTTTTCTTTCAATGAATTGAGGTGCAACACTTTGCACAATATTAAATGCTGCTTTTAATGTGCCATCAATTTGTTGTTGATAGTCTTCCCATGCAAGGTCGACGAATGCTTTTTGTTTTACTGGGTCAAATTTAAAGTTAACTAAGGCATTGTTGACGACGACATCAATTTTTCCAAAATGTTTCGTACCTTCATCAATTAACTGATCAACTTCAGCGCGATTCGTCACATCCGCTTGAATAGCAATCGCTTGTTCTGCTCCAATTTCAGCAACTAACTGTTCTGCTAACGCTTTACTATTATGATAATTAATGATGACTTGATGTCCTTCAGATGCTAATGTACGTGCGATTGTTGCGCCTAATCCTCTACTACTACCTGTTACTAATATAGTCTTTGTCATATGTAACACTCCCATATAGAATTTTAAATAAAAAAATACACAACCTTCTCGTAAGAAAGTTGTGTAAAAACAAAGATATTTATAAAAAGGGCATAGTCATCCCTATAAATTCATTTCACAAACACTTTCCTACGCTAGTACGATCTAGTTCAGGTTCAAAGGGTTCGAGTTCATCCTCATCTCAGTTAAAAAACACCCCTAGTGCATCTATTTAATTACTATCAATGTATAGTTTTTAATAATCGATGTCAAGTTTGTTTAAATGTCAGTTGCAAATGATAGGTAAAATCGGTTATGATATAAAACGTATTGATTACGATTTATAAAATGAAGGTGATAAGATGAAGTGGACGATAGTAGGTGGTGGCATCCACGCTATAACGATAGCATTAGAATTAAAAGTTAAAGGATTAAAAAATAAAGACTTAACAATTATTGACCCGCACGATGTGTTCTGTCATCAATTTGACCATCGAACACAGAATATTAGTATGCCTTATTTAAGGTCTCCAATCGTACACCATGTTCACCCAAATCCTTTTCATTTAAAACAATATTTTAAGAAAATGGATTATGCAGGTGGTATTTATGGTAAGTATAAAAGGCCGAAAAGAGATATGTTTATGGACCATACAGCGGAACAAGTTGAATATTACCGATTACATGAATGTCATGTTAAAGATACTGCAATAGATATAAAGAAATATCGAGATAATTGGTGTATCGTATTGGAATCAGGGGAGATGATATATACACAGAATGTCATCATCGCATCAGGTTGTAATCATAAGCCAAAGGTTCCAGAAATATATGAGCATGCACCAGATGTACAACATATTTTTGAAGATGCAAATATTCAATTTAATGAAAGTTCTCATGTTGTTGGAAGTGGGATATCAGCTGCACATTTAGCTTTAAAATTAATTTATCATGATGATGAAAAACATGTACATTTATGGACGAATAAGCCGTTAGAAATTCATGATTTTGATGCTGATCCAGGATGGTTAGGACCTAAAAATATGGCAAGCTTTTCAAAAGTGATAGATCCAGAAGAAAAGATGGATATTGTTTTAAAAGAACGTCATAAAGGTTCTATGCCTCAGGAGTTGTTCATTAGATTAAAGAAATATGTGAAAAAGGGCAGACTAACGATACATCTCAATGAACTAGACTATATTAACAATCATCAAATCATAACAGTAGATGGGAAACATATTGATTATGATCATATATTGTTGGCAACAGGATTTGATAATACTTTATTAACACAACCGATATTAAATCGTTTAATTCATGAGTATGAAGCACCACTCAATAAATGTGGTTATCCTGAAATTAGCAAACATTTGGAATGGCTGCCGAATTTATTCGTATCAGGTGGATTAGCTGATTTAGAATTGGGACCTTTCGCTAGAAATATTATGGGTGGAAGAGAAGCAGCACGTAAGATAGGTGAAAAGTATCACGAAATAGAGCAATGCAGTTAGATTTATAAGACATAGAAAAGCCTGGAACAAATTCGTTCCAGGCTTTTTAAATTAAATTTCTTTCAAAATATGATAAATAGCTTCTGTGCTTTCAGCGTTGATTAATTTTTCTCTTGTTTCATCATCCATAAGTGTACGTGACAGTCTTTGTAATAACTTCAAGTGTGTATCACTACTATCATTTGGTACAGCAATTAAGAAGATGATTTTAGGTTGTGTTTCATCTAAACTTTCCCATTCAACACCATGTTTGTTTTTCAGAACAGCTACGACAGGCTGTTTGACAACATTTGATTTAGCATGCGGGATGGCTACATTCATACCGATTGCTGTTGTTGATTCTGATTCGCGTTTCAATACAGCTTCTTTTAACATTTCTTCATCGTCTATAAAGTTGTGATATTTTAAATTGTGAATCAGTTTATCTATTGCATCATCTCGTGACATTTCAGCATCTTCTATCATAATGACTTTTTCATGAAAGACTTGTTCTGAATCTGGTTTAGTTTCATCATTTGAAGTGGATATTTCTTTTTGATCGTTATCATCTTCATCTAATCCCATAAATGATGTTGTCATACCACTATTAGATGATTCCATTTCAGGTGATGCAACTGTTGCTTCTTTTTTCTTCAATAAAAGTGTAACAAGCATTGTAACACTACTTCCGATAATGACAGCAATAAAGAACCATAGTATTTTATCGATACCACCAAGTACGGCTACAATTGGACCACCATGTGCAACTCTATCTCCAACGCCACCTATAGCTGCGATGGCTGCTGCGACCATTGCACCAATCATATTTGCAGGAATAATACGTAATGGGTCTTGTGCGGCAAATGGAATAGCACCTTCAGTAATACCGAATAATCCCATCGTAAATGATGCTTTACCCATTTCAATTTCACCTTTATTAAATTTACGTTTATTGATAAAAGTAGCAAGACCTAAACCAATTGGTGGTGTACATACAGCTACTGCAACCATACCCATAACGGCATAGTTTCCTTCAGCAATTAAAGCTGATCCGAATAAGAACGCAACTTTGTTAACTGGGCCACCCATATCGAATGCAATCATAGCTCCGATAATAAGTGCTAAGATAATGCTATTTGTACCTTGCATACCTTTTAACCATGTTGTTAAACCTTCAAAAATACTTGCAATCGGCGCACCGATAACAAATATGAAAATAAGTCCTACAATAATTGAAGAAATAATAGGAATAATGATAATTGGCATAATAGGTGCCATTGCTTTAGGAATTTTAATGTTTTTAATCCATTTAGCAATATAACCTGCTAAGAAACCAGCGACAATACCACCTAGGAATCCTGCACCAGCTTCACTTCCGTAAAAGCTACCATCAGCAGCAATTGCGCCACCAATCATACCTGGTACTAAACCTGGTTTATCAGCAATACTGACTGCAATGTAACCAGCTAGGATTGGAACCATAAAGCTAAATGCTAAACTACCAATATTTTCAATAGATTTCCAGAATGAATCATCAGGAATTTTAAGACCTTCTGGTGTTGTATCTCCACCTAAAGTTAAAGCAATGGCCATTAATAAACCACCAACTACGATAAATGGCACCATGAATGAAACACCATTCATTAAATGTTGGTAGACCATTTGTAGACCACTTTTTTGTTCTTCGTCATCATGAGTTTGTTTGTTGCCACCTTTTTCATGATGAATATGTGCATCTTGATCGATGATGCGTTGGATTAATAATTTAGGGTTGTGAATACCTTCTCTAACACTTTCGTTAATTAATCGTTTCCCGTCAAATCTTGATAAATCGACTTGTCTGTCAGCAGTGATAATAATACCATCCGCTTCTCTAATTTCTTTTGATGTCAGAACATTTTCTGCACCGACACCACCTTGTGTTTCTACTTTAATATCTATGCCCATCTCTTTTGCGGCTTGTTCTAATTTTTCTTGAGCCATATAAGTGTGTGCAATCCCGTTTGGACATGATGTAATTGCTAAAATTTTCATAACGTCAGCTCCTTCTTAATTCAATTGTAAACGCATTCACTAAAACATAAAAAAGAATAATTGCCGTTAGTAGTGGCAATTATTCTTTAAAACGTTCAATGATATATTGTTTGAATGGTTCATCTTCTATTTTTAGTAAATGCGTAACATCTTGTTCTGTTAATTTAGCAATACTGTGCATGATTTTCTTCATTACTTGTTTATCTTTGTCTGCAATAGATAAGAAAAATACTAAATGAACTTTATGCTGCTTCCATGCTATATCTTGGCGGAGTCTAAACATTAATACATGTGACTTAAAGACTTTAGTAGGATCGCCATGTGGAATAGCAATGCCGTTTCCAATATAAGTCGATGAGAACTTCTCCCTTTCTAATGCACTTTCAATATACCCACTTGATATAGCATGTTGTTGATTAAGCAAACGTTCTGCATGTTGGAATATATCAACAGTAGAATGTATGTCTGTTTCGATCGGTACTGATAGAAAATCGATAGGCAATAATGCGTCGTTGTTTAAAACAGGGTTTTGCTTCTGATTTAAAATGGTTTGAAATTTATGTGCATCTTCTTCTGAAAATAACGGCGATACTTTAACAACTTGTACGTTACTAGGTAGATGTGTCATATCAATGTCGTGTGTTGTAACAAGTATATCTGTGTTAGTGAATGGGTATGTTGAAACATCTTCAAGTTTAATCGTATCGATAATATTAATTTTATGGTTTAACTTTTGAATTTTTGCTTCTAACAAGCTTGAAATGCCCAGTCCATAATAACAAGTAATGACAACATTAAATTGATCTTGTACATTACGATCTATTGATGATTGAAAATGCAATGCTAAAAAGGCTATCTCATCTTCACTTAAATTGAGTTGTGCATCTTCTTCAAGTAAATGAACCGTTTCATATAATGCGTTGAACACAAAAGGGTATTGCTGTTTAATATCCTCTGTAAGCGGGTTGTTAATATAAACATTCTTAACGATACGCAAATATGTTCTACTAAAATGCGAATAAACATTTTCACGAAGTACAGCATCTTGCATAAAATCTATACCGACTTTCGAGTTCATTTGATAAATTAAGCGTTCAATATAACTTTGAATAAATATTTGTTTAAAGCCGAGGTCATATTTATCAAAATAATAGCTAATAAAAAATGAAAATAGCTTTGCTGTTTCATCGCTTAAGGTGTATTTAAGCTTTCGGTTGATGTCTTCTATTATTGCTCGGGAAATGACTAAAGCTTCTTGATTAATATCCCATTGCTCTGTCGTATCGTGGATTCTTTTGAAAATGATAATAAGGTGTACGAGCAACTGTTTAATATGCACTTTTGAAGTTTGAATATGGTAATGTTCTAAATGTTGTTCCATAATTTGCATCATTAATTCTCTATGTGCTTTTGGTATTTCATTCATAATAAAGTCTTCTACTTTAACATTGTTTGTAGAGAGTTGGTTTAAATGAAGAATGGCGTTGCGAATATCCATTTCATTACCACTTACCGTAATACCTTTTCTTTTAACAAGATTAATCACAACATCATAAGATTCACACCAAGCTTGAATTTGGTTTAAATGATCGATAAGTTCATTCTTCGTTAAAGCAAAGTCATCAGATAATTGCTCAAGGGTAACAGATTGCTTATACATTAATAATTGATAAGCCATCTTGATGAGCGTCTGACCATTCTTTTCCGTATATTGATTCAGAATAGACTCTATCTCTTCAGCTTGATACAACTCGTGATTTAGTTGATAACCACGCCCTTTAGTACTAATAATGACATCTTTAATTTCACTATTAATATATTTAATATCGCTTCTTACAGTTCTATTTGAAACATTCAAATAGTCAGCTATTTCAGTCCCGTTTAAATAACTATCACGATTTAAAAGTAATAGTCTCATTAATTTCACATGTCTTTTTAACAATAATCCCACCACATTTCAAGTCCACATTTAGATTCATATTATATTGTAAGCGTTTAAAGAATGGGTGACAAATAAATGATTAGACACTCATTCAAGTATTCATGCGCTATAAACAGAATGCATGTATTATATCTTTCAACATATTATACTGAAGTTAGATAATAAATATAAACTTTGAAGGTGACATAATTGGTTGAAAATATATATTTAGATAAAACGCAAATTCCATTAACACATTTTGAAGATGAAACTGTAGATGGTTTATATAAAGTAACAATTGAATTTAATGTAACGAGTAAAGCGTATCACGATATTGCTGTTTTATTATATAGAGGGCGTTTTGATGTAGAAATTCCGGATAAAGATAAGAAATTTAAAGGTGAAATTTATAATTATTCAACATCTTTAACAAATTTATATAAAGACAATCAAGTTGCGGTGTACCGTCTTGTGCTTAAAGAAATACGAGAGGACCAAAAGGGATGAGCAATATGAAATTGAGTATACTTGACCAATCACTGATTGTGCCTGGTCAAACAGCCAGTGATGCTTTTAAAGATTCGTTGGCATTAGCACAGTTAGGAGAGGATTTAGGTTATGAAAGGTATTGGCTAACTGAACATCACGGTTTGTCTAACCTTGCAAGTTCAGCGCCAGAAGTATTACTTTCATATATTGGTGCACATACGAATCATATTAGAATTGGCGCAGGTGCCATATTGTTACCACATTATAGACCTTATAAAGTTGCAGAACAGTTTAATACATTGGCTACTTTGTTTGCAAATAGAGTTGATTTAGGTATAGGTAGAGCACCAGGTGGCTCAGCGGAAGCTACTAATGCATTATCGACGCAGTTTTTAAAGCAGGTGTGGGCTTTACCAGAACTGTTAGAAGAATTATTAATGTTCTTGAAAGGGCAATTCCCTTTAGAACACGAATATCATAAAGTAAATGTGTTACCGCAACCTGATGTATCACCAACACCATGGTTATTGGGAACAAGTGAGAAAAGTGCTTTACTTGCAGCTAAAAATGGTATGCCTTATGTGTACGGTGCTTTTATGAGTGATCAAGATGGCCGTGCAATTGTGGATCGTTACCGTGAACATTTTGAGCAAAGAAATCAAGAAACACCTAAAGTGATTGTTACGGTATCTGTCATATGTGCTGAGACTAAAGAAGAAGCGGAAGCACTTGCTATAGAAAGTTTAATAACTAAAGCACAAGGTGAAGATAAAAAAGAAAAAGTACTGACATTTGATGCGTTAAGTGAACGAGAAAAAGAAATGGTTTATGACATGAAAGACAATATGATCATAGGTG
The DNA here is from genome assembly GCF_045897195.1 of Mammaliicoccus sp. RAM2. Classification (NCBI taxonomy): domain Bacteria; kingdom Bacillati; phylum Bacillota; class Bacilli; order Caryophanales; family Staphylococcaceae; genus Mammaliicoccus; species Mammaliicoccus sp. RAM2. The sequence continues at coordinate 288,900 of NZ_JBJNWI010000003.1, read as the reverse complement.
ATGTCGAAACCGTTCAATCAAGACTTCAAGCGATTCAAGCAGAATATCTATGTGATGAAATCATGGTAAGTACAAATACAATAACGCATGAGGATAGAATGCAATCTTATAGATTATTAGCACAAATATAAATATTTGTTTCAGAACTCAAATATGATATTAAAGGATGATTTCGTATGATTTTATTAATAGGAAAAATCATCATCTCAGTCGGTCTCATAGTCGGTTCAATTATAGAAGAAACAATACGAGCTAAACGAAAAAAACAGTCTAGAACAAAATAGGGTTCTAGACTGTTTTTTGTTAATTTCAAATATCATGATTTTACATGTTTATTTATTTCGGACACGAGTGCTTGTACACCTTTGTATTCTAAATGAACGCCGTCATATGCAAAGTATCCAGGATTGCCTTTAGCTTTTTGATACCAATTGATTAATTGAACATTCTTATGTGAATCTGCTGCTTTCGAAAGTTTCTCATTTACACTTTGTTCCCAATCTCTTGGTACGTGTGTATTAACGACATATACATGCGCATTGCCAAACATTTTAATGAGCTTTGTCAAATCATCGTATGAAAAATCACCATTCGTACCAAGCTCGAGCACTACTTTTTGATTGTCTTTTTTAAAGTTATTGTATTTTTCTTGAACGAGTGGAATAGCGTCATTTAAATTGCGACCTATTTTTCCATCAATAATTGCACCTGGATATGTCTTATGTATTTCTTCCCCGATATCAACCATGACGGAATCACCGATAAATAACATTTTATCTTGATGCTTTCCTTTATGATTAATGGTTTGTTCGCTATTAACATTTATTTTAGGAATAGGTAATATCAAACTATTCTTATGGTCGTGATTTGAAACTTTAAAAGTCGTCTTAGCATGATGATGTTGCGTTTGTTGTAAATAATCAAAATGCCCTGAAAGTATTGTTAACGTAAGACCAACTAATACTAAAGTAATGCTACTCTTAGCAATGAGTGATTTTAATTGTGATTTTCCAGGCTTGAAGTATGCTAACCCATTTACTCGAATAGGTACTTCAACATATCGATAAGAGCTTTCAGCTAGCAATAACGTTAGGATGATTTCAACTAATACAATATATATAGGTATTTGCCCTTGAACAAAATGTTTATTGATAAATGTTATGACAGGATAATGCCATAAATATAAACTATATGATCTTTGTCCAATCCATACCAATAATCGATTACCTAATATTTTTGATAATAACGTACTAGGGTGAACGGCGCTCGCAATGATAGGTAAAGAACTTAAAGATATAAGATAAATGCCACCAAAGTATAACCAATTGTTATTGGATGAGACAGTCCACATAAAGTAAATTAATAGCGCTAATGAAATACAACCTATTGTTTCAATACCTATTTTTAACGGTGTTATAATTTGCTGCTTCAATCTAAAAGGCGGCCATATGTATGCCAGTAAAACACCTAATAGCAAAGTTTGTAACCTAGTGTCAGTGCCGAAATATACTCTCGAATTATCAACGTTCGGTTCAGCAATTAAGATCATTAACAATAATGAAATAAGAGAAGTTATAAACACAATTAAAAAGAAATGTCTTTTTAATTTTTTTATGCGAAGTAACATCATTAATAAAATTGGCCAAAATACATAAAATTGCTCCTCAATCGCTAAACTCCATAAATGTTTAAGTGGCATCACTTTAAAGCTATCAAAATAACTAACATGATGAAAAATATACCACCAATTAGATACATAAAATAAAGCTGCAAATGTGTCTTGTTTTACATTTTTAATAATGCTCGGTTCAAATAATAAGGTATATATTAAAACAATACATAATAAACATAAGACTGCTGGGAGTAACCTTTTAATACGTTTCTTCCAAAAGTGTAAGAGGTCAATCGTGCCAGTATGTTGATATTCATAGATTAATAAGCTTGTAATTAAATAGCCAGAAATAACAAAAAAAGTATCCACACCTAAAAAACCACCCGATAACCACTTAGGATTAAGGTGATAAATGATGATAGCTATAACAGCAATTGCGCGTAAGCCATCTAAACCATATAAATAACGAATTGAGTTTGAATTCGTACTTTTTCTTTGTCGTTCAATCATTACTCAATAACTCCTCAATATATTATAAAATCTTTGGTGAAGTCTATTCTATCATGTTTTACAAAATATTTACAAAAAAGGATGATGATTAGGAGGTTAATTCAATAAGAGAGGCAATGGTAACATTAAAAAAAGTAAAACAAGATGTGTTAGGCGGTAAAATAAAAAAACTGGACCAAATCAATCATGGTCCAGCCTCATAATATAAATCTACTTAACACATTCGTTTCAATAACTCAGCTTTAATAATATTTTGTGCTTCTTTGTAATTTTCTGCAGTATGTTCCTGTGCATTGACAATAAGTAAGTCGATTAAATCAGAATCACTTTTTTGATTAACTTCATCTTCGAATTGGAAAATGTTTTCTTCTGTTTCCCTATGGCTCGCGTTTGGCTTAATAATTTGATAGTAATTATCAGCGCCTAATCCACCTTCTTCAATCATAACTGAAATCTCTGAAGATCTTTGTTCATTCTGTCGGTTCACTTTTATAAGATTTTTACCTTCAACAGTCATTTGAAAAACCTCCTTGATTACGCATAATGAATATCCAAAATTCAAAGCAAGAGACAAATATCTATTTAATATCAGTGTATTATTACACGGTAGAAATTACAACTAGATTGCTCAAATAAAATTTTTAATGTATTTTTACAACACATCATATGACCTGCACACCTTATGATTTACTTTTACACAATATTGATTTAGAATTGGTATATAAAGAATTAAGATATCTCTTAAAGAAAGTTGCAATTCTTTCAGACTATTATATTTATGTATACCCAATTCATGAATATAATACATCTTAAATTTTAGAAAGGTGATCAAAATGGATAATAACCAACCAAAAGACGTTATTCTTATTGGTGCTGGTATTTTAAGTACGACATTTGGTTCTTTTTTGAAAAATATTGAACCAGATTGGAATATTAAGTTATTCGAAAGATTAGAACAACCAGCTATTGAAAGTTCAAATGAAAAAAATAATGCTGGTACAGGTCATGCTGCGCTATGCGAATTAAACTACACAGTTGAGCAAGAGGACGGTTCAATTGATGTTGAAAGAGCGAAAGAAATCAACGAGCAATTCGAAATTTCTAAGCAATTTTGGTCATACTTAGTTAAGAGCAAAGCTATCGAGAATCCACAAGAATTCATTAGACCATTACCACACATCAGTTTCGTAATGGGTATTCGAAATGTAGATTTCTTAAAACGTCGTTATGATGCATTAAAATCTCTACCTATGTTTGAAGGCTTAACTTATACAGAAGATCATAAAGTATTAGCTGAATGGATGCCTTTGATGATGCAAGGTCGTAATTCAAACGAACCACTTGCAGCAAGTAAAATTGACGAAGGTACAGATGTTAACTTCGGTGAATTAACGCGTAAATTAGTTAAAAATATCGAAAAACACGAAAATGCACAAGTTCATTTCCGTCATGAAGTAGTAGACTTTAAACAACTTTCTAATAGTAAATGGGAAGTTAAAGTTCGTAACTTAGAAACTGGTAAAGTAGAAACGCATGTTGCTGATTATATCTTTATCGGTGCAGGCGGACATGCCATTCCATTACTACAAAAAACAAAAATTCCTGAAAGTAGACATCTTGGAGGATTCCCAATTAGTGGTGCATTCTTAGTATGTAACAACCCTAAAGTAGTAAGTGAGCATAATGCCAAAGTTTATGGTAAAGAGCCACCTGGCACACCACCAATGACTGTACCTCACTTAGACAGACGTTATATTCAAGGAAGAGAAAGTTTGCTATTTGGTCCATTCGCAGCAATCGGTCCAAAATTCTTGAAAAATGGATCTAACTTAGATTTATTTAAATCTATTAATACAAGTAATGTTGTGACAATGTTATCTTCAGGTGTTAAAAACTTATCACTTGTAAAATATTCAATTCAACAAGTATTACAACGTAAAGAAGATCGTATGAAAGAATTGCGTCGATTTGTACCAGATGCAAAAGACGAAGATTGGGATATTCATATCGCTGGTAAACGTGTACAAGTTATTAAAGATACAGAAGAACATGGCCGTGGATTTATTCAATTCGGTACAGAAGTTGTAAATTCAGAAGACCATACTGTAATTGCTTTATTAGGTGAATCACCAGGAGCATCAACATCAGTATCTGTAGCTTTAGAAGTAATTGAGAAAAACTTCCCTCAATATATGGAAAAATGGGAATCTAAAATTAAAGAAATCATCCCTTCGTATGGAGAATCTTTAATTGAAGACTCAGCATTATTGAAGAAAACACGTAAACAAACAGCAGAAGCTTTAGAATTAAATAAATAATTTTGAAAAAAGAAGTCATTCCGGTAAGTCGGAATGACTTTTTTATGTTTAAACGCACGAAGACTTCGAGATATCGTGCGCTGAGGTATAAAATCAGGGTGTAACGCACGAAGACTGGGAGATATCGTGCGCTGAGGTACAGAATCAGGGCATATCGCACGAAGACTGAGAGATATCGTGCGCGTATAAATGAATCGTTCAATTTTTAAGAAATCCTACTTTTAGAATTGTTCACTCCACCTATTTCTTCTAATTATTTACTTGTGTGTTAATGTTTCATTTATCAAATAATAAAATTTCAAATTATTTTAGAGTGAGAAGTGATATTTTCGCTTGGTGATTGGTATTTCAATGTTGTTGATTATACGATGCATGAGTAATTTAATGACCGTAATATTTTATTGATATAATGAAGTTTTTTATGTTTGTGATAATTTTCAGGGTATACGTATGTTCTGAACGAGCAGTAATTATTTTAAAAAATATTACAACTACGGTATGTGAGGAGGTACTAAGTGTTAGTTGTAATTATTTCTAATTTGTAATTAAAAAGATATTGTCGTATACCTTTTTACTTTTCTTTCATATTTACACTATGTTATATTTACTAATGTAAGGGCTTACATTTTATTGGGGAGGTCTTTTATGGAATGATTGTAATTATGAAAGATAGGGGATAATCGTATGCAAATTATTTCGTTCGAAGATTTGAAAGACATTGTAAAAAGTGGAGATGTTATTTCACTGGCAGCTTTATCAGTGAGTAATTTACCAGTGAGTGTCTTAAAACATTTGATTAAAGCTCATGATGAATATGGAAATCTTAATGATTTAACTTTTATGGTTGCGAATGATATTAGTGATTATCGTGGTGATGGTTATGATTTAGATTCATTTGTGAGTAGAGGTATGGTTAAAAGGCTCATTATGAGTATTATCATTGGTTCACCTAAAACGATAGAAGCGATAAAGAATAATGATGTAGAAGCATATTTTGTACCGCAAGGATTGTTAGCTACACATTATCGGAATTCGTTAGCCAAATTTCCAGATATGATTTCTAAAATAGGTTTACACACTTCCGTGGATCCTAGATTTGATGGCGGAAAAGTCAATGATGTGACTAAGGAAGATATCGTTTCTTTATTAGAAATTAATAATGAGGAATATTTACAATATAAATTTCCTAAAGTTGATATTGCATTGCTTCGTGGTACATACGCTGATAGCGAGGGGAACATTTATATGCATCATGAAGCACACTTAGGAGAAGGCTATGGTGCTGCTCTAGCGGCGCATCAAAATGGTGGGAAAGTTATTGTACAAGTTAAAGAAATTGTACAACATGGTAGCTTCAAACCAACTGAAGTCTTTATTCCTGGAGAGCTTGTGGATTATGTATGTGTAAATGATGACCCAAAACATCATAGACAAACCATTCAAGATTATTATGACCCAGCTATTTCGGGTGAATATAAAGTACTTAGTATGCCTGAACCAATTAATGAATTGAGTACACGTAAAGTGATTTTACGACGTGCTGCCCAATTTTTAAATGTAGATAATGTTGTGAGTATAGGGTTTGGTATTAACAATGAATTATCGAATTTATTGGTTGAGGAAAAAGCTGAAGACTTAGTTCAACTGAATATAGATACAGGAGTGTTTGGTGGGATGATTGGAAGTGGTCAAAACTTCGGATTAAATTACAATTTAGATGCGAAGATGCGACATGAAATGACATGGGACTTTATTTATAGCGGAGGCATAGATGTAGCTTATTTAAGCTTTGCTGAAGTGGATCAGTTTGGTAATGTCAATGTTTCAAAATATGGCGATAGAATGAATGGTTGTGGGGGATTCATAGATATTAGCCAAACGGTCCAAAAAATTATTTTCTCAGGAACAATGGTAGTAGGAAGTAAGGCTACTTGGAATGATAAAGGTTTAGTTATTGAAACAGAAGGTCATGCAAAGAAATTTGTTGAACAAGTGCATAATATGGACTTCAATGCATCTTATGCTAAGTCATTAAATCAAGAGATCTATTATGTAACGGAACGCGCTGTATTTCAATTAACCGATGAAGGTGTGAAATTGATTGAAATTGCAGCTGGATTAGATTTAGAGAAAGATATTCTAGCCAATATAGCATTTCAACCGATAATTGATGAAGAACTTAAAGTAACGGATCAGCAAATTTATCAAGAAAATTGGGGAGGATTGCAACAATGTATTAAAGACAATGGTTCAAACTATTAAGGGGGTAGTTTAATATGAATTACGATTGGATTAAAACAAGAGCGCAATATGACGAAGAAAAGGCAGCAGTTACCGATCCACTAAAAGGAACAGAATGGACTTATCAAGATTTAAATATTCGTGCTGAGAACTTAGCCAACCATCTTGAAGAACAAGGTATTAAAAAGGGAGATGTCGTTGGGATATTTGCACCAAATGATGTAGCGGTTCTTGACTTACTATTCGCTTCATTTAAGATTGGCGCAGTATACTTCCCAATGAACTGGAGACTCAAACCGAACGAAATTGAAAGTGTCATAGAAGATTCAGGTGTGAAGTTTATATTCTATGCGAATCGTCATTTAAGTAGTTTACAAGGGATTGCAGATGACTATTTACACATGGATATCGATTCACCTGAATATGATGAACTTGTAAATCCTAAAAATCATAAACCATTCAAGACAGTAGATGTAGGTCGTGATGATTTAGCGGCATTAATGTACACAAGTGGAACAACAGGATTACCAAAAGGTGTCATGTTTACTTATGATTCATTCACATCAAATGCGATTAATACGATACTCACTTATAAAGTGAATTCAGGATTTTCATCTATTATTTCGTTACCGATGTTCCATGTATTTGGATTTAATGATTTAGTGATTCCATTGTTGATGGCGGGTGGTTCACTCGTATTACATCGTTACTTCGAAGGTGAACAACTCAACGATTTAATGGCTAAATATAAACCGAATTACTTATCGCTTATTCCAACAATGTATTATGCCATGTTAGTAGCACCTAACTTTGATGTGAAGAACTTTGACAATATTGATTTTCTTATTCAAGGTGGTTCAGCACCATTGCCTGGTGTTCAGAAAAAATTTGCAAGCATGGGGTTAAATATTATTAATGGTTATGGCTTAACAGAAGCACCATTAGCGATGATTAATACACCTACTAACTCACTTGAAAAGCCAATGAGTATAGGGAAGCCAGTTATGTATGTAGAATCAAGATTATTTGATGAAGATTTCAATGACGTACCTGTAGGTGAAATTGGTGAATTAGCGATTAAAGGTAAACAAGTTACACCAGGTTATTGGCAAAAACCAAAAGAAACGGAAGAATCTTTCCATGATGGCTTTTTCTTAACAGGTGATTTAGCACGTATAGATGAGGATGGCGATATATTTATTGTAGATAGAAGAAAAGAACTGATTATTACAGGTGGAGAGAACGTCTTACCATCTGAAGTTGAAATCGTTCTAGCTGGTCATCCACTCGTCGCACAATGTGTTGTCGTAGGTTACGAAAATGAAAAATTTGGTGAAACTGTAGCGGCTGCTGTGTTACTTAATGAACAAGATCCAGATTTCGTAGAGAAATTAGATGCTTATATGCGTGAAAACTTGGCAAGTTACAAAGTGCCTAAAAATTATCTAACCGTTACGAAAATGCCATTAACTTCAACTGCTAAACCAGACAAGTTAGAAGTGAAAGCTATGATGAAGAGAAAGTTTCAACAATAAACAAAGATGACGCTAACATGAATACTAAATTTTTTTAGAGAATTATGTAAGCGCTTTAATAACGTTTGGAGGTCATATATATGTCAACAAAATTAGAAACATTAAAAGCATTATTTCCAGAGGATGTATTGAATATTTCGAAACAATTAACAGATGGTGAAGTCAAGTTCTTAAAACAACTTGATGATTTATTAGAAGAAAAATATCGTCCAACAATCAACGAACATTGGGTGAATGCGACAGTGCCAGAAGACTTCTTCGATGATATGGGGAAACTCAACTATTTCCAAAATCCATTATTATTTGAAGGGCGTGAAGGTGCTAAGACACCTAGTCAATTATTCCAATTTTTCATGTCTTATGTCGTAGCACGATTCGATGTATCTTTAGTAACATTATTAGGTGTCCATCAAGGATTAGGACATAATTCATTCTTATTCGGTGGTAGTAAAGAACAAGTTGCATACTACATCCCTAAATTACAATCACATGAACTAAGAACATGCTTTGCGTTAACTGAACCAGAACACGGATCAGATGTTGCAGGTGGGTTAGAAACAACTGCAAAACGTGAAGGCGATAAATGGATTTTAAATGGTGAAAAGAAATGGATTGGCGGTGCAAATTTAGCGGATGTTATTCCGGTGTATGCTGTAGATGTTGAAACAGGTAAACCTAAAGGCTTTATTGTTAGACCAGAACAAGCAGGTGTGGATATTGAAGTGATTGAAAATAAAATTGCTTTAAGAATCATTCCAAATACAATTATTAAATTAGACAATGTAGAAGTTGAAGAAGATCAAAGACTTCAAAATATAAATGGTTTTAAAGATATTGCGAAAGTACTTTATTCTACACGTGCAGGTGTTGCATATATGGCAACGGGTGCTTTAGCAGGTGCTTTACGCGCAACTCTTGATTATGTAACAGAACGTAAACAGTTCGGTAAAGAAATTAGTAAATATCAATTAATCCAAGAGAAATTAGCAATGATGCAAGGGAATTTAGCACATTCAATGTCTATATGTGCTCAACTTGCTAGAATGCAAGAAAATGGTGAATACGACGAAGTTGCCACTTCAACTGCTAAGATGATGAATTCACTTAGATTAAGAGAATCTGTCGCAATGGGTCGAGGTATCACAGGCGGTAACGGTATTTTAGCTGAATATGATATTGCGAGATTCTTCTCAGATGCAGAAGCAGTATACACATACGAAGGTACACACGAAATCAATGCACTGTTAATTGGACGTGCATTAACTGGAGATTCAGCATTTATTTAAGCTAACTGAGCAAGATGAAACACACTCAGAATATATGAATTTGGAGGACTTTTTATGACGATAAGTAAAGCGACCATTCTAGGTGCAGGTACAATGGGTAGCCAAATTGCTGCACTATTAGTGAATGCAGGTTTAAAAGTAAAATTATTAGATATAGTAATCGATGAAAAAGACCCGAATAAAATTTCTAAAAAAGCATATGATGTAATTACAGACGCTAAAAGACCTTTATTATTCGATTTAGAATTTGCATCTAATTTATCTTACGGTAATTTTCAAGATGATTTAATAGGTGAAGATGATGCAGATATTTATATTGAAGCGGTTAAAGAAGAATTAGATATTAAACATCAAGTATGGAAACAAGTTACTCAAGTTGCGAAAGATAATGCGATATTTGCGACGAATACTTCAGGTATTCCAATTGAAGCAATATCTAAAGCATTTAGTGATCAAGATAAAGAAAGATTTTTAGGATTACATTTCTTTAATCCACCTCGCATTATGAAACTTGTAGAGGTCATTCCGAATCGTAATACGTCAGATGCGATTGTTGAAAGAACACAAGTATTTGCTGAAGAAGTACTTGGTAAAGGTGTTGTCGTTGCGAATGACGTGCCTGGATTTGTAGCGAACAGAGTCGGTACACAAACGATGAATGACATTATGTATCGTGGCGAAGAACAAGGATTTTCAATTATTGAAGTAGATGCTTTAACGGGTAGAGCAATTGGTAGACCGAGTACCGGAACATATGGTTTATCTGACTTAGTTGGTTTAGATATAGCCGTTACTGTTACGAGAGGACTCCAACAAGTGCCTGAAGAGCAACCGTATTTCAAAGATACTAAAGTTGCCGATACACTTGTCAAAAATGGCTCGTTAGGTAGAAAAACGAAACAAGGTTTCTATAAAAAAGATAAAAAGACAAGACTTGTTTACGATATAGAAAGTGATTCGTACGTACAACCTGAACCGCCTAAATTCGAAATTCTTACTAGATTTAGTAAAGACTTAAAATCCAATTTAGATGTCATTTTTAATGCTGAAGATGATGCAGGTAAATTCTTATGGGAAACATTAAGGAATAATTTCTATTATTCAGCGATTAATGTTCCTAAAGCTGCAACTGACTTTAAAGATGTAGACCGTGCGCTTGTATGGGGATTTAACTGGAAAAAAGGACCATTCCAACTTTGGGACTTAATGGGCTTTGACCGTGTTAAAGATAGAATGAAACAAGAACTCGGTGAATTACCTGAATGGATCGAACAACAAAGCGGTGACTTCTATAAAGAAGGCGAATCAATCGAACGTGTCACACCGACATCAGCTTTTATTGACCGTGAAGTTTGGAATAGAGAAGATTCTAATTTATCAGTAGCAAATAAAGATCAATTATTACTTAAAATTCAAAGTAAAAATAATATTATATCTGATGGCTTTGCGAACGACTTAATAGAATCGATTGATTTATTAGAACAAGAAGATTATACAAGCATGGTTATATATGCAGATGGCAATAATTTCAGTGTCGGTGCAAACTTGTTCTTAATGAAACAAGCACATGAAAGTCAGAAAGTAGATGAATTAGTAGGTCCGGCAATTGATAAATTACATGAAAGTTTCGGAAGAATGAAATATTCACTAAAACCTATCGTAACTGCAGTTCATGGTAGAGCTTTAGGTGGCGGTTGTGAAGTTGTCTTACACTCACCATTTATCGTTGCTGCGAGTGAAACATACATTGGATTAGTTGAAACTGGTGTAGGTCTATTACCTTCAGGTGGTGGATTAGCAGAGTTTGCAGATAGAGTACTTAGAACAAATCATAAAAATGATGATAAACAAGCATCGATTACGAAAGTATTAATGAATGTCGGTTTAGCTAAAGTATCTACAAATGCATACGAAGCTAAGAGATATGGTTATTTAAGAGATATCGATACAATCATTTTCAACAAAGAAAGACGTGTTGAAGTTGCTTTAAATAAAGCGAGATATGAATCTGAAACAAACTATATTCCTAAACCTAAAGCTCAATATCCAGCGCTAGGCAGAGATTTTAAAGCTTTAGCACAAGCTGAACTAGATGCGCAAAGAATTGGTCACTTCATTAGTGATTATGATTACGAAATTACTTTAAAAGTTGCACATATACTTGCAGGTGGAGATTTACCTCGTAATACGTATATTAATCAACGATATATTCAAAAGCTTGAACGAGAAGGCTTTTTATCTCTACTCAAAAATGAAAAAACATATGATCGTATCACGCATATGTTAGAAAAAGGTAAACCATTACGTAACTAATGAAGTGTTGAATAAGAGAGGATGGATATCAATGCAAGAGGCATATATAGTAGCATACGGACGTTCTGCAGCAGGTAAAGCTAAACCAGGTGGTGCATTATTTCATGAAAGACCTGATGAAGTTGCAGCTCAAGTATTAAAAGGTGTACTCAATCGTGTGGGTGGTACATTTGATGGAAGTATGGTTCAAGATGTTATCGTGGGGAACTCTTTTCCAGAAGGATTACAAGGTCAAAATATTGCACGTTCAATAGCATTACTTGCTGGATTACCAAATGAAGTTCCTGGACAAACGGTTAATCGTTATTGTTCTTCAGGCTTGCAAACCATTGCGATAGCAGCAAATGAAATTATGTCTAAGCAGGCAGATGTGCTTGTAGCAGGTGGCGTTGAATTAATGAGTGCCGTACCAATGGGGGGTAATGAGCCAACAAATAATCCGGAGTTACAAGAAGCGGATACAGGTGTTTCTTATCCTATGGGACTAACGGCAGAAATGGTTGCTGAAGAATATAAAGTTTCAAGAGAAGAACAAGATGCTTATGCAGTTGAAAGTCATAAAAGAGCATCAGAAGCACAAAAATCAGGTAAGTTTGAAGATGAAATTATACCAATTGAAGTGCATAAAGTTAAATACGATGAGAATGGTCCAAATGTGACGAAAGAAATATTTAAACAAGATGAACTCATTCGTCCAGAAACAGATTTAGAAACATTATCTAAATTAAGAACAGTATTTAAAGCTGACGGCACAGTTACAGCAGGTACATCGGCTCCACTTACAGACGGAGCAGGATTTGTTGTATTGATGTCAGGCGACAAAGTAAAAGAATTAGGTGTTAAACCAATTGCTAAATTTGTAGGATTTAAAGCAGTAGGTGTAGACCCTAAATTAATGGGCATAGGACCAGCTTATGCAATACCAGAAGTATTAGAATTAACAAATTTATCAGTAGATGATATCGATTTAGTAGAACTCAATGAAGCATTCGCTTCACAAACAGTAGCATCTATAAACGAAGCAGGGTTAGATATTAATAAGACAAACGTTAACGGTGGTGCAATAGCACTCGGACACCCACTCGGTGCTACAGGTGCTATGTTAACAGGTAAGCTATTGTCAGAAATGAGTAAACGCCCAGACTCCAAATACGGTATGGTAACAATGTGTATCGGCGTCGGAATGGGAGCAGCTGGCATATTTGAATATGTTAGATAATATTTATAAAGCATTCGATAATACGGTCGAATGCTTTTTTGATGGTATAAGGTGGGTGTGTTGGAGATTTGGTGGGAGAGGTGGGGGATTCTTGGCTTAATGGATGAGTAAAGCCAAGAGATGGATGAAGTCATGGCTTAACGTGTGAATAAAGCCAAGAGATGTATGAAGTCGTGGCTTAATGGATGAGTAAAGCCAAGACATCTCTACATATCTCATCTCAAACAAAAAAAGACGAGACATACATTTTGTCTCGTCCTCCAGTCACTACTTTTCAATACTTCTTTTCCTATGATTGTTTATTATATTTTTCTTTTTCTGCTTCTCTTAATTCAACGCGGCGTATTTTGCCTGAATTAGTTTTTGGTAGTTCGGATACAAATTCGATTGCTCTTGGATATTTATATGGGGCGACGTCACTTTTTACGTAAGTTTGTAGTTCTTTGACGAGTGCTTCGTCGCCTACGATATCATTTTGTAAAATGACAAATGCTTTGACGATATTGCCTCTGATTTCGTCTGGGCTTGCGACGACTGCACATTCTTGTACTTTCGGATGTTTAGTAAGTGAATCTTCTACTTCGAATGGTCCGATTGTATAACCTGAACTAATGATAATGTCATCTTCTCTTCCTTTAAACCAGAAGTACCCATCTTCGTCTAATCTTGCGCGGTCTCCAGTTACATAATAGTTTCCACGTTTTGATTTTTCGGTACGTTCTTCGTCTTTAAAATAGCCTTGGAATAATGATGGTGAATCTAATGATACGGCAATGTCTCCTGTGGCACCGTTAGTTATTGGGTCGCCATCTTCGTCTATTACGGTTACATAACTACCTGGTATTGCTTTACCCATAGCACCTGGTCTGCTTTCTGTATCTTTTAAAAATGCGATAAGTAATGTATTCTCAGTTTGGCCATATCCATCTCTTACTTTAATGTTGAAGTTATGATTGAATTGTTCGATGACTTCTTTATTTAATGGTTCGCCAGCTGATACTGCACTGTGTAAATGTTTCAATGTATAGTCTGAAAGATTTGGCAGTTTAGCCATTAATCGGTATTCAGTAGGTGTACAGCATAATGCGTTAATTTGATGTTTTTCGAGTAAGTCCAAATATTTAGCTGCATTAAATTTACCATTATAAACAAATGCGATGGCGCCAGAACCTAATATTGATAGAAATGGACTCCAAATCCATTTTTGCCAACCTGGTGCTGCAGTTGCCCATACAGTATCTTTGTCTGTAATACTTAACCAATGTTTTGGCGCTGTTTGGATGTGTGCAAATCCCCATCCATGTGTATGTATAACAGCTTTTGGTAATCCAGTTGTACCAGATGTATATGATAAAATTGCGATATCATCACGTTTTGTTTCATCAACTGTAAGTTCTAAGCTTGCAGTTTGTATTGCTTCATCGATAGAAATCCAATCTTGTTGTTTAGAGCCTACAATAAATTTAGTGAGTTGATCATATTCTTGAATATTTTCAAATTCGCCTGTACATTGATCGATTACTACGACTGCATTGACTTCACCATGCGTAATGCGATGTTGTAAGTCTTTAGTTCTTAACATTTCTGAACTTGGAATGATAATAAGCCCAAGTTTAAGTGCAGCAATGTATACTTCATATGTTTTTATTGAGCGTGGCATCATAATAAGTACTTTGTCGCCTTTTTGAAGACCTTGTGCTTTAAAGATGTTGCCCACTTTATTTGAATTTTGTAGAAGTTTAGCGTACGTAATCGTTTCTACGTTGCCATCGACATCTTCGAATATAATGGCTTCTTTCGTTTCATCTACTGCATGTCTTTCGATTTCATTAACAATATTGTATGTTTCTGGTGCTATTAAGTCTGATCTATTCATGTTAATCTCCTCGTTTGTTTAAGATATTGTTTTATTTTAACAGTGAATAATCATTAATACGAATAAATGAAACTATAGAATATTTTAAATAGTCAAACTATTGACATTTGTTGAAAATAAATATATGTTATAAAAGTATATAAAATTTCATAGCATCTAAACTTTAGCAAGTGGCTAATCGATATTGGCTAATTGAAAAAGTAAAAACGTTGCAATGACTCACGATTAAAAATTTCAAAAAGATTACATATAAATAATAAGGAAGCAATTAAAATAACGGTAAGCGTTAGTTTGATTGAAGCCGACAATTAAAGCAAATCTGCACGAGAGGTTTGTTTTAAATTGTCGGCTTTTTTTATTGCTTTTAACAGAAAAGGAGCGACCGACATGACAGGTTTATTAGTATTATTTTTTATTTCAATTGGATTAGCGCTTATAAGTAGCATCATATATTTACTGCCAAAAGTGGCAAAGTCATATATTAATGTTCACTTAGTAATCGCATTTATACCAGTGATTATCGCATTAATAGGCTTGTGTATGACAAGCGGAAATACATATATAGGATTTTGGCATTTAGATAAATTGTCATGGTTGCTCTCACTCTTTATTTTGAGTATTGGTCTTATTATTCAAAGGTTTTCCGTACGTTATTTAGATGGAGATGCACAGTATCGTAAATATTTTTCATTATTTACTTTTATGACAGTGTTTGCTTCGATTGCATGGTTAAGTAATGATTTAAGATTAATGGCGATATTATGGGGGTTAACATTATTTTGTTTAACGCGTTTAATCGGTTTAAACAAACAATGGCACATTACGAAACGTTTAGCGAAAAGTACTAGCATGATCTTTATCGTTAGTTGGGTTGCTTTAGTAATCGCGATTATACTGATATACAATGTAACGGGTGAATGGCAACAGTCTACTATATTTAGTGAAAGCCAACTTGACCAATTTGATTCGTGGCAAGGTGTGGTTATTCAGTTGATGTTAGTGATATCGGTCATCATTCCAGCAGCTCAGTGGCCATTTCATAGATGGCTAATAGAATCTGTAGCGGCACCAACTCCTGTTTCAGCGATTATGCATGCTGGTATTGTAAATGTAGGTGGTGTTATTTTAACGAGATTTGCACCGATTTTTACAAATGAATGGATAATTGGGTTACTTATCATTATCGCAACGATTTCAGTATTGATGGGAGCGGGCATTAGTTTAGTACATGTGGATTACAAAAGGCAGTTAGTAGGTTCAACGATTGGACAGATGGGCTTTATGCTTATCCAATGTGCTTTAGGTGTTTATTCAGCAGCTATCGTTCATCTTATGTTACATGGATTATTTAAAGCGACGCTATTTTTACGTTCTGGTTCTGCTGTAAGAACTTTTGATATGCCTTCAAGAATAAATGAAAGTGTGTCTTATATATGGGTTCTAGTTGGTCGATTATTATCAATTATGATTGGTATTATCTTTTGGCTTATGGATCCAACAAGTAGTTACCAAATCATTAGTGCACTTATATTAGCTTGGTCATTGTCTGTTTCATGGACGCAACTTGTCGCATATGGTGAGGGCAAGTTAGGTAGAATCATTGGATTATTAGCACTATTAATTGTTGGTTTATCTTACTTTGGTGTACATCATTTATTCCATGATTTGTTACATCAATACGCTACAAGTGTGAATCATACACCTATATTTGCAGTCATTATCATGATTGTATTGCTTTTAATAGGAAGTGCACTGAACTTGTGGGTTGCAAGAAATCATTCATCTAAAATTGTCACGATTATATATTTATGGATTGTGCATTTAGGTGAATCGAAAGTGCAAAATATTGAAACACATCCACGCTATTTGAAAAATCATGAGTTTAAAGGAGGTTATCAGCATGACGCAAACAATTGAATCACAAAATGACATCACATATTCAATTAAAGAGGCGAGTCGTGTCATAACACCACTTTCTCCTATTAATATATTTGCAGCAAGACATCCTTGGGCAAGCCTAGAAGATTGTACTTTTGAAAATGTCGCGAGATGGTTTCAAAAGGTACAGAATGTCGATTTGTATCCGAATGAAAGTTTATTATTTGCTGCAATTGAAAAAGGAGAAATTAAACAGGAATATATAGAAGAACGGTTATCAGCATGGCTATCGAATGATAATACGCCATTAAATAAAGTGATGTTAAGAGAATACGCTGAAAGTATCTTGTTTAATAGAACTCACAAAGTAAATCTTACTGAACAAGATCAAAAGCAATTAAGAACATCATTAGAAAATGTTGAACTGAGTAAACAAAAAGAGGATGACATTATTTTAAGTACGCGTATTGAACAATATTCTGGACAGGCATATTTAGATAAGTTGGATGCACAAATGATTAAGTGGAGTAAATTATATCTTGATGATAATCAATCAGGATGGGCAATCCATAAAGATGGTAAAGGTTTCTTCAAAAATTGGAAAAGGTTAGCTCATTTGGATCCATCTTTATCGAAGGCAGAAAGGCATAAAATAAAAATGCTACCATCAACATCTATTGAAACAATTGAAAGTTGTTTAGACAAACTTGGTATATCAGAAGCACAAGTACAATCATATCTTGAAATACACTTGTTGGCTTTACCAGGATGGGCAGGTATGATGCTTTGGAAAGACGAACGTTTAAACTTGCTGACGGATTATTTAGCCATAAGATTGGCTTTGGAATGGACATTGATGAGTGAACATGCTCAAGAGCAACAACATACTGAAGAAGATATGTCTCAAGTGCTATCTTGGTTTGAAAGTGGAATCTTAACGTTGGAAAATTGGTTCGCATTATCTCAAGGTGAACGAGAAGATTATGTAACATTTGCGCATCAATTTGATCGCATTACACAACATAAATTATTGCTAGAAGCTTGGGAAGATACGTATGGGTCACAATTACAAAGTGAAATTCAATCTCATTTCCATCATGAAGATGATAAAGCATTTGTCGAGGCACAGCTCGCTTTTTGTATTGATACACGGTCGGAACCTTTTAGAAAACAATTAGAAATGGAAGGTCCTTTCGAAACGATTGGTATTGCAGGATTCTTTGGACTACCAATTGAAAAGTGTGAACTCGGACATCAACATACACACAATGCTTTACCAGTAATGAATAAACCGCAACATAAGATTTATGAATACGAAGATGCACATCAATCCAATCATTACGTTGAAAAGAAAAAAAGTATTTCGTCAATATTTTATACATTTAAAAAAATGAAACAAAATGTATTACCAAGTCTATTGCTTCCAGAACTAACAGGTTCATGGCTAAGTGTACAAACGATAGCGAGAAGCTTTATGCCTAAACGTACGGGAGATTTGGTCAATCGATTTAATAAAAATCTTATGAATAAACCGGAAACGAAACTTTCTATAGATTATGCGTCAAATCGGTTTGGTGATTTACCTATTGGGTTTACGAAACAAGAACAGCTTACTTACGCACGAGAAGCATTGAAATTAATGGATTTAACGGAAGATTTTGCGCCATTAGTTGTCATTTGCGGACATGGTAGTCATAGTGCAAACAACCCTTATGCAGCTTCATTAGATTGTGGCGCGTGTGGTGGATCAGCGAGTGGTTTTAATGGAAAAGTATTAGCGACTTTATGTAATTTGCCTGAAGTTAGAGAAGGACTCAAAAGCAATAACATTATAATTCCGGAAGATACAGTTTTTGTTGCTGCTGAACATAGCACGACAACAGATCAATTAGAATGGCTTTATGTACCCGAACTCTCGAATCAAGCTGAGCGTGCTTTAGAAAAATTAAAATCAGCTTTGCCTAAAGCTAGTCAAGAAGCAAATCGTTTAAGACTTGAAGATATTCCGGGCATGGAACATTCAAATGCACAATCCACAACTAAAGCAGAACAGTTAGCAAGTGACTGGAGTGAAATCCGACCAGAATGGGGATTAGCTAGAAATGCAACGTTTGTTATTGGTAAGAGAACATTAACAGAGCAATCTCAATTAAATGGTCGTGCATTTCTGCATAATTATGACTGGATGAAAGATCATGACGGTGAAATTTTAAATACAATTTTAAGTGGTCCAGCGACAGTTGCACAATGGATTAACTTACAATATTATGCTTCAACGGTAGCACCTTACTATTACGGAAGCGGCAATAAAATCACACAAACGGTGACGAGTGGTATTGGTGTTATGCAAGGAAATGGTAGTGATTTACTGACAGGTCTTCCTTGGCAATCAGTCATGAAAGCTGATGGAGAATATTATCATGCACCGATTCGATTATTAGTTGTAATACAAGCGCCGAATGATTATATTCGTAAATTACTCAATGAAAATACCGCGCTTAACACAAAAGTTAAAAATGATTGGTTATTGCTATCAAGTATAGATGAAAATGGTGAATGGCATAAATGGTAAATAAATGGTAAATAAATGAGCAGGACAACAATTTATGTCCTAGACTCGAGAGGATGTATAATATGAATGATGAAAAAAATATACTCATACTATCTGATTTAAATACACATCTAGAAAGCCAACTTGTTGAATCTTTAAATTTCAACCCTAATCATGTTATGTCGATACAAAGCTATCAAGCAGAAATTTCGCATGCATATGGTGATGTGATGCGATCTATTATTATCGCGATTTATGAATATGATATAGAGAATATTTATATCATTAGAAAGTCAGACGATAAACAGGTTATCGCATTACCTGAAAGTGTTAAAAGTCATACAGAAAAAATTAAAACACTCGATTACTTGTTTAATAACTGTAAGCCTGAGTTTAGTAGTGACAATATTCATGAATGGTTAAATGGTGAAAGTGATATTCACCAAAGTATTAAACAAAGTATTCATCAAGTTTCTAATCATCCACTTATACCATCTGGTATTACAATAAACGGTATGACCATTAATCAAAGCAATATTGAAACAATTGCTGAATATTTAACATAAAGCAAAATAAGCATTAAGGAGAGACAAATATGGAAATGACAAAAGGAGCATGTGAATCAAAAATTAGTAAAGCCATTACACAATGGGAAAAAGAATATTTAGGTAGAGGATCTCTATCTGTAAAGACAGATATTATTAGAGATATGATTATTGTTGATTTACAAGGTGTGCTTACACCTGCAGAGTATAGCGTTTGTGAAACGCAAGAAGGTTTACTGAGTATAAAACGTACACGTTCAAAATTAGTAGAATCAGATATGGATCATTTATATCAAATGATATTTGAAATTACACAACAAGACGTCAAAAGTTTCCATACAGATTTAAGTTCACGAACAGGTGAACGTATGATGATTTTTAAAATGCATCATAATATAGAAGAACAATTTAATAAATAATTGCCAGATATCTATAATGAAAACCTTTTAAAAATTAAGTAGCAAAGAATAATCATAATTTTAATAAAAGTTAATTAAAAATTTACATTAGCTTAACAATTATAGTTTATTATTCACAATGGTTACAATAACTTTAAAGAGGTGTGTTATGGAACTCTCGGCTTTACAAATGATTTTTACATTCATCGGTGGATTAGGTATCTTCCTATACGGGATTAAACAAATGGGGGATGGATTACAAGCAGCAGCAGGCGATAGATTAAGAAGTATATTAAATAGATTTACAAGTAATCCTATTATGGGTGTACTTGCAGGTATGATCGTGACAATTTTAATACAAAGTAGTTCAGGAACAACGGTTATCACAATTGGACTCGTAAGTGCTGGATTTATGACGATGCGACAAGCAATAGGTGTTGTCATGGGTGCCAATATCGGTACGACGGTCACAGCGTTTATTATTGGGATTAACATTGGTGAGTATGCTTTACCAATACTAGCATTAGGTGCGTTTTTAATTTTCTTCATTCAAAAAAGAAAAGTTAAAAATATCGGTATGATTTTCTTCGGATTTGGATCACTATTCTATGGTCTAGAATTAATGAGTGGTGCAGTGAAACCACTTGCTAATTTAGAAGGCTTTAAACAAATTATGTTAGATATGTCTTCTACTCCGATATTAGGTGTACTTGCAGGTACATTTGTGACGTTAATCGTTCAAAGTTCAAGTGCAACGATTGGTATTTTACAAGGGTTCTATGCCAATGATTTAGTTTCATTGCATGGTGCATTACCAATCTTATTAGGTGACAATATTGGAACGACGATTACAGCTGTATTAGCAAGTTTAGCTGGCTCTATCGCTGCTAAGCGTGTTGCGATGGCGCATGTTATGTTTAATGTTATCGGTGCAGCAGTATTTCTATTAATATTACCATTCTACGAAATGACAATGGAATGGATTCAACACGCTATGAATTTAAATCCAAAAATGGTTATAGCATTTGCACACGGAACATTCAATGTAACAAATACAATTATACAGTTACCATTCATCTTCGCACTAGCTTGGATTGTAACGAAAATCATTCCTGGTGAAGATGTAAATGAAAAATATAAACCGAAATATCTTGATAATAATTTAATTAATCGAGCGCCTAGTATCGCACTTCAAGAGGCTCAAGATGAAATTCAAAATATCGGTAAAATGACTGTTTCAATGTTGAATAATGTTGAAAATATTGATGAAAAAGCAATTAAAAAGCATAAAGATAAACACCTTGCAGTAGATAATATGTATGATAATGTTCGTCAATATTTAAATAAATTATCTGAGAAAAAACTATCAGCTAAAGATGCTGAAAGGCTATCTGTTTTATATGATGTTAATAGAACAATATTGAAAGTATCAACTTTAACAGAATCATACTTAGAAGAATTGCAGAAGAAACAATCAGCTGATATTCAAATTTCATCAAAAGCAGAAGAAAGCATTGAACGATTATATGATCATGTAAAAATTTCATATGAAAAAACGTTTGAAGTATTTGATGTTTATGACAATCTTAAAAAAGACGAAGTTGTTAAGCGAAGCCAAGATTCATATGTACTAGAGCATGACTTACGTAAAAAACATATCAAAAGATTAAGCTCTGGCGAATGTTCACCAGAAGGTAGCCTTGTATATATCGACATGATATCAATTCTTGAAAGAATTGGTTACCATTCACGAAATATATCAGAATCCATGATTAACCTCGGAGAACATTCATACACACAAACAACTGAAGTGAAGATATAAATAAAATAAAAATAAATACCACCTCATTTCACTGATTTAATCAGTTATAAATGAGGTGGTATTTTTATAATTTGCGATTTTGGTCTTGGTCTTTTATTTCAAATAATTCACTTGCTTTTTCTATTTATCATACTGAAAATATTTTTAACTTATGAAAATATATTCAGATGTAAAATATAAGTGTCTTTGCAAGTGTTATTCGTTGGTGTTTATTGTTTTTTATTTTAACATAGTTATATAAACAAAAATGTAAGCGATTGCTTAATGTTATTAAATTGAGCATAAATACATAAAAGGGGTTGTACATATGAGTTTGAATGTAGGAATTATTGGTTGTGGTGGTATTGCGAATGGTAAGCATTTACCGAGTTTACAAAAAATAAACGAAGTGAACATTGTTGCTTTTTGTGATATCGATATTGAAAAAGCACAAGTAGCAGCTAAGGAATATGGTACAGATAATGCGAAAGTTTACGAAGATTACCAATCACTCTTAAAGGATGATGCTATTGATGTCATTCATGTATGTACACCGAACAGTTCTCATAAGGAATTAACGGTTGCGTCATTAGATGCAGGTAAACATGTTATGTGTGAAAAACCTATGGCTAAGACGACAGAAGAAGCGCAAGAAATGATTGAAGCGGCTAAACGTAATGGCAAGAAACTTACGATTGGTTATCAAAATAGATTTAGACCTGACAGTCAATATTTACATAAAGCGACAGAGCGTGGCGACTTAGGCGATATTTATTTTGGAAAAGCGCATGCTATTCGTCGAAGAGCAGTACCGACTTGGGGTGTCTTCTTAGACGAAGAACAACAAGGTGGTGGTCCTTTAATTGATATAGGGACACATGCACTCGATTTAACATTATGGATGATGGATAATTACGAACCAGAATCAGTAATGGGTTCAACTTTCCATAAGTTAGGTAAGAAAGAAAATGCAGCTAATGCATGGGGACCATGGGATCCTGAAAAGTTCAAAGTAGAGGACTCAGCTTTCGGTTTTATTAAGATGAAAAATGGTGCGACAATCATGCTTGAATCAAGTTGGGCGTTAAACTCTTTAGAAGTAGATGAAGCAAAATGTTCATTATCTGGTACTGAAGGTGGTGCCGATATGAAAGATGGCTTAAGAATCCACGGAGAAGACTTTGGTTCTTTATATACAACGCAAGTAGAACTTGAGAATAAAGGCGTTGATTTTTATGAAGGCGAAAAAGTAGATGAAGCTGAAGTAGAGGCACGTAGTTGGATTGACAGTATTCTTAATGATACAGAGCCTGTTGTGAAACCAGAACAAGCAATTGTGATTACACAAATATTAGAAGCACTTTATGAATCAGCTAAGACTGGTAAAGCAGTATATTTTGACTAAAAAGGGGTTTTATTAATGAACATAACAGTATGGAATGAATATAGACACGAAGTAGAAAGTGAAGAAATTAAAGCAGTTTATCCTAATGGTATTCACAATGTAATTGCTGAATTTTTAGGTGAAGAGCACGACGTTAAAACAGCAACATTAGATGAAGCAGAACACGGATTAACGGATGAAGTATTAGCTGAGACTGATGTCTTGTTATGGTGGGGTCATAAAGCACATGATGAAGTGAAAGATGAAATCGTCGAAAAAGTAAAAGCACGTGTACTAGATGGTATGGGTCTTATCGTGTTACATTCTGGACATTTCTCTAAAATATTCAAAAGTTTGATGGGTACGACATGTGACTTAAAATGGCGCGAAGCAGATGATAGAGAGCGACTTTGGGTAGTTGACCCAACGCATCCAATTACAGATGGATTAGGGCAATATATTGAATTAGAAAAAGAAGAAATGTACGGCGAACACTTTGATATACCGGCACCAGATGAAACAGTATTTATCAGTTGGTTTGAAGGTGGAGAAGTGTTTAGAAGTGGTGCGACATTTAAGCGCGGAAACGGAAAGATTTTTTATTTTAGACCGGGACACGAAAGTTACCCTACTTATTATAATGAAGAAATTCAACAAGTTATTAAAAATGCTGTTAAGTGGGCGAAAAATGATCGCACACCAAAACATCAATATGGTAATGCACAACCTTTAGAAGAAATTAGCAAGAAATAAAATAGGAGATTATATTTATGGATAAACTTAAACTAGGTGTTATAGGTGTCGGCGGTATCGCACAAAACAGACATATACCAGCTTTACAAAAATTAAATCACTTAGTTGAAATTGTTGGTGTACAAGATATCAATCAAGAGCTCGCTAAAAAAGTATCATCACAATTTCAAATTCCAAATGTCTTTTCTGAATATGGGGAGATGTTTAAAAGTGTAGATGCGGTCGTCATATGTACTCCGAATAAATTTCATGCAGAAATAACAGTTTCAGCGTTAAATGCAGGTGTACATGTATTTTGTGAGAAACCAATGGCTATGAATCGCGAAGAATGTGATGCAATGATTGAAGCGGCAAATCAATCCGGTAAAGAGCTCGCAATAGGCTATCATTATCGGTTTACAGATGCGGCAATAACAGCCCGTCGTGCAATTGATGAAGGTGTTGTAGGTGATGCGCTTGTAACGAGAGTACAAGCATTGCGTCGAAGAAAAGTGCCGGGCTGGGGTGTGTTTACAAATAAACAACTTCAAGGTGGAGGCAGTCTAATTGATTATGGATGCCATTTATTAGACCTTGCTTTATGGTTACAAACAGATGCGAAACCAGTCGAAGTATTAGGTAAGACATACAACCGTTTGAGTAAGACACCTAATCAAATCAATGATTGGGGAACATTTGATCATGAAACATTTGAAGTAGATGACCATGTTTCATCATTTATAACATTTGAAGATGGTTCAACGATGCAGTTTGAATGCTCATGGTCTGCGAATATTAAAGAAGATAAAATGCACTTAAGTATGTCTGGTGTAGATGGAGGCATTAACCTTTATCCATTTGAAATTTATCAACCTCGATTTGGTACATTTTTCAACGAACAAGCATATGCTGATCATAATGAAAATATTGCTGCAGAACGTCAGACTTTAAACTTTGTGAACAGTTGTTTAGGACTAGAGTCGTTGGTCGTGAAACCTGAAGAAGCTAGACGCGTGAGTGCATTAATAGATGCAATTTATGAAAGTAGTGAACAAGTAACGAGTGTTAAAATAAAATAAGGGGTGTTACATATGAAAATTGGTGTATTTACAGTACTTTTTCAAGATAAAACGTTTGAAGAAATGTTAGATCATGTTGCAGAATCTGGATTGAAAATGGTCGAAATCGGTACAGGTGGGAATCCGGGTAACCATTTTTGTAATGTAGATGAATTGTTAGAAGATGAAAGTAAGAGACAAGCATTTATGGACGCTATAAAGAAACGTGGATTAGAAATCAGTGCATTCAGTTGTCATGATAATCCTGTTTCACCAGATGAAGAACATGCTAAACAAGCACATGAGACATTTATTAAATCGGTAAAATTAGCTTCAATCCTAGGTGTCCCAGTTGTTAATACATTTTCAGGTATACCAGGATCAGATGAAGACGCTAAACATCCAAACTGGCCAGTAACACCATGGCCAAAAGCATACTCAGAAATATTAGAGTGGCAATGGGAGAAGAAGTTGATACCTTACTGGAAAGAAGCGGCGCAGTTTGCTAAGGACCACAACGTTAAAATAGGGATTGAACTACATGCTGGATTCTCAGTACATACACCACATACACTTTTAAAACTTAGAGAAGCGACAAACGATGCTATTGGTGCGAACTTAGATCCAAGTCATTTATGGTGGCAAGGCATTGATCCGATAGCAGCTATTAAAATTTTAGGTAAAGCTGGTGCGATTCATCATTTTCATGCAAAAGATACTTATATCGACCAAGAAAATGTCAATATGTACGGATTAACAGATATGCAACCGTATAGTTCAGTTCAATCAAGAGCTTGGACATTCAGAACAGTCGGTTATGGACATAGCCCACAAGTATGGGGAGATATTATTAGTGCATTGAGAATCAATGGATATGATTATGTCGTGAGTATAGAACATGAAGACCCAATCATGTCAGTAGAAGAAGGATTCCAAAAAGCAGCACATAATTTACAAACAGTGAATATAAACGAATCGTTAGATAATATATGGTGGGCATGAAGAAAACCATGGTTTCAGCTTGGGTGCTGATACCATGGTTTTTATTTTTGAGAGGGGGTGAATCTATGGGGGATGGGGGATCAGTAGATTCACTTTTCAAAATTAGAAATATAGGAAAACATATAGTCATTTTATAAATTTGGGCTCAAGTCTTGGCTTAAAGAGGTAGTAAAGCCAAGAGATCGCTTAAGTCTTGGCTTAAAGAGGTAGTAAAGCCAAGAGATCCCCCAAGTCTTGGCTTAAAGCAGGAGTAAAGCCAAGAGATTGCCCAAGTCTTGGCTTAAAGTAGGAGTAAAGCCAAGAGATTGCCTAAGTCTTGGCTTAAAGAGGTAGTAAAGCCAAGAGATCGCCTAAGTCTTGGCTTAAAGAGGTAGTAAAGCCAAGAGATCGCCTAAGTCTTGGCTTAAAGAGGTAGTAAAGCCAAGAGATCGCCTAAGTCTTGGCTTAAAGAGGTAGTAAAGCCAAGAGATTGCCTAAGTCTTGGCTTAAAGCAGGAGTAAAGCCAAGAGATCGCTTAAGTCTTGGATTAAAGCAGGATTAAAGCCAAGAGGTTGCCTAAGTCTTGGCTTAAGGAGGTAGTAAAGCCAAGAGATCCCCCAAGTCTTGGCTTAAAGAGGTAGTAAAGCCAAGAGATCGCCTAAGTCTTGGCTTAAAGTAGGAGTAAAGCCAAGAAGAGCCCAAATTCTTTGATTAAGAAGGTACTATTCTATAAATAAAAATAACTTTTATGTTTCCCCTTCTTTTTAAAATGACGTTTACATACTCTTCTGATAGCATGCGCATCCGCACCACACCACAGTTCTGCTTCTTTCAATGTAAACGGCCCATTTTTTAATACGTATAATTCTTTTAAATTTTCTAAGTAGAGTAACTGTCTCTGTATCTGTCTTGAGCAATACATGCAATGACCGAATCTCATCCGTTTTTCTAATTGTATTTGGTTGATTTTACGGCAATGTGGGCATCTTAAGCCTGGTTTGATTTGTTCGAATGGAATTATATGTCTAGGGTAGGTCTTCGAAAAATCTTGTTTAAGTGTTTTGATTTTATTGAGGATGGCTCTATTTTCGTCTACTTTAAAATTATTAAATAGCTTTGGAATTTTGTGTAACTCTGTTGGTAACAGTACCTGTTTACGATTAGGTATGTCAGAGTGAAGTGTAAATGTGGGGTTTGTAAAGACGAGATAAGATATTATATCTCGTTTAATATTGAGATGTGATTTAATCAGTTCGAGTTCATATTCGGCTCTTTTCATTTGTAAAAAAGGGGTTTGGAATATATTCCCGTAACTATTTTTCATTTGATTATCGATGATATAGTAGTCGCCTTTATAGTGTTTGACTTCTAAATTGATTATCATATCATCATCTACAATGAGGAAATCGAGTTGAATTTTGTTCTTTATATTTAATTCAATGTTATGTACATAATTTAACTTAAGTTCTTGTTCTAACATTTGTTGTACAATTTGTTCACCTTCTTCACCTTGGATTTGTCGATAAATTTCTTGGGTGTCTTGATTGGCATCTATTCGACCAAAGATTGCCTTATTATAGCGTGTGAGTTCCATCTATCAACCTCCTATTTTTTTACATTTATTATATATAATATTCCACTAAAATACAAATAAAAACATTTTAGAAACCATTTATCCTGATTTCCAAAATGTTTTTACCATAACTTATTTGAGTTTTTCAGCTAATTCGATATATATGCCTTCTGGACCCTTGATATAACACAATTTATACATGTCTTCGAATTGCGTAATTTCTCCAATCACATTGGAAGATGTTGCGGCCAATTGTTCTACAACTTGTTCAATATTTTGAACTGAAAATGCAAAATGACTAGCGCCTACATTTCTTGGGAAATGTATAGATTTGTTGGTCGTTGATGATTGGTCACGAAATTGTATGAGTTCTATAGCTGTTTCATCGTGAGGAACTTTCATCATAGCAATACTTGCTTCTAAAGCATCTACACCATAAATATTGTCGATCCATTCACCGTTAATATTTTGTTCTCCGATCAGTTCCAATCCTAACGTAGTAAAAAATGCTTTAACAGATTCTAAATCTTCAACGATAATACCTACATGGTCCATTTTATTTAATTTCATGTTTACATCTCCAATTCAGTTAATAGTTATATTATAACTATTATATCTGTTGAGACGGTTATTTCCTAACAGCATGAACAATATAATTCATATCTTTTTTATATCGTTTCATTGTTTTAAACATATTAAAGAACATAGATCGATTTTCTTTCTTTAAGGCATTTTTAATAATTTTAAATGTACCTAGAACACCTTCATCTCGTATCATGCCAGCAGGTGTCATAAGTGTTAATGTGCCGATGTGCGATTCTATTTGTTTGAAACCAGCATCTTGATAAAGTTTGTACCACTCTGCTGTTGGTAGTGGGGTTACTTTCACGTTAATGGCATCACTTAAATGATAGATGATTTCATCTTTAGATTTAACATTAATAATTGCGATATCATGTGTTAATACGATGCCGCCAGGTTTCAAGACACGATAATATTCTTTTAATGCTTGTTCTTTCGCTTTGATTGGCAACATTGTAAGCATCGCTTCATTTAATACGATATCAAATTGTTCATCTTCAAATGGTAAGTTCATCGCATTAGCTTTTTGAACATTAATTAAATGAGATAAGTTTGCAGATGATACATTTTTAATGCCTTTTTCTAGAGCTTTAGCATTTAAGTCGACACCTTCAATTCTGCAACCGTAAGTTTTCGCAATTTGCATAGCTGTCGTACACATATTGCATCCAACTTCTAATACATATTTATCTCTCGTAAAATGGCCTTTTTTAATGAGCCAATCTGTCGCAATTTTTCCACCAGGTCTTAATCGTTTCTTACCTAACTTTGCTAAAAATGTATGTCCAGCTTCTTTTTTCATAATGAATCATTCCTTTAAAAAGTTTTTAAAGTAGATGTTTGTATTTCTTGAATAATACGTGGTTTTCTAAATGAACATGTTCATGTGTGTCGTGTTCTAATTGTTCTAAACGTTGATAGACAAGTCTCCATGTTCCACATGCTTCTAGAGGTGGTTGGTAATCATTTGTGATGGCACGTATCTCTCGCAATAATTGTCCTGCTTCGTCATGGTCATCAACTAGGGATTTAATGGTTTCGTTTAATTGATTAACTTGTTTACCTGCTGATACATCTAAAAGTTTAGGGAACGACTGATGATCTTCTTCGTCAATATGTTCTAATAATGCAGACTTCAATTTAGTATATAAGTCCTTTAGTTCTAATAAATATGGATGACTTGGACCGTGAACTTTAGCCAACTTTGTAACATAAGGTGTTAAGTTTTGGAACTCAGTTCTCAATGCTTCATGATATCGAGATTGAATGTACTGAATAAGTGAAGCAGCATCTAAATATTTAATATCAATTCCACCATTTTGTTGATCGACAGGTATGCTATTGAGTTGATTTAACAATGTTTCTAAATCGACCTTTTTATTATTAGACACAGCTTGATCAATGGATACATCACCTCCACAACAAAAGTCGATACCGTATTTACGGAAAATATCAGCAGACTTTGGAATATCTGTTACGACATCAGCAACATGACGCTCTTTAGTAATCATGTAATGACCTCCTTTAAAATAGTTACCTTCTATATATCTCAATTATATTATATGAGAAGCATTCTCAGTATTAGGGAATTCCATGAAAATAACATAAAATTGTAAAAATATTGTATGAAAAGATGTCGATAAAATTTATTTCGATATATCGCTTGACTCTTTTCGATATATCGGATAATATAACGATATATCGAAAAGGAGAAAGGTGATTATATGTTTAGAAGAAATTTTGAGGGAAGATTTAACAATCACAGAGGCCATATGATGAATCGTGATGGCTTTGATTTTGGAAAAGGTTTTGGCGGTCATCCGGGAAAAGATCGTTTCTTTAAGAAAGGGAACTTACAATTTATTATCTTAAAAATGTTAAAAGAAGAACCGAAACATGGTTATCAAGTCATTAAAGATTTAGAAGAAAGATTTAAAGGATTCTATGCACCAAGTCCTGGTTCTGTTTATCCAATTTTACAAATGTTAGAAGATAGAGATTTTGTATCAATTTCTAAAGATGGTAGTAAAAAAGTTTATACAATTACAGATGAAGGCGAAGTATTTTTAAATGAAAACATCAATCAAGATGAATTTACGAAACGATTAGAAGGATTCCAAAATGTTGATATTAAAGCAATGGAAGATGCACGAAATCAACTTAGAGATTTATTTAAAGAAATTATGTTAGCAGGAAGAGAAGCAGTGGAAGATGATGAGAAAAAAGCGAAATTCGAATCATTTATAAATGAAACAAAAGAAAAAGCAAAAAACTTATATAAAAATTAAAAAGAAGGTAAAAATGTTGAAAAGCAATAAAAATAATAAAGTCGCAATTATAGGTGGCGGTCCTGGTGGCTTAATGCTCGGTTTGTTACTACAAAAACAAGGAATTCCATTTACTATATTTGAAAAAGGTGAACGTGATATTAACGGCAACAGAGGTGGTTCATTAGATATTCACGAAGAATCAGGACAATTGCCGATTAAAGAAGCTGGTCTTATTGAAACATTTAAAAGTATGGCAAGATTTGAAGGCGAAGATACAAAAATTCTTGGACCAGATGGCACATTGTATTTTGAAGATGATGCTGAAGGTGAAGGCGGAAGACCAGAGATTGATCGTGGCGAACTTTGCGATATGATTCTTAACGAAATTAATCCAGAAAACATCCGTTATCATTATGAATTTAAAGCAATCGAAACGTTAGATAATCATAAAGTGAAAGTTACTTTTAATCATAATGTGAGTGAAATCTTTGATGTTGTAGTAGGTGCAGACGGATCCTTTTCTAAAGTGAGACCATTTATTACAGAGCAAGAAATCAGCTACACAGGCATATCAATGGTCGAACTAAACATTTCTGATGTGAAACAACAATTTCCAGATTTAGCTGCTTTTAATAAGAATGGTAAAATAATGGCGCTTGGCGGGGATCAAGCTATACTTGGACAATTAAACGGTGATGGATCGATTAAAGTTTATGTCACTTATCGCATGCCATATAAAGATTTAGATACGTATAAAGCTTTGTCACCTGACCAACTAAAATCACGTTTATTACAAGATTTTAAAGATTGGGATAAAGAGCTGTTAAAATACATTTCATATGCCGATGATAAAGTTCTGTTTAGAAGAATTTATAAATTGCCAATTGGTTTTAAATGGGAACGTCAATCGAATTTGACATTGTTAGGTGACGCTGCTCACGTTATGAGTCCATTCGCTGGTGAAGGTGTTAATACAGCTTTATATGATGCGTATTTATTAGCACGTGCATTTAAAAATCATGACAATTTAGAAGATGTGATAACAGCATACGAAGATGAAATGTACAAAGCTTCTGAAGAGCACGCACAAGAATCTCAAGATAATTTAGATTTAATGTTTTCAAATAATGCTGCTGAAAAATGGGCAGTATATTTACAGATGTAGAACAAATGTCATAAAAATTCTTACTGTGTAGATGATTAATTTACGTTATACTTCAATTAAGGAAGAACTGAATGGAGTGATAACATGGTCAATCAAAGAGATCAATGGTCATCTAAGATAGGATTTATTATGGCATCAGCAGGTGCTGCAATCGGTATTGGCGCAATATGGAAGTTTCCTTATGTTGCAGGTCAATTCGGTGGTGGCGCCTTCTTATTGTTATTTATTATATTTACATTATTTATCGGATTACCGATGTTGATTTCTGAATTTATCATTGGACGTGCAACAAACAAAGAAGCTGTTGCTGCCTATGATACGCTAGCACCCAAATCACCATGGAGAATAACGGGAAGACTTGGTGTTATTGGATGTTTCTTATTATTATCCTTTTACAGTGTTGTAGGTGGTTGGATTACAATTTATACAGCATTGGGATTAACAGGCAATCTTATATCTGATGATACAAATTACAGTAAAGTCTTTGAACAAATTATAGGAGAGCCATTTACTGTATTAATCGGTGTGTTTGTCTTTATTTTAATGAATGTTGTTGTGTTAAACTTCGGTATTAAAAAAGGTATTGAACGTGCAAATAATGTATTAATGCCTTTATTATTTATATTCTTTATTATTCTTGTTGTGAGAGCAGTAACTTTAGAAGGCGCATCTGAAGGATTATCGTTCTTCTTTAGTTTCAACTTTGAAGACTTCTCAGCTGAAGGCGTGTTATATGCGTTAGGTCAGTCATTCTTCGCGTTAGCTGTGGGATTCTCATGTATGGTTACTTATAGTTCGTATTTAAGTAAAAAAGAAAGTTTACCAACGTCAGCTATGTCGGTATCGATTATGAATATTATCGTGTCTATATTAGCGGGAATGGCGATATTCCCAGTTGTATTTGCTTTTTCATTAGAACCTACTGAAGGTCCTGGATTATTATTTATCGTATTACCTAATGTATTTGCCCAAATGGCATTTGGTTCAGTATTCTTAACGTTATTTTTACTGTTATTCTTATTTGCGACATTGACTTCTTCATTTAGTCAATTTGAAATTATCATTTCAGCTTTTGAAAAAGAAGGCAAAAGATCGCGTTCAAAAATAGTATGGGTATTAGGATTACTGACATTTATCGCTTGTATTCCATCATCACTGTCATATGGTGTTCTTGCAGATGTTTCGATTTTTGGGAAGTCTATATTTGATGCTACAGATTATTTAGTGAGCAACATATTATTGCCAATTGGCTGTTTACTAATCGCAATATTTATTTCGTTTAGAATGGATCAAGCTATTGTAAAAAGAGAATTCCAAATGGGGAATCAACTTTCTTTAAAATGGTTTAAATTATGGAAATTCTTAATGAGATATATCATTCCGATTATTATACTTATCGTATTTATATGTTCGCTTTAATTCTGTCATGAAATCCATGAAATGAGGTATAGCAAATGGAGTTTAAACAGTTAAAATATTTTGTGGAAATTGTTAGAAATGGTGGTATGACACAAGCTGCAGAACATTTATTTGTAGCGCAATCTACAATTAGTAAAGCTGTAAAAAATCTTGAAAATGAATTTGATGTCACGCTATTTGATCGTTCACAAAAACACATTAAACTAACAGATACTGGCGAAGTATTTTACGATAAAGCAGTAGAATTCTTAACGCTATTTGATCATTTGACGCTCGAATTGAATGATATCTTTGAAGTGCAACGTGGACATATTAGATTAGGGTTGTCGCCTATGATTAAAGTGGATCTTATAACAGACAGTCTTGAGAATTTTCATGGTAAATATTCTAACGTCACATACGAAGTTACTGAAGGTGGCGGTAAGGCGGTAGAACATTATATTAATAAAGATGAAGTAGATATTGGTGTGACGACATTACCTGTAGATTCATCTAAATATAACAGCGTGCCACTTTATAAAGAGGAATTGTTTTTAGTAGTGAATAAGTCACATAAACTTGCCAAGAGACATCAAGTATCAATCAGTGAATTAAAAGATGAAGAATTTGTCTTATTTCACGATGACTATTATTTAAGAGATATGATTATTGAGAACTGCCGGAAAGAAGGCTTCTATCCAAAGACAGTTGCTAAAATATCACAGCTTACCTTTATTAGCAATATGATAGAAAGAGGACTTGGTCTATCTATTGTGCCACGAAGTATTGCTGAACAAATGAGTGATGATGTGACAATGATTGAACTTGAAGGTGAAAAGATATATTGGCATCTCGGATTAATTTGGAAAAAAGGTGCCTATGTGAATCGCGTTACAAAAGAATGGATATTATTTCTAAAAGAATCATTAATCAAGAAACAGGCTGGAACATAATGTTCTAGCCTGTTTTTTGCTTTGAACAATAAAAATATAATTGAACTATTCCAAAGTGGAATAGTTGTAATCGATAATATGTATTTTATTAATACTTTGAACCGTCCTATAATATTGTCTATAAGGTCTTATTAAAAGGATGAGTTTAGATGATTAAAACGTTTATAAAGATACTATTTCAAGTATCTCTCATATATATGATTACTCAAATTGGTAAATGGCTTCAAGAAATATTACATATACCAATTGCAGGTAGTATTGTTGGACTAGCATTATTATTTTTATTACTTCTAACAGGTATTTTACCTGAACGATGGATAGAAGTGGGTGCTAATAAATTAATTAATGTTATGATTTTGTTTTTCGTGCCTTCAATTGTAGGTATTATGGATATTGCAGATCAGATTGGACCAGGTTATATCATTATGGTCGTGTTACTCATTGTGAGTACAAGTTTAGTAGCACTGTCATCTGGTTATGTTTGTGAGAAGTTTTTAAATATTAATAAAACGGATAAGGAGAATGCATCATGATTATACAGTCTTTATTGATGGTACTTTTAACATTAGCTTGTTTTATCATCGCTAAGAAACTACAAATTAAATATAAACATCCTATTCTTAATCCAGCACTGATTGCTTCAATTATGATTGTCGCAATTTTATTAGTCTTAGGTATGAATTACAAAGACTACATGGTAGGTGGTTCATGGATTCATCAATTTTTAGATTGTTCAGTTGTGAGTTTAGCGTATCCGTTATATAAATACAGAAAGTTGATTGTCGCGAACTTCAAAATTATTATTTCAAGTGTATTGGCAGGTATCATGGTTAACTTTGTCCTTATTTATGGTGTCCTATATATAATGGGATATCCGAGTTCAACGATTGTAACAATTTTACCTAGATCGATGACAGCAGCAGTAGGCATTGAAGTGTCTCATCAAATGGGTGGAACAGATACGATAACGGTTATGTTTATTATAGCGACAGGCTTAATTGGTAGTATTTTAGGTAATTTTTATATTAGTAAAGCGAAGTTTAAAAGTGATTTAGCGAAAGGTTTAACGTATGGTAATGCTTCACATGCTTTTGGTACAGCAAAAGCTTTAGAATCCAATATTGAAGCAGGTGCATTTAGTACAATTGGTATGATTTTAACAGCTGTACTCAGTGCGATTATGTTACCAGTACTTTATTTAATGACCACTTATATTTAATGAGATATAGAAGGAGATATGGCAAAATTCATGTCATATCTCCTTCTTTTTTATATAAATTTATATTCATTGAATATGTATAAAAATTCATAATAAAAGAACGTTAGATTTGTTACGTTCGTTAAATTTTAACTTAACACAACCGTTGTAGCAATATTTATAATGATTATAAAAAGTATATTATATATATTTATTCATAAGTAATGATGCTTTTCATTGTATGTAATTTGCATTTTTATTTAAAGTTCTATAGTGTCTTCATTGTGATTTAAATCATCGTGTTCATTAATAATGATTATTTAACGATGTACATTAATCGACAACGAGGAGTGTTCAGAAGTGAAGAAACATAAAGTAATGGACTGGTGGACATTTTATGGGACGGTTGCAGTATTACTTATCGCTGTTATACCGATGATGGTATTCCCTAAAGCTAGTCAAGAAGTCATCACAAGTATTAATGATGTTATTTCAGACTCATTAGGATCATGGTATCTATTACTTGGATTGATTGTTTTTGCATTTGTATTATACATAGCGTTTGGGAAATACGGGAATGTCACTTTAGGTAAAGCAAGTGATAAACCTGAATTTAATAATTTTAGTTGGATTTCGATGCTGTTTTGTGCGGGTATCGGTTCTGATATTCTATACTGGGGTGTCATCGAATGGGCATACTATTATCAAGTGCCGCCGTATGGGGCAGGTAGTATGACGGATGAAGCACTCGAATACGCAACAATGTATGGCATGTTTCATTGGGGACCAATAGCTTGGGCGATTTATGTGTTACCTGCTTTGCCAATTGGTTATTTAGTATTTGTTAAGAAGAAACCAATTTATAAAATCAGCCAAGCATGTAGACCAATTTTAAAAGGTCAAACGGATAAATTACTCGGTAAAATTGTAGATATTTTATTTATTTTTGGATTATTAGGCGGTGCAGCGACATCATTAGCATTGGGTGTACCAATGATTTCTGCTGGGATAGAGCGACTTACAGGGCTTGACGGTGAGAATATGGTTATGAGAAGCATTATCTTACTCATCATTACAGTCATCTTTGCATTTAGTTCTTATACTGGCTTGAAAAAGGGTATACAAAAATTAAGTGATATTAACGTTTGGCTAACGTTCTTAATTTTAGGAATCGTACTGATTGTTGGGCCAACGATATTTATTATGGAAACGACTGTGTCAGGATTAGGAAATATGTTGAAGAATTTCTTTAGAATGGCAACATGGTTAGAACCATTTGGTGGTGTAGGAGATAGAAAAGAAACAAACTTTCCTCAAGATTGGACGATATTCTATTGGTCTTGGTGGTTAGTATATGCGCCATTTATTGGCTTATTTATTGCCAGAATTTCCAAAGGCCGTACGTTAAAAGAAGTCGTATTAGGTACAATTATTTATGGAACTTTAGGATGTGTATTATTCTTTGGTATCTTTGGTAACTATGCAGTGTTCTTACAAATTTCAGGACAATTTGATGTCATTCAATTCTTGAATCAACATAGCGCTGAAGCCACTATAATAGAAGTGATGCATCAATTACCATTTCCAAAAGTAATGATTGTTCTATTCTTAATCTCAGCATTCTTATATTTAGCAACGACATTTGATTCAGGGTCATATATATTAGCAGCAGCAACTCAAAAAGAAGTCATAGACGAACCATTAAAAGCAAATCGATTATTCTGGGCGTTTGCATTATGCTTATTGCCATTTTCATTAATGTTAGTAGGTGGAGAACGCGCGTTAGACGTCTTGAAGACCGCATCCATATTAGCGAGTGTGCCACTAACCGTTATATTTGTGATGATGATGGTTTCATTTATCCGGACACTAGGCGGAGATCGAATAAAATTAGAAGAACGAGCTGAAAAATTAAAAGCAGTTGAACGACGATCATTAAGAATCGTTCAAGTACGGGCAGAAAAAGAAGACGATAACTTATAATAAAAATTCCAACAAAATCTTATAGTTTTGTTGGAATTTTTATTTCTTAATTTTGTTAGAAGCATTTTTGATGAGAAGTGTGAATAACGATAGGAGTAGTTACAAATTTGAGTAGTTTTGTAAATAAGGGTGCTGTTAGAAACAACTCCAGGGAGTTTTGTAACTAAGCCCCCAGTTAAAAACAAACTAACACTGAAGTGTTCACAATACCTAACATTTTCAGTGAATAATTTCTTCATTAAATAGACTGAAAATTTAAAAAGAATAGTTGACATCATATGATGTATCGGGTATGCTAATCATCATAATTTATTATTTCTTAGTAAACTTATCTGTTTAAAATAATTTCTGCTAAAAACATTGATTTTAAACATAAAAGCTTGTAGAAATAAGTATAAGGAGGACGTTATATATCATGGCCGAAGTGTTAACTTATGAACGTTTTGACACTGATCCTTTTAAAGATATTGATATTGACGATGAAACTAAAGGTGCATATCAAATAATTAAATGGGCGTATGAACATTATGGAGATTCTATCGTGTATTCTTGTAGTTTTGGGGCAGAGGGTATGATTTTGATAGATTTAATATCAAAAGTTAAACCAGATGCCAAAATTGTCTTCTTAGATACTGATTTACATTTTCAAGAAACGTACGATTTGATTGACCGTGTGAAAGAAAGATATCCAACATTAAATATTGAACTTAAAAAGCCAGATTTAACGCTAGAGCAACAAGCAGATCAATATGAACCGGCACTATGGACAAGTGACCCGAATCAATGTTGTTATATCAGAAAGATTAAACCGTTAGAAGAAGTATTATCGGGCGCTACTGCTTGGGTCTCAGGATTAAGAAGAGAACAATCTCCAAGCAGACAAAATACCGATTTTATTAATAAAGATGAAAGATTTAAATCTATAAAAGTTTGTCCTTTAATTTATTGGACTTGGGACGATGTATGGGCATATATTGAACGCCACGATTTAACCTACAATGAACTTCATGACTTTAATTATCCAAGTATTGGATGTATTCCTTGTACAGCTCAAGTATCTTCTTCAGGTGATTCACG
Organism: Mammaliicoccus sp. RAM2; assembly: GCF_045897195.1. NCBI lineage: Bacteria > Bacillati > Bacillota > Bacilli > Caryophanales > Staphylococcaceae > Mammaliicoccus > Mammaliicoccus sp. RAM2. The sequence continues at coordinate 250,463 of NZ_JBJNWI010000003.1, read as the reverse complement.
TGAAGGAAGATGGACGAATTTCAACAAAACTGAATGTGGTTTGCATACAGTAAATAATAAACCTAAGTAATCTAATTAAGAGATTTATTAATCTTTTTTTAGCATAAATCAGACTATTCCCATAAGAATAGTATTTAAAACTTAAATAATTGGACAGGATGAGGTGACATCTTTGGAATTATCAGTAACAAATAGCCCTTTTAATCAAGAGCAGTCAGAAAAGTTAAATCAAGTATTTGCAACACTTACAACTGAACAAAAGATTTGGTTGAGTGGTTACTTATCGGCGTCAGTCGTGCAAGGTGGTCAAGCAAGTGCACCTGTTGTTGAACAATCTACAGCAATAAGCAGTGAACCTAAGTTTAAGAAGCGAGATATTACGGTATTGTTTGGTTCTGAAACAGGTAATGCTCAAGGTTTAGCTGAAACGTTAGAAAGTAAATTAAAAGAAAAATCATTCAATGTCAATCTTGCATGTATGGAAGATTTTAAGACTAAAGATTTAAAGAAAGTAGAAGATTTATTTATTATCACAGCGACTCATGGAGAAGGAGATCCTCCAGATAATGCAATTACATTCCATGAGTTTTTACATAGTCGTAAGGCACCTAAGTTGAATGATGTTAGATTCTCAGTGTTAGCACTTGGTGACGAATCATATGAATTCTTCTGTCAGACTGGTAAAGATTTTGATAAGAGATTAGAAGAGTTAGGTGCAGAGAGAATACATCCAAGAGTAGATTGTGATCTAGACTTTGATGAACCTGCTGAGAAATGGATGGAAGACATTTTAAATTCAATCGGACAAGTATCAGGTCAAACGGCAGAGGAACCCGTTAAATTAGATGCTGAAGATTTATCAGCTACTCAAACATATTCACGCTCTAATCCGTATGAAGCTGAAATTTTAGAGAATATTAATTTAAACGGTAGAGGTTCAAATAAAGAAGTTAGACATATCGAACTTTCTTTAGAAGGTTTCAATGATTCATTTGAACCAGGCGATTGTATCGGCATATTCCCTAAAAATGATCCCGAAATTGTCTCAGAGTTAATTGAAACACTCGTTTGGGATCCAGAAGAAATTGTGCCAATTAATGATTCAGGCGATACATTAAGTTTACGTGATGCATTAACTAATCATTTCGAAATTACAAAATTAACTAAACCAATCGTCACAAAGGCTGCGAATATCTTCGGGAATGGTGTGTTATCTGAAAAAGTTAAAAAAGATCGATGGATTTACGGATACGTTGAAGGTCGCGATTTAATAGACTTATTAAATGATTTTCCACCTGAAGATTTGCAACCAGATGCTTTGCATCAAATATTGAGAAAATTACCAGCTCGTGAATATTCAATCGCAAGTAGTCATCAAGCAGCACCTGATGAAGTACATCTTACTATAGGAGCAGTTCGTTATCACTCTCATGATAGAGATAGAAAAGGTGTTTGCTCAGTACAATTTGCAGAACGATTACAACCAGGTGATACAGTACCGATTTATTTGAAGAAGAATCCTAACTTTAAGTTCCCTAAAACAAGTGAAACGCCTGTCATTATGATAGGACCAGGTACAGGTGTTGCGCCATTTAGATCATATATTCAAGAAAAAGAAGAATTAGAACTTACTAATAAAGCTTGGTTATTCTTCGGTGAACAACACTTTACGACAGACTTCTTATACCAAACGGAATGGCAAGGTTGGTTGAAAGATGGCGTACTTGATAAATTAAGTGTCGCGTTCTCAAGAGATTCAGAAGAAAAAGTATACGTACAACATAGAATTGAAGAAAACAGTAAAGAATTTTATCAATGGATTCAAGAAGGTGCAGCAATCTATGTATGTGGAGATGAAAAACATATGGCTAAAGATGTGCATCAATCCATTTTAAATGTCATTCAAAAAGAAGGACATTATAACGAAGAAGAAGCAGAAGAATTTTTAACTGAATTGAAAAAAGAGAGAAGATATCAAAGAGATATTTATTAAGAGGGGGCAATATTGTGAGCACTCAAACTAATTTATCCGACAAATTAGATGAAATGGAACACATTAAGAATAGAAGTAATTATTTAAGAGGAACAATTAAAGAAGGTTTAGCAGATGAAATAACTGGCGCAATAGCTGAAGACGATACTAAATTACTTAAATTCCATGGTAGTTATATGCAAGATGATAGGGATATTCGTGATGAGCGTCGTAAACAAAAGTTAGAACCAGCATATAGTTTCATGATTAGAGTTAGAGTTCCAGGTGGTACGGCTACTGCTGATCAATGGGTTGCGATGGATGATATTTCAACAGAATACGCTAATAACACAATCAAACTTACAACAAGACAAGCGTTTCAATTCCATGGCATCTTGAAAAGAAATTTAAAAAATTCAATGCAAAGTATCCATCATGCAGTCATGGATTCATTAGCAGCATGTGGTGACGTTAACAGAAACGTCATGTGTAATCCAAATCCATATCAGTCAGGCGTGCACAAAGAAGTAGATACACTTGCTACACAAATAAGTGATCACTTATCACCTCAAACTGGTGCGTATCACGAGATTTGGTTAGACGATGAAAAAATTATCGATACAAAAAAAGAAGTTGAACCAATGTACGGTAAGACATACTTACCAAGAAAATTCAAAATAGGTATCGCCGTACCACCATCAAATGATATTGATGTTTATTCACAAGATATCGGATTGATTGCAGTTATTGAAGATGAGCAATTAGTCGGATTTAATGTGACAGTCGGTGGCGGTATGGGTATGACACACGGTGATACGAAGACATACCCTCAAGTAGGACGTTTATTAGGCTACTTCCCTAAAGAAGAAGCGGTAGATGTTTGTGAGAAAATTTTAACTATCCAACGTGATCATGGTAATAGAGAAAACAGAAAGAATGCACGATTTAAATATACTGTTGACCGTCTTGGTGTTGATTTTATTCGTGAAGAATTGAATAAACGTTTAGGTTGGGAAATTGAAGAAGCGAAACCATTTGAATTTAAACATAATGGTGATCGATATGGCTGGACTGAAGGAAGCGGAAAATGGCACTTTACATTATTTATTCAAAATGGACGTGTCAAAGATACATCTGACTACAAATTGAAGACAGCACTTAGAGAAATTGCTGAAATTCATACTGGAGACTTCCGTCTAACACCAAACCAGAACTTAATCATTGCCAATGTAGCTAAAAGTAAAAAACAACAAATTCAAAAAATTATTGATAAATACGGAATTACAGATGGTGAACATTACACAGGACTTAGAAGAAATTCAATGGCATGTGTTGCGTTTCCAACGTGTGGTTTAGCGATGGCTGAATCAGAACGTTATCTACCAACACTTATTAATAAAATAGAAGGACTTTTAGATGAAGCAGGATTAAATGAAGAAGAAATAACGATTCGTATGACAGGGTGTCCAAATGGATGTGCAAGACCAGCATTAGCTGAAATTGCATTTATTGGTAAAGCGCCAGGTAAATATAATATGTATCTTGGCGGTGGATTCACTGGAGATCGTTTAAATAAACTATTTAAAGAAAATATTGGTGAAGATGAGATTTTAGAAAGCTTAAAACCAATTCTGATTCAATACGGTAAAGAAAAAAATGATGGAGAACACTTTGGAGACTTTGTTATCCGTAAAGGCATTATTAAAGAAGTGCATTCAGGACAAGACTTCCACAGTTAATCAGAAAATGGGGTGTAAGAATGGGGAAAGTATTTTTGGTTGGTGCAGGACCGGGCGATCCAGATTTAATAACGGTTAAAGGTATTAAAGCCATTAAACAGTCTAATGTCATATTATATGACCGACTCGTTAATAAAGCATTATTAGATTATGCAACTGAAGACACGAGAATGATTTATTGCGGTAAAAGTCCAAATAAGCACTCTTTAACTCAAGAAGAAATTAATGAATTGCTCGTAAAACTTTCTCTAGAAGGTTATACCGTAACAAGACTTAAAGGTGGCGATCCATTTATCTTTGGTCGTGGTGGCGAGGAAGCAGAAACATTAAATAGCTATGATATTCCGTTCGAAGTGGTTCCAGGTATTACTGCTGGTGTTGCAGCACCAGCTTATGCTGGTATTCCAGTAACACATAGAGATTATAGTTCATCTGTTGCCTTTATAACAGGTGTTATGAAAGACAGTGTTGATGAAGATGAATATTGGAAACACTTAGCACTAGGACCTGAGACACTTTGTATTTATATGGGTGTAAAGAAGTTGCCTGACATCCAAAAATTATTAGTGAAACATGGTAAAGATATTCAAACACCAGTAGCATTAATTCATTGTGGAACTACACAGAAACAAGTAACAGTGACAGGGACTTTAGAAGACATCGTAGAGAAATCAGAACAAATCACAAACCCTGCAATGATTGTTATTGGAGAAGTCGTCAAACTAAGAGAACGCATGAGCTGGTTTGAAGAAGTGGCATCAGAACAGAACGTTCCACAACTTATTTATTAATACTGGAGGGATACAATGATAGGCGTGTTATATGTCAGTCACGGTAGCAGAATTAAAGAAGCGACAGATGAGGCAATTTCTTTTATAGAATCAGTGAAACAGTCTATTGATATACCTTTACAAGAAATTTGTTTCTTAGAATTAGCACAACCGGATATTCAGCAAGGTGTCGAAAAGTTAATAGCAAAAGGTGCAACCGAAATATCCGTTATACCCGTATTATTACTAAGTGCAGGTCACTATTTTAAAGATATACCGAAAGAGATAGATGAAATTAAGACACAATATCCAGAAGTAACTTTCACTTATGGAGAGCCTTTAGGTGTTCAATCAAGATTAACAGCCATTCTTAAAGAACGTATTGAAGAAACGAAAGTTGCGATTCAAGAAGATGCTAAATTACTTGTTGTTGGAAGAGGCAGTTACAATCCGCAAACGAAGATAGATATAACAGCTATAGGTCAAGCTTTATATGAATCGACAGCATTTAAAAATGTAGAAGTGTGTTACTTAGCTGCCTGTGAGCCATCTTTTGAAGAAGCTTTGCAAGATGCATTACATGAAGAATATTCACAAGTATTCATTGCACCGTATCTTTGGTTTACAGGTGTCTTGGAGCGTCACATAGAGCAAACAGCAGCAGAACATAATACGAAAAGCGACATCATTGTATGCGAACATTTAGGTCATCATCCATCCATACAAGAAGCATTGAAAGATCGCGTATTAGAAACACTGACGACTCAAACAGTTTAAATATCAGATTAAAGGATGATTTATTGTGGCATACATTCCAATCAATTTAGATTTACAAGATAAAATCGTCAAAGTTATTGGTGGCGGTAAAATTGCTGAACGTAGAGTGAACGCACTGATAGATAGTGGAGCGTTGATTCATGTTATTTCACCAGAACTTACAGACCATTTAAAGCAATATGAAATTGAAGGGAAATTGAAATGGCACAAAAAGGACTTTGAAATATCTGATATAGAACATGTTGATTTTATTATAAATGCCACGAACTCACCAGAAATAACCGATGTCATTAAAGATAACACCCCTAAACATTGTCTAATCAACATGGTCGGTGATGCACAAGATGGCAATGTGATATTTCCTGGGACATTAAATAGAGGTAAGTTGCAGATAAGCGTCACATCAAATGGTGCAAGCCCAAAGTTAGTGCGTAATATTTTGAAAGATTTAGAACAACAATATTCAGTAGATTATACAGAATATGTAGATTTTTTATATGAATGTCGCACAATCATTAAATCACTAGAAATAGAGCAAACAGAAAAAAATCAATTATTAGAGAACATTTTGTCTCATCAATATTTTGATACGGATGAGCAAAATAAATTAATCAATTGGTTGAAACGACAACTTAAATAGAAAGCCAGAGAGGAGTAGCTTATGCGAAAGTTAACGATATTTGCATTAGTAGGTTTTTTAGCACAACTTATAGACGGTTCTCTTGGGATGGGATTTGGTGCAACCTCTTCATCATTACTATTAACTTTTGGAGTGGCACCAGCAATCGCATCTGCAACCATTCATTTTTCAGAAGTGGCAACAACAGCAGCATCAGGACTTTCACACTTAAAGTTTAAAAATGTTGACAAGTCTATTATTCTAAAACTTGCTTTACCAGGCGCGATAACTGGGTTTATCGGTGCGGGTGTATTGAGCAACTTGCACAGTGATTTTATTAAACCATTCATCGCCTTATTCTTATTATCAATGGGAATTTATATTATTTATCAATTTGTATTTAAAAAACAGCAAAACCAACAAGTGAAAGATGGCAGATTTTCAGCTTTATTACTTGTTCCACAAGGTGCAATTGCAGGATTCTTAGACGCAATTGGTGGTGGTGGTTGGGGTCCAGTCAACACACCATTATTACTATCAAGAAATAAAATTGAACCAAGATATGTTATCGGAACAGTTTCAGCGAGTGAGTTCTTTGTGACAATTTCAACTTCATTAGGATTTATTATCTTCTTAGGTTGGAGTCAAATAAATATTTTACTCGTCGTTGCGTTAGCATTTGGTGGCGTCGTAGCAGCACCGTTCTCAGCATGGCTAGTGAAGACTTTACCGGTGTATGTTTTAGCAGTACTTGTCGGTGGTCTAATCATATTTACAAATAGTAGTGTTTTATTAGGTACTTTAATTAGCAGTGAAGCAACAGTCAATATTATAAAAGGTGTTATTATCCTTGCTTGGTTAGGTCTAGTACTATTCACACTTTACCAACATAATAAATTTCCTTTTAATATTCAAAATCAAAAATCAAAAGAAGTAGATCAAATTAATTAATAGGAGTGAATATTGATGGTATCAGCAACTCAAAAGACTAAAGAAACAATCGAAGCTCATGGTGGAGAATTAATTAATCGCCAAGTAACAGGTCAAGAAAGAGCAGAACTTATTGAAGCGGCACAATCATATCCTAAATTAACATTAAATCCTTGGAGTCTATCAGATTTAGAATTAATCGCAATTGGTGGTTTCAGTCCACTGACAGGATTTTTAAGCGAGAAAGATTATATCAGTGTCGTTGAAAATCTACGTCTAGAAAACGGACTTGTATGGAGTATTCCAATTACATTACCCGTTACTGAAGAAGAAGCAAACAAATATGAAATAGGTTCAGACATCACTTTATATGGAGAAGACAATCATTTATATGGTGTGTTAAAACTTGAAGAGAAATACACGTATGATAAAGCTAAAGAAGCTCAAAATGTATACGGCACAACAGATGTGGATCACCCAGGTGTGAAACGTGTATATGAAAAAGGTAATGTTTATTTAGCTGGTCCAATCCAATTGGTTGATCGACCAAAGCATGATGAATTTAGTGATTTCCATTTAGACCCAAATGAAACACGTGAATTATTTAAAGAATTAGGATGGAAAACAGTTGTAGGTTTCCAAACGAGAAACCCAGTTCATCGTGCGCATGAATATATTCAAAAAATAGCACTTGAATCAGTTGATGGATTATTATTAAATCCTTTAGTTGGTGAAACGAAGTCTGATGATATTTCAGCTGAAATAAGAATGGAAAGTTATCAAGTTATCTTGAAACATTATTATCCTAAAGAAAGAACACGTCTTGTTATTTATCCAGCAGCAATGAGATATGCTGGTCCACGTGAAGCCATTTTACATGCATTAGTACGTAAGAATTATGGCTGTACGCACTTTATCGTCGGTCGTGACCATGCAGGTGTAGGTGACTACTATGGTACATATGACGCCCAAGAATTAATTTCACAATATGAAAATGAAATTGGCATTCAAATCTTTAAATTTGAACATGCATTCTTCTGTACAGTTTGTGACAACATGACAACAGCAAAGACATGTCCTCATGACAAATCAAATCATGTTCATTTAAGTGGAACAAAAGTAAGAGAGAAACTTCGTAACGGTGAACAATTACCAAAAGAATTCTCAAGACCAGAAGTAGCAGATGTATTAATCAAAGGTTTAAGACAAAATTAATTTCTTTAGGAGTGGAATAATGAGCGCGTCAACAAATATTACATGGCATGATTCTGAAGTAACAAAAGCACAAAGACAAGAACGTAACGGTCATAAAAGTGTTGTGATTTGGTTTACTGGTTTATCAGGATCAGGTAAATCAACAATATCTGTAGCATTAGAAAAAGCATTATTTGAACAAAATATCACTTCATATCGTTTAGATGGAGATAATATTCGTCATGGATTAAACCAAAACCTTGGATTCAGTCCAGAAGATCGAAAAGAAAATATCCGTCGTATCGGCGAAGTCGGTAAATTAATGGTAGATGCAGGTGTTGTCACAATGACAGCATTCATCTCACCATATGAAGAAGACCGTAATACAGTTAGAGATATCCTTGAAGACGGTGAATTCATCGAAGTCTTCACTAAATGTAGTTTAGACGAGTGTGAATCAAGAGATCCAAAAGGACTGTATAAGAAAGCAAGAAGCGGTGAAATTAAAGAATTCACTGGCATTAATGCACCATATGAAGAACCATCAAACCCTGAAATAGTCATTGATACAGAAAACGAAAGTGTAGAAGAATCTGTAGAGAAAATCGTTGCATACTTAAAAGAAAATCAATATTTATAATGAAGAAGCTCACAACGCTAGCTAGTGTTGTGAGCTTTTTGATTTGTGGTGGAGTGCTTATGAACAAGTTTAGTGAGAAGTGTTCATAAGGGTGTCGTTATGAACAAGTTTGGCAAGAAGTGTTCATAAGGCTGTCAGTATTTACAATTTTTACGAGTTTTGTAAATAAAGTAGCCGTTACAAGCAGTTCTGGCCAAAGGTGCAAATACTAATATCACTAAAAATAACAAAAGCGCGGGGTATGCATTGCTACCTCGCGCTTTTACTTATTTGTCATCATGACTTGGTATTGGGAAATACTTATATATCTCTCCAGTTTTAATAGCATTACTGATATTTGCTAACCATTCATAATATACTTTTGATTCTTCTAATTGTGTATGAATGGTGATTGCTTCTTCTTTAGTTTCTTCATCGACATCATCTGCATCTATGATTTTTTGTAGCAAGATTTCTGCGTCTTTAACAGAATCCATATTAATAGAAATTTCTCGATCCCATTTTCTAGAGAAAAAGTTATTAAAGAAGATAAAGAAGTCTTTTTCAGCGATGAAATGTTGTTTTCTACTTCCTCTTGTAAATTGTTGTTTGACGATATCAAATTCTTGTAGTTTCTTAACACCAGCACTCATGCTTGGTTTGCTCATTTGAAGTTGTTCGCGCATTTCATCTAGTGTCATACTACCTTCAAAAACCATCGTCCCATATAAATTTCCAACACTTCGATTAATACCATATAAATCCATCGTTTCTCCAATACCGTTAATCACGATGTCTTTAGCTTGGTCTAATTGTTTTTCGTAGTTATCTGAACGTACCACTACATACACCTCCAATAGTTACCTTAATTGTACCATGAATCCTTATACATTGTAGTTGCTTTTCCATTACTTGTCTATTTGAAATACCTATTAAAAACAAACCATAAATGAACTTTGGAAATTTGACGTCTTTCATAATTCTATGCTAACATAAAATCTGTAAAGTTCGTTAAATAAAAATTTAACAAAGTTAACGGAGGTATTTTGAATGGGATATATAGAGCATTTATCTAGACGACAATTTATAAATGGTGAGTGGGTAGAAGCTTCTAATAAAGCGACTCGCGACATTGTGAATCCATATAATCAAGAAGTTGTGATTTCAGTAGCAGAAGGTACAGGAGAAGATGCTGAAAAAGCAATTTTAGCAGCTAGGCAGTCATTTGAAACTGGTGAATGGTCAGGTGAAACGACTGAGAATAGAAGTCGTAAAGTTAGAGCCATTGCAGATTTAATTAAAGAACATAAAGAAGAACTAGCAGAACTTGAAACATTAGATACTGGTAAGACATTAGAAGAATCATATGCAGATATGGATGATATTCATAATGTATTTATGTATTTTGCAGGTTTAGCAGGACATGATGGTGGTGAAATTATTGATTCTCCAATACCTCATTCAGAAAGTAAATTAGTAAAAGAACCTGTAGGCGTTGTAACGCAAATTACGCCTTGGAATTATCCGTTACTTCAAGCTTCATGGAAAATAGCACCTGCTCTTGTAACAGGTTGTTCGTTAGTTATGAAACCAAGTGAAATTACCCCATTAACAACAATTCGTGTATTTGAATTAATGGAACAAGTTGGATTTCCTAACGGGGTCATCAACCTTGTACTAGGAAAAGGTTCTGAAGTTGGTGAAGTATTAGCATCTCATAAAGAAGTCGATCTAGTTTCATTTACAGGTGGTATTCAAACAGGTAAGCATATTATGAAACGTGCAGCAGACCATGTAACGAATATTGCACTAGAACTAGGTGGTAAGAATCCGAATATTATATTCGATGATGCAGATTTTGATTTAGCAATTGATCAAGCATTAAATGGTGGCTACTTCCATGCCGGTCAAGTTTGTTCAGCAGGGTCACGAATTATCGTACATAACGATATTAAAGATAAATTCGAAGCAGCTTTAGTCGAACGTGTTAATAAAATTAAAATCGGTAATGGCTTTGATGAAACAACTGAGATGGGACCATTAATTTCAGGAGAACACCGCGATAAAGTTGAAAAATATATAGAAGTTGCGAAAAAAGAAGGTACGACAATTGCTGCTGGTGGTAAACGACCAGACAGGGCAGACTTACAAGATGGTTTCTTCTTTGAACCAACTGTTATTACAAACTGTGATACATCTATGAGAATTGTCCAAGAAGAAGTATTTGGACCTGTCGTAACAATTGAAGGATTCTCTAATGAACAAGAAGCGATTGAATTAGCGAATGATTCTATTTATGGACTCGCAGGCGGCGTATTTACGCAAGATATCGCTAAAGCAAATCGTGTAGCCAATAAATTGAAAATGGGTACTGTTTGGATTAATGACTTCCATCCATACTTTGCACAAGCACCATGGGGTGGATATAAACAATCTGGTATTGGTAGAGAGTTAGGTAAAGAAGGTTTAGAAGAATATTTAATTTCTAAACACATTTATACAAATATTCAACCTGAGCCGGTGAATTGGTTTAGTAAATAAATACAACAAAGAAGAACGAGTATATAGGAGGATTTTGAGATGAAGCAATCTTATGATTATATAATTATTGGAGGCGGAAGTGCCGGATCTGTATTAGGTAATCGTTTAAGTGAAGATAAAGATAAGACCGTATTAGTATTAGAAGCGGGTAGAAGTGACTATCCATGGGATTTATTGATTCAAATGCCAGCAGCACTTATGTATCCATCAGGTAATCGTTTCTATGACTGGAAATATGAAACAGATGGCGAACCTCACATGGGCGGTAGAAAAGTAGCACATACAAGAGGTAAAGTACTCGGTGGTTCAAGTTCAATCAACGGTATGATTTATCAACGAGGAAACCCAATGGACTATGAAGGTTGGGGAGAACCTGAAGGTATGGAAACATGGAAGTTTGCGAATTGTTTACCATATTTTAAACGATTAGAAAAAGCTTTTGGAGCAGATAAATCAGATCAATATCGTGGTCACCATGGTCCAATTAAATTAAGAAGAGGACCAGCAACAAATCCATTATTCCAAGCTTTCTTTGAAGCGGGCGTTCAAGCTGGATACAATAAGACACCTGATGTAAATGGATTTAGACAAGAAGGATTTGGACCATTTGATAGCCAAATTCATAATGGTCGACGCGTTTCAGCATCACTTGCTTATTTAAGACCAGCTATGAAACGTAAGAATTTAACTGTTCAAACAAGAGCTTTTGTTACAGAAATCAATTATGAAGGTAGACGAGCAACTGGTGTAACATTCAAGAAAAATGGTAAGACACATACAGTTGCTGCAGGAGAAGTCATTCTATCAGGTGGAGCATTCAATACACCACAATTACTTCAACTTTCTGGAATTGGTGACTCTGAACATTTAAACTCATTAGGTATAGAGACACGTGTACACTTGCCAGGTGTAGGTGAAAACTTTGAAGACCACTTAGAAGTATATGTACAACACGCATCTTCTAAACCAGTATCTGAACAACCAAGTTTAAATAAATTTAAAATGCCATTTATCGGATTACAATGGATTTTCGGTAGAAAAGGACCAGCAGCAAGTAACCACTTTGAAGGTGGAGGATTTGTAAGATCTAATGATACAGTTGATTATCCAAACTTAATGTTCCACTTCTTACCATTAGCAGTACGTTATGATGGACAAAAAGCAGATACGAAACATGGTTTCCAAGTACATATTGGACCAATGTATTCTAACTCTAGAGGTAGCTTGAAGATTAAATCTAAAGATCCATTTGAAAAACCTAAATTTGTCTTTAATTACTTATCTACAAAAGAAGACGAACAAGAATGGATAGAAGCAATTAGAGTTGCAAGAAACATCTTGAAACAACCAGCTTTAGCACCATATAATGATGGTGAAATATCTCCAGGACCTTCAGTACAAACAGATGAAGAAATTTTAGATTGGGTTAAAAAAGATGCAGAAACAGCACTTCACCCATCATGTAGTGCAAAAATGGGACCAGCATCAGATCCAATGGCTGTAGTTGACCCATTAACAATGAAAGTACACGGTATGGAGAACTTGAGAGTAGTCGATGCATCAGCAATGCCACGTACAACAAATGGTAATATCCACGCACCAGTATTGATGCTAGCAGAAAAAGCAGCAGACATCATTCGTGGTAAAAAACCATTAGAACCAGAAGAAATAGATTACTATAAACATGGCGTCCACCCTAAAGACGCAGGCGTTATGAAATAATAGGAGAAGTAAGAAGGCTGAGACAGAAATTGTCTCAGCCTTTAGTTGTTATATGGGAACGCGCTAACTACCATAATTCCGAAAAGTGGTAATAAGAACGCGCTAACTATCATAATTCTGAATAATGGTAATAAGAGAGGGTTTTTCTAAGGGACATTTCCCAGAATTCTGTCTCTAACAGCATGTCTAAGGTACATAATTCCGAATTGTGTCTCTAACAGCATGTCTAAGGGACATAATTCCGAATTGTGTCTCTAACAGTATGTCTAAGGGACATTACTCCGAATTGTGTCCCTAACAGAGTGTCTAAGGGACATAATTCCGGATTGTGTCTCTAACAGAGTATCTAAGGGACATAATTCTAAATTGTGTCCCTAACAGAGTGTCTAAGGGACATTACTCCGAATTGTGTCCCTAACAGAGTGTCTAAGGGACATAATTCCGGATTGTGTCTCTAACAGAGTGTCTAAGGGACATAATTCCAAATTGTGTCTCTAACAGCATGTTTAAGGGACATTTTGCAGAATTGTGTCTCCAACAGTATGTCTAAGAGACATTTCCCAGAATTGTGTCCCTAACAGAGTGTCTAAGGGACATAATTCCAAATTGTGTCTCTAACAGTATGTTTAAGGGACATTTTGCAGAATTGTGTCTCTAACAGCATGTTTAAGGGACATTTTGCAGAATTGTGTCTCCAACAGTATGTCTAAGAGACATTTCCCAGAATTGTGTCCCTAATTATTATTTATTTAAGTGTCTATACAATGTTGCTCTGCTAATGTTTGTCGCTTCTTTAATTTCTTCTAAAGTATATTTCTTAGAATGGTACATTTCGATGGCATTTTTTAAATTAAGATCATTTCGTTTTGGTCTTCCGATAGTCTTACCTTCTGTTTTGGCTTTTGCAATACCAGACTTAGTTCTGAATTTAATCATATCGCTTTGAAACTGATTAAGTAGATTTAAAAATTTATTAAAATTCATTTGTTCATGTCGGCTAATTATTATTTGAGCATTAATAATGTGAATATCCACATTGATTTCCTGGGCAATTGCAATGAGTTCTTCTAACTGATATGAGGTATCTGCAAGTATACATAAATCAGTTATGTATAATTTATCCCCGCTTTGTAATTTACTATAAAATAAAGTATTTAATTCTTTTCTGATGTCAGTTTGTGCATGAGATTCTTCAATAATTGTTAACGAAAATTTGCTTAACTTTGAATGTTGTTCAGCGACTGTATCATATAATTCGATTGGTCTAATATAACCATAATTCATAAATTTCACCTCAATAGTTTCATAAATGTATACATATGAAACTCTTTTGTTTATAATAGCACTATTGAAAATATATAAAATAGGAGTATGTATAATGTTTAAATCTTATATAGAAGAATGGCTTTCTAATCCAGGGAAAAATTTACTAGCTGGTATTGTTGTAGCGCTAGCACTTATACCTGAAGCCATTGCGTTTTCTATAATTGCAGGTGTAGATCCAATGGTAGGATTGTACGCTGCTTTTATTATTGCTACGACAACTTCAATAGTAGGCGGTAGACCTGCTATGATATCTGGAGCTGCTGGAGCTGTTGCGCTTATTGTAACACCTTTAGTAAAAGAACATGGTGTCGATTATTTATTTGCAGCAACGATACTCATGGGTATTATACAGTTATTATTAGGAATTCTCAAAATTGGTAGACTCATGAAGTTTATACCAAGGTCAGTCATGATTGGATTTGTAAATGCCTTAGCGATTATGATTTTTATGTCTCAACTTGAGCATATATTCGGTATTTCAATAAGTACATATATTTATATAGTTGTTACATTACTTATTATTTATATTGTACCAAAATATTTCAAAGCCATTCCTGCACCACTTATCGCAATTATTTTATTAACAACGCTATATATGGTAACAGGTTCTAATGTAAGAACAGTTGGCGATTTAGGTACGATAACAAGAGCATTTCCGAATTTCTTAATACCACAAGTTCCTTTTAACTTAGAGACATTAACCATCATTTTGCCGTATGCTTTATCAATGGCAATTGTAGGATTAGTAGAAAGTTTATTAACTGCTAAAATTGTTGATGAAGCAACAGATTCTCATAGTAATAAAAATAAAGAATCTAGAGGTCAAGGTATTGCCAATATTATCACTGGGCTATTTGGAGGAATGGGTGGCTGTGCTATGATTGGTCAATCTGTCATCAATGTAAAATCAGGTGCAACAAGTAGATTATCAACATTTACGGCGGGTGTCTTCTTAATCATTCTCATCCTATTATTAGGAGATGTAGTTGTACAAATTCCTATGCCGATTTTAGCGGGTATTATGGTGATGGTATCAATAAGTACATTTGATTGGAAATCATTTAAGTACGTTAAGCAAGCTCCAAGAACAGATGCTGTCGTTATGATTTTGACAGTGATAATCGTGTTGTTTACACATAACTTAGCTATAGGCGTTATTGTCGGCGTAATATTTAGTTCGTTATTCTTTGCTACTAAAATATCGAATGTTCATGTTATTCAAACGATAGAAAATCATTATTATAAATATTTATTCACCGGACAAATATTCTTTGTTTCAATCGATTCAATGATGAATCAGCTAGACTTTTCTATTGAGAATAGTCAGATTGAATTAGACTTTACACACGCACATTTATGGGATGACTCAGCAGTCAATGCAATCGATTCAATGGTGAAAAAATTCGAAGATAAAAACAATACAGTATTTGTTAAACAATTAAATACAGATAGCAGGAAAATTATTTCCGAATTAAGCCAGCTCAATGAAACACATCTAACATAATAAAATAACAAAATAAACCAGTATAAATCCATTATAAAATGGATTTATACTGGTTTTTTAATTATATAAATTATCTTGGTTAAACTTAACATGTACCGCCTTCCCAAACTGTAACGGGGAAGATATATTCTTTTAAAGTGTCTTTGTTTTCCATTCTGTCATTTAATACTTCTATTGCTTTCGTTGATATTTCATCAATTGGTTGAATAATCGTTGTAAGTTCTGAGAATACAGTACGCATGATTTTTGTCCCATCGTAACCAACGAGTAATAAATTTTCGGGTATTTTTTTATTATAATTTTTTGCTATGTTCATAATAAGTGCAGCATCTAGGTCGTTTGATGCAAAGATACCTTCGACATCAGGGTGTTCCTTAAATATACGATTGAAAATTTGAATTTTATCTTCGTAAGGTATATTGAAATCCACTGAATAACTTATTGGATTTAAACCATGTTCTCTCATCTTATCTTCATAGGCTAATCGACGTCTATGGGTTGGTGAATTGAGATAATCTGGACCAGATGTATGGATTATTTTTTTTGCACCTTTATTAATTAATCTTTCTGTTGCAAGTTGTCCGCCCAAATAGTTATCAGATTCTATTATCGGAATATCTTCATTCATAATTTGGTCAATTGCAACAATAGGTAAGTTGTCATTTTTATACTGTTCAATGTCGTGATTGTGCGTACCGACAATAAGACCATCTACTTGATTAGATAAAAGTTGGTTTAAATAATTAGTTTCTTTTTCAGGATCGTTCATTGAATTCCCGATAATGACTTTATAACCTTGCAAATAAAGTTTCTTTTCTAATTCTTCAACGAGTTCTCCGAAAAAAGGATTAGTGACAGTAGGGAATATCAAACCTATAATTTGAGTTTTCTTGTTATAAAGTTGGCGAGCTACAGTATTTGGCTGATAATTTAATTTTGCCATTGCGTCATACACTTTATCGATTGTTTCTTGGCTTAAATAGCCACGCTTGTTTAGTACTCTTGAAACAGTTGTTTTTGATACATTTGCCAATTTTGCAACATCATCTAATTTAGGTTTCATTTATAATCCCTCTCAATCCAATATTTAACCTTAGCAATAATTATAGCAAACATAGATAGTATGAATAAATATTTGTTATCACTAATGTAAAAGAGGGGCTGAAACATAATTGTTTATTTCAGTCCCTCAGTCATTTTAATATTGAATAGCTTGATTATTTAATTGATAAATTTGATAGTTTGTTGGAACATCTTCAGTAGAACTAATCCATACTTGTATATCATCTTCAGTGTAGTAACGTTCAGTAAATACTGCTTCACCATCATTAATAAATATTTCGATAGAACTTTTATCAATAAATATTTGTAGTTTTAAGTCTTGATGACTTTGAATTGTGGCATACCTATAGTCATCTTTATCTGTTCTATACAATGATAATTCATTATTATTTGCGTTATATTCAAGAGATAATATTTTATTATGAGCGTCTTTTAATTCGAATTTAGTGATTGTTTCTTGTGTATGTTCAAATTGATGCTCGATATTCACTTCTATATGAGATGACTTGCTGACAATTAATTCAGGTTCTTTCAAAGTGATATTTGCAGCATCTATTGAATGTGTTCTTAAATCTTTTAATTCCTCAATTGGTTTCATATATAAGTGATTATTTTCTAATGTTAGCTCTCTAGGTATCGTTAAAGCGCCTGCCCAACCGTCTTCTTTCTCAGGCATAGGACTTTCCCACATTGCCATCCAACCGATTAATATACGTCTGCCATCTGGTGCCAAAGTAGTTTGAGCAGCGTAAAAATCATGCCCGTAATCTAATTCTTTAAAATGGTCACGTGTGAAAAGATTTTTATCATCATTTAAATTTCCTATAAAATATCCAGTCTGAAATAGATTTAAATATTTCTTATCTGTTTCTTTTATACCTTGAGGTGAACAGAGAAGGACGTCTTTTTGGTTCAATGAAAATAGGTCAGGGCATTCCCACATAAAACCTTCATCTTCTAATGATTCCGACTTAGCTATAGCACCTATATAATCCCAATCTTTTAAATTTGATGATTGATATAATATAACTCTTCCTAAACCATCCTTTTCTTGACTACCGAGTATCATATAATATTTGCCGTTATCCTCCCAAACTTTAGGGTCTCTAAAGTGATGCGTGTTATCTTCAGGTTCAGAAGCGATGACAGGGTTATGTTCGTATTTAGTGAAATTTACACCATCTATACTATATGCCATGTTTTGATTTTGCCAAAAGTGTTCTGGATCATTATCACCATAATAGTGGTGACCGGTATAGAATAAATATAAAGTATCGTCTTTAACGATTGCACTACCAGAGAAACAACCGTCCTTATCTTCTTTTGAGCCAGGTGTTAAAGCGATAGGTAAATCTTCCCAGTGTACTAAATCTTTACTTCTTGCATGCCCCCAATGCATTGGTCCCCAGTCTGCACTGTATGGATGATGCTGATAGAAAATATGATAATATCCTTTAAAGTAACAAAATCCATTTGGATCATTAATCCAACCTGACTTTGCCATTACGTGATAACCTAGTCTATATCGTTCATTAGTAACTTCAATTTGATGATTAGTCATAATATTATGCTCCTTTTTCTTTTATATCTTTTTGACGAATGAAAGGATCACCGTTTACATCTTCATCGTCTTTTTTGAATGTGAATATCGCAAATATACCAGCTAGCAGTGCAATTCCTGAAATAATTAGGAATGTATCACCATACCCGATATGATCTCGTAAATTTCCAAGTGGTGTTGATAAAATAACTTGTCCAATCTGTGCTGCAATTTGGAAGCCTATCATATATAGAGTTGCTGATAATTTCGGATTAAAGTGTAACGTGATATATCTAAACATAGGTAGCATAAATAATGGCACCTCAATTGCATGCATCATTTTTATCATTGAAACTGAAATAGGGTGTTCTAGTAAACCACTAAGACCGATTCTTGCTACCATGAAACAAATACCTAACATTAAAGTGTTTTTGACACCAAGTTTATACATGACAATAGGTATAATACTCATCATTAATGCTTCAAAAAATACTTGTATGGAATTTAACGTACCGTACATTTGTTGACCAGCTTCAGGTGTTTCGAATAATTTAGTATAAAAGTCTGGAAACATTTGTTGATCATAAATTGTGTAGAATGACCATGAAAACATAATAAAGATAACAATTACCCATAGGTGTGGTAATTTTAATAATGCGATCATTTCTTTGAAACTAGGAATTGAAGCATCTGTATCATCATACGTAATTTCATGTTTTGCTTTGTCTTCAACTTTAGGTTTTATAAAAATAAGATTTAATAATAGTAATAAGCCAATCACTGAACCAACCCAAAAATTATATTCAGGATTTTTAACGAATAAGAATCCTGCTATTAGAGCTGACACAGCATAACCAAATGATCCCCAAGCACGAGCCTGTCCGTATTTAAAGTCAAAATATCGACTAAATCTTTCTGACACAGCTTCATAAATACCAGCAGCTGCTAAGAATCCAGCTGATAAAAAGATAGAACCTACAAAAATGCCAACCATAAAATTATTTTGAATTAATGGTGCATAGATCCAAATGAAAAATGGACCAACTAGTGTAGACAATGAGGCACAAAAAATTAATAACGTTCTTTTAATAGCGAGTTTATCTTGTATAATGCCATATAAAAACATCAATATTAAAGTAGTTAGAGAATTGGCAGAATAAATCGTACCAACTTCACTTCCCGTTAAGCCTAAACCATTTTTCTCAGACGTTAACCAAATTTGGAAGAAAGACCACCAAATTGACCATGACGCAAAGAATAACAGTAATGTAAATGATGACTGCAAGTATGACTGATTTTTAAATGTTTTAAATGAATTTCCGAATTCCAATTAAATAACCTCCTTGATGTAAGGGCTTTCTTAATGTGATTCTATAGCTAAACTTTTAGTATGTCAACCGGTTGACATAAAAATAATATCTTTTTTTAAAAGTATTTAGTTCTTCAATAGCTACTCGGTTGATGTAAAGGTACGATTAAATATGTATACTTAAAGCAAATTAATTTTAAATTCTCTGAAGTTGAGGTGTATAAAATGAGTGCAAAAAAATTAACGCTTGAAGAACAGAAAGAGATAGAAATATATGTATTAAAAGTGCGCGATAAATATTTGGAAGAGGAAAATAAGAAAGACAAAAAAGCTTTCAAAAATGCTACGTATAAAACAATTTATGATTTAAAAGGTGAGTATCCAGTTAAACAACTGCTACAAATTTTCGGAATACCAAAATCGAATTATTATAATTGGCTGAATCGTGAACCATCTAAAAGAGATATAGAAAACGAAGCATTGAAGAAAGATATTTTAGATATATATCATAAATCTAATGAGACATACGGATATAGACGTATTTATCATTACATTAGAGAAGAATTAGGAAAACCAGTCAATCATAAGAGAATTCAACGTTTAATGAATGAACTTGGTTTAAAAGGGCAATCACATGAAAATAAGAAAGAATAAAGGGGCACGAAGACTGAGAAACTTTATTTAACCCCAATATAAAAAAGGCTCGGACACTAATAAATTGTCCAAGCCTTTTGTTATGTTTTTAATTCTTATTGACTGAAGCGTCATAGATTGAATCTACTGCGTCTTGTAATCCGTTATTAAATTCTTCTGCTGATTGTCCAGCGAATAGGTCAGTTACTAATGCGCGTGAGAAACTTGCAATAAGTCCGTCATTTTCTTTCAGTAATTCATTTGCTTTTTCTCTTGAGTAACCACCTGATAATGCAACGACACGAACAACGTTAGGGTGTTCGATTAATGATTTATATTGGTTTGGTTTTGTTGGAATTGTTAATTTCAACATTACGTATTGATCGTCGTTTAATTTATCTAGTTCTTTCGCGATTTCTTCTTTTAAGATATCTTCGATTTCTTCTTTATCTTTAGCATTAATGTTCACTTCTGGTTCGATAATTGGAACTAATCCTGCTTCGATAATTTGTTTACCAATTTCAAATTGTTGTTCTACAACTTTAGCGATAGCTTCTTGATTTGCTTCAAGAATATTTGAACGCATTTTTGTACCGAATACATTACGTTCTTTTGCACGTTGTAATAACTCATCTAAACCAGGAATGACTTTCATTAACTGAACGCCATTTTCTTCATCTGCTAAACCTTTGTCTACTTTTAAGAAAGGAACGATACCTTTTGAAGCTAAGTAGTCAGAAGTATATTGACCTTCAACTTCACGGTCCATTGTTTGTTCAAATAAAATAGCACCTAATATTTTTTCAGAAGTAAAGGCTGGAGATGTTACGATACGTGTTCTCATTTCATGAACAAGTGTATACATTTCATCTTCATTGCTGTATTGATTTTCTTCAATACCATAATCTTTAAGAGCTTTTGGAGTACTACCACCACTTTGATCTAGTGCAGCTATAAAACCTTTACCATTTTTTATTTTTTCAAATTGTTCTTGGTTCATTTTTTCCACTCCTTTAGATATTTTCAATTATAGTATGATGATTTTTACCATTTATCGCAAGTTATTCAACTTTTAATGATTTTTTTAAGAGAGAAAAATACTAAATAAATATGTCGAATTTAAGAAGATTGATGCGTGATTATTTCATAAAATGCTTATACGCATTATGATGTACATTAGGGAGGATTCTCAATGAATAAAAAATCAGCAATATTATTAATAGGTGGCTTAGCTATCGTAGCTTTAGCAGTCGCAGCTTTATTGTTATTTTCAACGCAAAAAAGTACTTACTACGGATATATGGAGAATAGTACAACTGCAGAAAAAGTAGTAAGTGAGAAAAATAATGAAGTTACGGAAAATATCAAAATCGAATCAACAAGTGATTTCAAACCTAAAAAAGGTGATTTTGTAAAATTAATTTCAAACGATAACGGCAAAACATTTTATAAAAAAGAAGTCGTCAAACATGATGATATACCACATGGTTTAATGATGAAAATACATGATATGGAAATGTAAGGAATATAAAGTCTGAGACGAATGAGAATGTCTCGGACTTTTACTATTTTATTTAATAGACACTTATAGTAAAATTACATTTAACTTCTATAGAATGTGGGTGGTTAAAGTGATGTTAATCAGAAATAAACAAGAATCAGATATTGAAGCGATTGCTAAAGTTCATTATGAGTCTTGGTTGACGACATATAGAGGAATTGTTCCAGATAGTTATTTGGATCAATTAACGTTATCATCATATATTGAAAGACACCATAAATTTAATGCACCGTGTATTGTTGCAGAGGTTGATGGAGAAGTGATTGGATTTCTAATGTATGGTAAAGACAAAGATGAAGATACAAGTGATACATGTGGTGAAATTATGGTCATTTACTTACTTGAAGCATATCAAAACCAAGGAATAGGCACACGTTTAATGCAAGAAGCGGAAGAAGAAATGAAGGATAAATATGATGAATTAAGTCTTTGGGTTTTTGAAGATAATCATCCTACGATTAAATTTTATGAAAAACATGGCTTTAAAAAAGATGGTAAAATAAGTGATTTTAGTAAAGCATTAAAAGAAGTAAGAATGATGAAAAGAATATGATACATAGTTGCCATGAATTTTAAAGTTCATGGACTTTTTTTATATTAATAATCCAGAAAAAATAAAAGAAAATAATTTTAAATAATTTTGCTAAATATAGTAGAAAATTACAATCGATTGTGCTATATTTATAAAAAATTAAAGGGGAAGAGAAATGAGAACAAGAAATAATATTTTAAAATTACTGCTAGCTATTATCTGTGTGTTATCTTTTACAATGCCTTCAATTCATAGTCAAGTTGATGCAGCTACAAAGAAAGTTGTAGAGAAAAAAACGATTAAGAAAGTTGTAAAAAAGAAAACAACACAGTTACCACCAAGCCAAAGATATAATTACAAAAAACCGGGTGCTAAGGAAAAACGTAACTATCAAAATTGCACAGATTTAAGAAAAGTATTTCCAAATGGTGTGACTTATGGTCATCGTGCATATTTACCAAAATTTGATAGAGATAAAGATAAAATTGCGTGTGAAAGATACTAGGTAGAAGTATTATTAAAGGGGATTGTGTTTTACGTGAAACGAGCAGATGTTTGATCATCTGCTCGTTTATTTTTTTTAAAATATTAATTACTTATTCAAATTATTTAGGCTTTCAGAATAGTTTTTTAAACAATTCAAAAATTATTATAAAAATATGATTAGTATTATTATACTAGGGTAACATATCAAGAAAGGAGGAATTAAATATGAGTAAAATAACAGATTCATTCTTAAATGCTTTAGACAGCATTATAGCATTCATACCAAACTTAATTAGTGCAATTATATTATTAATTGTCGCTTGGTTAATTGCAGTAATTGTTAAAACAATTATTGTGAAAGGTTTAAACGCAGTTGGTTTTGAGAAATGGCTAGAGAAAAAGGGGTTAACTGAATCAGGAAGTGGCAAATCAGGATCTGAAGGTTTAATTCAGACATTTGGTAAATTAGCTTACTTCATTATATTCCTATTATTCTTACCATCAGTGTTTGATGCATTAAATATGACTTCTGTATCAACACCGATTAAAAACATGATGGGTAGTGTATTAGACTTCTTACCTAGAATTATTGTTGCGATTGTTATATTAGTTGTTGGTTTATTCATCGCAAAAGTATTAGGTACATTAGTTAAAAACTTATTAACAAATTTAAATGTTAGTAAATATAATCACTATGTAAACTTTGGTGAGAATAAAGAAAGTATTGATATTCCTTCAGCTGCAGGCTGGGTAATTTCAACAATCATTGGTTTATTCTTTGTTGTTGAATCATTAAATACAGTTAATTTAGAAGTATTAAATACAATTGGTGAAGCAATTATTGGATACTTACCATTAGTAATTTCAGCAGCAATTATCTTATTAATTGGTTTCATTGGTGGCAACTTACTATCTAAATTAATTAAAAAATCTACAGGTAACGTATTCGTATCTGAAATCGTTAAATATTTAGTAATCATCGTTTCAGTATTTATGACATTAGATCAATTAAACTTTGCTCAAAGCATTGTTAATGTAGCATTCTTACTAATCTTAGGTGCTGTAGCAGTAGCATTTGCTATCTCATTCGGTATCGGTGGTAAGTCATTTGCAGAAAAAACATTATCAAAAATTGAACGTAAAGCTGAATCAAATGACAAATAAAAGATGATTAGAAAAAGCTGAGACATCCGTGTCTCAGCTTTTTTGTGTGAAAATATTTAATGGGTGAGTGAAGGCAAGAGTTGTGGCCCAAGTCTTAGCTTAATGTATGAATAAAGCCAAGAGATAGTCGAAGTCATGGCTTAAGTACTGAGTAAAGCCAAGAGATAGTCCAAGTCATGGCTTAAGTAGTGAATAAAGCCAAGAGATAGTTAAAGTCGTGGCTTAATGTGTGAATAAAGCCAAGAGAAAGCTAAAGTCATGGCTTAAGTACTGAATAAAGCCAAGAGATAGCGAAAGTTATAGCTTAAGTACTGAGTAAAGCCAAGAGATAGTCCAAGTCATGGCTTAAGTAGTGAATAAAGCCAAGAGATAGCGAAAGTCATGGCTTAAGTACTGAGTAAAGCCAAGAGATAGTCCAAGTCATGGCATAAACCCTAAACATCCTCACTTTTTTCAAAAATCACATTCTATATCGTAACAATGCCCATCAAGATAGCGATAAATAGCATTAGGATGGAAAAACCCCAAACCCAGAAGAATGCGTATTTGATATATCTACCCATATTTATTTCTGCAAGTCCAACGGCTAACCATACTGCTGGTGCGAATGGGCTGACGAATGTTCCGATTACGTTACCTATCATGAGTGAGAAGGCTGTTGATTGTGATGGAACGCCAAATTGACTGGCTGTTGATTCTACTATAGGTAAGATTGCGAAATAATAAGCATCTGTACTTGTTAATAAATCTAAAGGAACACCTAATACACCGATTATAATGTGTAAGTATGGTCCTACAACTGTTGGTAATATTGCAATTAACGATAGTGCAATCGATTCTAACATACCTGTTTCATTAAGTATTCCTAGGAATACACCTGCTGCTAATATAACAGCTGCCATCATTAAGGCATTTGGTGCATGTGCTCTAATACGCTCCATTTGTTCATCGACATCTCTAAAGTTTAATGGTAATGCGACTGCAACACCGAGCATAAATGCAAATTCAGGCGGTACAATATCTAATAACATCATAGCTACGACGATGACTGTAAGTATTAAATTGAGCCAAAGTATGTAAGTATGCTTTGTAGCTTCACCTTTAATAGTAGCATTCTCTTCTTGGTCTTTTTCATAGTTTGCAATAATTTCATCCATATTGATTTTCACAACATCCTCATTAGGAAAAGCTTTAGCAATACGTCTTTTTTCACGGATTCCTAAATAGATAGAGAATAGAATTGCGAGTACGATTCCGACTAATTGAATAGGTATAACTTGATACCATAAGTCGTTGATATTATCGACTTTGAGGACAGAAGCGGTTCTTGCCATTGGTCCGCCCCAAGGGACCATGTTGATAATTGCTGCACTTAATGCAAGAAGTAGTACTAATAAGTATGGGCTCATTTTTAGTGCCCTGTATAATGGTAATAAAGCAGGAATTGCTAATAAGAAAGTAGTGGCACCAGCACCGTCTAATTGTGCAAAAGTACCGATAATCGTTGTGACAATCGCAACGATAATAATATTACCTCGTGTTAATTTAATCATTCCTCTAACAAAAGGTCTGAATAAACCACTATCTGAGATAATACCGAAATAGATAATCGCAAAAATAAACATGATTGCGACATTAAATACTTGATCAATACCGGATTCAACATATTTTCGAATATCTCCAAATCCATGACCAATAACTAATGCGCCAATTACAGGTATTAAAATCATTCCTACAACTGGACTAATTTTCTTCATAATTAACATTGCGACAATTGAAATAATAATAACGAGTCCAACTATTGTCAGCAGTGTATTTGGTTCTTCCATTTTTATCCCCCTCAGTTCAATATAGCGCTTACATTATTAAAAATTAAAAAGCTTTCTACAACACATTAAAGTGTAATAGAAAGCATATGTTTATTATAACATTTTACATTAAAAAATAATATAATAAATTGAAAATTCTAATAATAATTTAATAATCAATTTCAAATCCTAAATCTTGAATCATGTCATAATCCATTTGATTTGGTTGACCACCAGTAATTAAATAATCTCCAACAAAAATAGAGTTTGCTACCATAAGAGATAATGATTGAAGCGTTCTTAAATTTACCTCACGACCACCAGCAATACGTATTTCTTTCGTAGGATTAATGAGCCTAAACATACATAGAATTCTAATACATTTCATAGGCGTTAAGTCATCCATACTACCAAATTTCGTACCTTTTATAGGGTGTAAGAAATTGACTGGAATACTATCAGCATCTAATTGATTCAATGTAAAAGCCATATCGATAATATCTTCGTCAGATTCACCCATACCACAAATCACACCAGAACATGGAGAGATATTCTTTTCCTTCATTATATTAATTGTATTTACGCGATCATCAAAACTATGTGTTGTCACAACTTCATCATGATAATTAGCACTAGTATTTATATTATGGTTATATCGGTCTACACCACTTTTTTTAAGGGACTCTGCCTGTTGTTCATTTGTTAATCCGAGACAAGCACAAACCTTAAGTTGAGGATGATTTCTTTTAATTTGTTCAACAGAATCAGTAATGTGAGAAACCTCTTTATCACTAGGACCACGACCACTCATAACAATACAGTATGTTCCAATTTTATTTTCAGAAGCCACTTTAGCACCATCGACAATTTGATTCTCTGGAATAAGTGCATATCGTTGAGATTTTTGTTTAACATCTCTTGATTGACCACAGTAACCACAGTCTTCAGGACAAATACCACTTTTGGCATTTAAAATCATATTCAGTTTTACTTTTTTACCATAATAATGATATCGAACTTTATAAGCTTCTTGAACAAGTGTTAATGTATCAATCGATTCATCTAGATAAATTTTTAAAGCCTCATCAAAAGTTAAGTGATGACCATTAATGATGTTATTTCCTAAAGTCATTAAAATTCCCCCTCTTTAATTATTAATAGAATACTAATAATATTCTTTATTGTAAACCTAAATTATTAAAAGATTAACAATTAAGTGCTGATTACTAAAATATGGTAGAAATTACAATGAACTAGTGATAGCATATATACTGAAAGATTTAAATTATATATAGGAGAGATAAAATGAAAAAGTTTAAGTCAGTCATCATATATAGTAGTTTAGCTTTATTGCTTGTAGGATGCGGAAACGAAGAAAGTTCAGCAAGTAAAGATAATGAGCACAATCAATCAGAACAGAAGGCAAATAAACATGAAAATGCAAAGTTGCCAACTGTTGTATTTGAATCTGATTTAACAAATGAAAAATTATCAAAGTCAGAAATACATAAAAGTATTCAACGTTATTTAGATACAAATGAAAGTATTTATAAAGTGACAACAAAGATTGAAGAAAAAGTATGGGACGAACAACCTTTAACGAAGAGAGAAGCAGATCAATTAGAAGAAGGTAGAAAACTTTTAGAAAAGAATGACCAGAACTTCTCAAATTATATAGAAAATAATACACTCCCAAAAGGTTATCAAAAAGAAACAAATAGAATTAGTCAATACTTTACCAGTTACAATCAAACAATTAAAAATTTAGACCAACAAGTGCAAAAAATAGAAGATAAAGCAGAAAAAGGTACCATTTCAACAAAAGACATAAAAGATATCGTGCCAGATAGTCAAAATGTAAATGGCAGACAACAAGCAAAAATAGAAAAATT
The DNA here is from genome assembly GCF_045897195.1 of Mammaliicoccus sp. RAM2. Taxonomy (NCBI): domain Bacteria; kingdom Bacillati; phylum Bacillota; class Bacilli; order Caryophanales; family Staphylococcaceae; genus Mammaliicoccus; species Mammaliicoccus sp. RAM2. The sequence continues at coordinate 222,763 of NZ_JBJNWI010000003.1, read as the reverse complement.
CCTTAAACAAATCAATGTGAAGACGAATGCGTTTAAAAGGTAAAAGGTTATTTTGAAAGGTGGTGGTTGTATGCAGAAGCGATTATTAGAGAATCAAACACTAATAAGAGGAGCAAGCTTGTTTTTAATCTTTGTAATTGGAGCACTTCTATATTCATTTATGTCAGTTCCGAAAATGCTCGTTTTCATGGTTCCATTTTGTATATTATTGGTGCTATTTTGTGATTGGTTAAGAGGTGTAGAAGAAGCTAAGAACATAAAACGTTTTATGACCTATAGGGTAATTGTACTCTTAATAGGTGTTGTATTATTGGTTCAATATTTTTTAAGTATGTATCGAGAAGAAGTAAAGTATTTATACTTGTTTGCATGGCTTATAATATCATTTATCGCTGACATTATTGAAAATAAATATTTCCTTAAACAAAACAATATGAACACGAAATTGGATAAAAGCTAAAAGGTTATTTTGAAAGATGGTGGGTGTATGATGAAACAGTTAATTAAAAATAGAGAGTTATTAACGGGGGTATTTGTATTTCTAATTATTGCCTTAAGTTTATTATTAGGTTTATTCCTAAGTCTTGAACAAGTACTTATTTGTTTAGTTCCGTTTTTTATTATTTTTGCTTTATTTAGAGATTGGTTGAGAGGACGAGAAAAAGCTAAAGATTTCAAGAAATTTATGATATTTAGATTAGTTGTAATGATAATATTTTTGGTAATAATGTCATTATACATATTGAGTATGTACCAGAATAATCAATTTACGAATCCATTATATATTTTTGGTTGGTTTATTGTATTATTCATTACTGACATTATTGAAAATAAATATTTCATAAAAAAGAATCATGTAAATAACAATCAAGAAACTTAAAAGGCTGGGACAGTATGATCTGTCTCAGCCTTTTGGTATTTTAATATTTCGTCTTTAATTGTTCTTTTTCAATGTCTGATATAAACGCATGGTCTATTGCTTTAATATTAATGGCTTTCATTTCTGGTATTGTTAACAACTGATGGTTGTACAAGAGTTGATATTCTTGGTTTAGGTTTGTATTCGAAACTGTTCTATTATCTGTATTAATATTAAATGGGATACCTTGCTCTATGAGCTTTCTAATATTAAGTTCTTCTACTGATTGGATTGCTTTTGTTTGTAAGTTACTCGTTGGGCAAATTTCTAATAATGCGTTGTGTTGTTTAATATATGATAATGCTTGATTATCTTGAATTGCTGCAACGCCATGTCCTATTCTTCGTGCACCGAGTTCGATTCCTTCTATTATATTATGTATACATCCACATTCACCGGCATGCAATGTTAAGTAATGGCCAGAATCTGTAGAATGTTGTATAGCTTCCTGTATGACCTTTGTTGGAAAGGCTTCTTCAGGACCTGCAAAATCAAAACCTACAATATGACGATTGTTTGTATTTAACTGGTCTACTGATTTAAATAGGTCGATGTTTGTTTGGTTGTCGTGATGTCGCATGCCACAAATTAGCAAATTGACTTTAATATCATATGTATGTTCAGCTTCGATTGCTCCGTTGTTAACAGCTTCTAATATTTGTTCAATGTTTAAGCCTTTATCTGTATGGAAAAGTGGTGCAAATCGGATTTCTATATATTTAACGTTGTCGTGATGTGCTTGTCGTGCGACGTCGACAACAGCTTTTTCTAAGCTATCTTTTGTTTGTAGCACTTTTAAAATGGTGTCGAAAGATTTTAAGTAGTCGTCTAAGCTTTCACAATTTTGATCTACTTGAATATCTTCTAAATTAATAGATACATGTTGTTCTCGTGCGAGTTGTTGGATTAATTCGATGCTGACAGATCCGTCTAAATGACAGTGTAACTCTGTTTTTGCTACTTCGTTTATTGTAGACATTAGGAATATCCTTTCTTTATCTATGAGTATGATTTTTAAATATAGTTATATATTATAAACAATTTCAGAAATATCTGGTAGTATTTAGCACAAATGTGTAGATTTTGTGATTGAATATATGAAAATATTAGTTTTTTATTTGAAAATTCTTGGTATCCAATTATTAAAAATGCTATATTTATAGAATATTTTAATAATTATAGGTTGAAAATTTAGAACATACATATTAAGAAGGGTCAGACATGAATAATAATTTAAAAAGAGAGTTAACGTCAAGACAAATGCAAATGATTGCGATTGGTGGCACAATTGGTGTTGGTCTATTTATGGGTGCATCAAGTACGATTAAGTGGACAGGACCATCCGTGTTATTAGCTTATGCGATTGCAGGTGTATTTGTATTTTTAATTATGAGAGCTTTAGGTGAAATGGTTTACGTTTATCCAGATACAGGTTCATTTGCTAAGTTTGCAAATGATTATATTCATCCGTCATTTTCATTTGTAACAGCTGCAAGTAGTACATTTAATTGGATTATTGTCGGTATGAGTGAGGTTATAGCAGTAGGTTCGTATTTTAAATTTTGGTGGCCAGATTTACCTTCATGGATACCAGGTTTAGCTGTCGTTCTTATATTGCTTTCTGCAAACTTAGTTTCTGTTAAGTGGTTTGGTGAATTTGAATTTTGGTTTGCCGCTGTAAAGGTCGTAACGATTATATTAATGATTATTGCAGGTTTAGGCTTAATAATTTTCGGAATAGGTAATAACTTTAATCCGATTGGTGTTAGTCATTTATGGGATCATGGTGGTTTCTTTACTGGTGGTCTAAGTGGTTTCTTCTTTGCATTATCTATTGTATTTGGTTCCTATATTGGTATCGAATTAATTGGTATTACTGCCGGTGAAACGAAAGATCCACAGAAAAATATTGTAAAAGCCATTAACGGTGTTGTATGGAGAATATTAATATTCTATATCGGTTCGATTTTCGTTATTGTAACGGTTTATCCATGGGATGAAGTGAATCAAATTGGTTCACCGTTTGTTGCAACATTTGCAAAAGTAGGTATTACAGCTGCTGCAACAATTATTAACTTTGTTGTAATTACAGCAGCAATGTCAGGTTGTAACTCTGGTATTTTTAGTACGAGTCGTATGCTTTATACGTTGTCTAAACAAAAACAAATTTCTCAAATATTCTATAGAACGAATAAAAATGGTGTCCCTCATATTGCTGTTATCGCAGTATCTATCGGTATTTTCTTCGGAATCGTCTTAGATATTGTATTACCACTATTATTAGGTAAAGATACGAATATATTTGTATATGTGTTCAGCGCAGGTGTGCTTCCAGGTATGGTGCCATGGTTCGCTATTTTAATTAGTCATATGAATTTTAGAAAGAGAGAACAAATTAAAGACCATCCATTTAAAATGCCATTCGCGCCGGTCAGTAATATTATCACAATTATTATGCTTATACTGGTTGTTATTGGTATGATGTTCAATGGTGAAACACGAATTTCAGTCATAATCGGAATCGTATTTATCGCGATTGTTAGTTTGTACGCATTTATTAAAAAGCCATAATATATGAATAAAAATACATGTGCATTTTATTTGCATATGTATTTTTTTATAGTCTGAATTAAAATTATAGTAAAGTTATTTGATAACTATGAATTGTTATATAACAGTTAAATAAAGGGTTTTATAAAATAAATATTCAAAATTGACTATAGACATCATTTTCTGAATATTATATAATTGATAACAGTTATCAATTAATAGGAGGACATCATGAATAAATATTCAAGAATTTTTATGGCGGTATTAGTTGTTTCGGCAATGTTTCTAGCAGCGTGTGGCAATAATAAAGGTAGTGAAGCAGGTGCTAAGAAATCTGAAACGATAGAAATAAAAGATGAATTAGGTACTCAAAAAGTTAAGAAGAATCCTAAAAATATTGTCGTATTAGAGTATTCTTTTGCAGATGCGGTTAAAAATCTTGGCAATACACCAGTTGGTATTGCGGACGATAATAAGAAAGAAATTATTAAAAAATTATATGGTGAAGATGTGAAATATACATCAGTTGGTACGCGTAAACAACCAAACTTAGAATCTATCAGTTCACTTAAACCAGATTTGATTATAGCGGATGTTCAACGTCATAAAGGTATAAGTGAAGACTTGAAGAAAATTGCACCAACACTTGTATTGAAAAGTAGAGAAGCAAGCTATGATGATGTGAATGGTTCATTTAAAACAATTGGTAAAGCTTTAGGTAAAGAAGATAAAGCTAAACAATTACTTGAAGATCAAGATGCAAAAATTAAAAAAGCTAAAGATAAAGTAACTACTAAAGAAAACAAAGGTGAAAAAGTATTGATTGCAGTTGCGAGAGAAGATGCATTTCAAGCTCATACATCTACTTCTTATGCTGGCCAGCTATTAACGAAATTGGGATTAGATAATGCTGTAGAATCTAAAAATGCATATGAAGATGTTAATTTAGAAAATTTATCTAAAATTAATCCGGATAAAATCATTTTTACAACTGATAAAAAGAATCCAATAACAGATGATTGGAAAGAAAAAGCGATTTGGAAAGACCTTAAAGCATATAAAAAAGGTCAAATATATCAAGTAGATAGAGACTTCTGGACGAGATTCAGAGGTATCAATGCCAATGAATATATCATAAAAGATTTACAAAAATATAACGAAAAGAAATAAATACTTGAACAATGAACGTACATACAATTGTCCGTTCATTGTTTTATTTCTGAGTTGAGTTGGTGATGTTATGAAAAAAGAAACAGTAATCATTATAGTATCAGTCATAATTTTAATTTTAGGGATTTTTATAAATTTAAGCTTTGCTTCATCAATTATGAGTTTTAAAACGATATTTCATGCTTTATTACATAATGATCACTCGAAAGATACATTAATTATTAGAACGGTAAGACTACCAAGACTATTAGTTGCGATTATGGTTGGCGTGAGTTTAGCTTTAGCAGGTACAATCATGCAAGGTATTACGAGGAATGCACTTGCTTCACCTCAAACATTTGGTATTAATGCTGGTGCTTCATTGGTGCTTGTGGCGGCATTGGTTTTCTTTCCTGATTATAATGGTAACCAAAATGCGTATATTGGCTTTATTGGTGCGATTTTAGGTGGCGTGATTGTTTATACCTTTATTTATGGACATGAGAATAATCAAGTTCGTTTAGCCTTAGCGGGTATGACCATTCATTTGTTACTATCTTCGGTCACTGAAGTATTGATATTAATGAATGAAAATGCCACAGATATTCTATATTGGTTAACAGGTTCTTTAAACGGTAAAGATTGGGATAGTGTGGAAGTCTTATTACCATGGTTTGTAATCGGTACGATTATCACCATTATGTTAGCGAGACATTTAACGGTTATTTCACTTGGTGATGATTTAGCTACAAGTTTAGGTGTTTATAAGAAACTGATTTATATCGTATTTGGATTGATGGTTATTATTTTAGCAGGTTCATCTGTATCTGTTGCAGGTCCAATTGGTTTTGTAGGGTTAATTGCACCTCATATATCTAAGAGGTTGATTAGAGGCGGTTATGAAAGACATATTATATTAACGGCACTGATTGGTGCGGTATTACTCGTATATTCAGATGCGTTATCACATATTATTGCATATCCTTATGAATCGCCCGTTGGGATTGTAACAGCTTTAATAGGCGGTCCATTCTTCCTTTACTTATGTAAAAATGGAAGGAGTGTTCAAAAAGGATGAAACTTAAATGGAAATATATCATCGTTTCACTCGTACTATTGGTCGCATTATTCATTAATCTACAAGTTGGTTCTCAGTTTATAGGTATATCAAAGATTATATCTACATTTATTGGTTTTTCAGATGATTATGATTTTGTCGTTTATAATTATAGATTGCCAAGAATGATTATTTCATTGATTGGTGGAGGCTTATTAGGTGTATCTGGAGCAATTGTCCAAAGCATACTGAGAAATCCTTTAGCATCGCCAGATATTATTGGTGTCACAAAAGGTGCAGGATTGTTTGCGGTTGCGCAAACATTATTGTTACCAGCACTACCATTTTATTTCTTAGGTATTGCTTCATTTATTGGTGCAGTTGTACTCATCATGCTTATAATGCTTATCGGTAAATTGTTCCAAGCAAGTACATACACAATAGCATTAATAGGTGTTGCTTTAAGTGCGATATGTCAGGCAGGTCTTCAATATTTTATGATCAGATATCCAGACAATATTAATACGACATTATTGTGGTTGTCAGGAAGTGTATGGGGACGTAATTATGATGACTTATGGTTCTTTATACCTGGAGTTGTGGTGTTGCCGCTTATTTTCTTATTTGCTCGTAAAATTGACATATTAAGTTTAGGAGATGAATCTGCTGTCAGTTTAGGAGAAAAAGTATCGCTCATTAGAAATGTATATCTTGTAATGGCAGCAATTTGTGTTGGTTCTGTTGTGTCAGTAACAGGAACAATTGGCTTTATAGGATTAATTGCACCTCATATAGCAAGGCTACTAGCAGGACCAAAAGCCATTAAATTGTTACCATTGTCAGCTTTAATAGGTTCAATATTCCTATTAGTAGCAGACGCAATAGGTAAAGGGTTGTTTCCTCCACTCGAAATTCCTGCAGGTGTTGTAACAGCCATTATAGGTGCACCTTATTTCTTATATTTATTAAAAAAATCTCAAAGTGTATAGAGAGTTATTTAGCCGAAACAGTCATGATTGTTTCGGCTCTTTGATAGGCAAAAATATTTCTTGAGAAATATTGCTGTGATAACATTGCATTAAAAAGAATATTAAGGAAGTGTAAGTGTGTCTAATCAATCTGCTTTATTAGTAATGGATATGCAAAATGGTATTGTCGGTAGCTTATCTAATTCGAGTGAAATCATTGATAAAAATAAAAAGGCTATCGAAAGTGCTAGGAAACATCAAATCCCAGTTATTTTTGTGAGAGTAGCTTTTTCAAAAGGATTTTATGAAGTGTCGCCTTACAACAAATCATTTTCACGTATTAAAGCAAGTGGACAACAAATGAGTGTGAATGACGCATCAACTCAAATTATAGACGAACTTGCACCAAATGAAGATGAAGTCGTTGTTACAAAACATCGCTTTAGCGCTTTTACAGGTAGTAATTTAGAAGTGTTATTGCGTGGTATGCAAGTGGATCACCTTATTTTAACAGGTGTTGTAACAAGTGGTGTTGTGTTATCTACTTTAGTTGAAGCGGCAGATAAAGACTTTGAATTAACAGTCTTATCAGATGCGATGACAGACAGAGATATTGAAACACATCAATTTCTAATTCATAAGATTTTTCCTAGGTATGCGGAAGTAACTGAGACGATAGAATGGTCAAATACAATCGTATAGATAGGAGATAATTTTTATGCGTCAAGTTTCGAGTGAAGAAGCCTTTAATACGAAACTATACCCACCGATGATTTTAGGATCAATATTGAATCCGATTAATTCTTCTATGTTAGCTGTTGCACTTATACCAATTGCACAAGCCTTCGGTATACCTTTTTATCAAACAACATGGCTTGTGTCATCGTTATATTTAGCAACAAGTATTGGTCAACCGGTTATAGGTAAACTTATAGATATATTTGGTCCAAGAGGATTATTTTTATTTGCTACAAGTTTAGTAGGAGTAGCGAGTTTGATTGCGATTTTTACACCATCTTTTTATGGATTAGTATTAGCAAGATTTCTTATAGGTATTGGTACTTGTGCAGGTTATCCTTCAGCAATGTATTTAATCAGTTATGAGGGCAAGCGCACAGGTAAAGATAGTCCAAGTAAAATATTAACAATGCTATCTATATCCAATCAGACGATTTCTGTTATTGGTCCAACAATCGGTGGTTTGTTAATTCATAGTGGCGGTTGGCAAGCTATATTCTTAGTCAATATTCCACTTTCCATCCTTTCATTCGTATTTGGATTTTTATATTATCCAAAAGTTGAAAGTCCAAAGAAATTAAATGCATTAAAAGAACAGATAGACTTTATAGGTATAACGTTGTTTACAATTACTTTAACAACATGGATGATTTTCTTTATGGAGCCAGATCAATCCATTTTTTATCTATTTATAATTGGACTGTTCAGTTTGATTACTTTTATTATCATGGAACTCAAATCTAAAAAACCATTTATTGATCTAAGAGTACTTGCTCACAATGGTGCTTTAAATAATACTTATATAAGATCACTTCTTACAGCTGTTATTTCTTATAGTGTGCTATATGGATATGTTCAATGGCTAGAAGAGGGGAGAGGATTGACTGCAGCACATGCAGGACTCATGATGTTACCTCAATTCTTGGTTGGGATTTTTATGGCACAATTAACAGGTACAAGGCTATCAATTAAGTTCAAACTATATTTAGGCACAATTTGTGCACTCATAACAATGATAGGCTTCCAATTTATTCATGCCGATACACCATTATGGATATTAATATTATTAGCTGCAATTTTTGGTGTGCCACAAGGATTATTAAATTTAGCAAATCAAAATGCACTTTATCATCAAGCATCAAAATCAATGATAGGCATGTCAGCAGGATTATTAAGAACTGCGATGTATATCGGTGCAATCGTATCATCCACGCTCATTAGTACTTTATTCAAAGGTGACCACATCACAAATGGTATACATGAATTAGGTCTATTCTGTATGCTGATTGGCATAGTTATCATCATTCTAACCTTTGTCAGTAGACGTTCATTAAGCACAAGGTAGACTGCGGGTTGTCTGATGTTAGAGAGAGGGGAGTGTGTTTAGGAGTGGTTGCTTTAAGTTAGATGTCTTGGCTTAAGTACTGAGTAAAGCCAAGAAACCACCAAATTTCACATTCCTCATCAAAAAAGAGCTAGGACATTTATCCTAGCTCTTTTCATATTTATTTCATTTCTTTAAAGGCTTTTGAGAATATTTCTCTTTGTTTTTCTAATGAAATTGGATCGTTATATTGAGTTTCTGTTACATCAAATTTAACGACGTGATTATTTTTCTTAGCTTCTGTATTTGCCCAAACATTTGTATCTTCGAATGGTGCTTTCTGATTTCCGTTTGCTGCGATTACAACAAAATCACCTAAATATTTATCGAATTCTTCAGGTGTTATTGTGATAGCATTTGTTTTTTCTGTTGTTTTTTTTAGGTCTTTTGGTTGTTTCAAGCCCCAACCGCTATATAAAATTTCAGTACCTCTACCTAATTCATCACTGAATGCCATAAGTCCTTTTGGTGTTTGTTGTAAGACTGTTGCTGTTTTTCCTTTGGTAAGTGGTTCTAAATCTTTTTTATCATCTTTAAGTTTTTTATCCCATTCTTTAATCCACTCTTTAGCTTGGTCTTCTTCGCCGACTAATTCTGCTAATTTAGTTGTATTATCTTTATATGTAGAAGTCATTGCATCAAAAGTAACGGTAGGTGCAATTTTTTTGAGTTTATTAAGGTTTTTGTCTTGTGCACTTGTAATAATGAGATCTGGTTTTGTTTTTGCAACTTGTTCAACATTTGTTTGATCTATTTTTTTAGCATCTTTCGTAACATCTTTAAGTACCTTATTTTGATTAATAAATTCTGGTACTGCTACTGGTGTATGTTTGAACTTAACTAATGCGCCGACATATGTAGGATGTAATACTGTAATTCGTTTAGGATCTTTTGGTACATCAACTTTCTTACCATTATCCATCGTAAACGACTTTGTATCAGAGCTTGAATCTTTCTTACTACTTGAATCTTTATTGTCATTGTTGTTCCCGCATGCTGCAACAAATAAAATTAACGTTAATACTAAAATTAATACCTTTTTCATTAAAAAACCTCCCCAATTCATTGATATTGATAATCTTTCTCAATTGTATCAAAATATTGTGATTATACAATAGGTTTTGTAAAATTTAAAGAGTGCAATTATTTGAATATCATATTTTTACCATGTATATTTAACGTAGTAAATTCGATTGGAAAGGAGTGAAGGCGTAATGGAATGGCTCATAGGTTTATTAGGTGAAGAAATATTAATTAATTATGTTGCATTTAGCATACATTATTTCATTCCTGTGTTATTAACGCTCTTGTTTGTCTACTTGCAAATGCAAGCAAACATCAAGCTCCACAAAGATTGGATTGTAAGATTTTCAACTGAAGTAGAGGATCAATACATTTTTGAATGGATAGTCCCTATTTTAAGGTGGAGAACACGTTGCTTATCCAAGACCGTCGATGAAGAAGACGCTAGTCCAATATATTAACGCATAATTAATATATTGGAGGAGAAATTTTGAAAAAATTATATACAGTTTTAGCATTTTTAGCAGTATCGATATTACTAAGTGGATGTGCACCACAAGAAGGTGGTGTATTTTATACTTCATTAGTAGAACCATTCATTTATTTGATTAAATTTTTTGCATCATTCTTTAATAATAGTTACGGCATTGGCATTATCATCGTTACCATATGTGTAAGACTAATTGTTATGCCGTTTATGTTGCGTTCTTTTAAAGGACAGAAGAAAATGCAATTTAAAATGAAGAAAATAAAACCACAAATGGATGAAATTAATGAGAAGATGAAATCAGCTAAAGATGAACAAGAACGTGCGCAATATAGCCAAGAAATGATGGCTTTATATAAAGAACATGGCGTAAATCCTTTAAATATGGGATGTTTACCAATGATTATACAGATGCCGATACTAATGGCATTGTACTTTGCAATATCTCATAATGATGCACTTGCAAGTCATAGTTTCGCATGGTTTAACCTTGGTACACCAAATATATTTATGGCTCTGATTGCCGGAGCACTCTATTTATTACAAGCATATTTATCAACAAAATATTTACCAGAAGAATCAAAAGGACAAATGAAATACATCATGTATATCAGTCCAATTATGATATTTATTGTAAGTATGAGCACACCAGCAGCACTGCCATTATATTGGAGTGCAAGTGCGATCGTACTCATCGTTCAACAATATATATCTAATAAGTACTTTAATTATCACGAAGACGAACTTCAAACAAGTTCATAAATAACAAAAGACGCTCAAGAATTGAGCGTCTTTTTATGAATAAAAAACATAAAAAATAACCTTCTATTCGCTTTAGCGTGCATATAGAAGGTTATTAAAATTATGTACAGATACCGTCACTTAAACGGGCTTGTTGAGGTAACGTGTTCCAGCACATTACCTTTATTTGATTATAGAATATCATGAAAAAATACAATTTGTCTAGTGACTTAAACACCTGAAGCTCAATTCTCGAGCTTCTTTTTCTTTCTTCTCTTAATGATTTCATATGTAATCAAAATAACAACAATCACCATCATAGGGTATATTCTGTAATCGGAAGAAACAAATAATCTAATTAAGATGAATGCGATAATTAATGAGCTAAACTGTATTAAGTATTCTTTAGTAAAGATATTATATCTATCTTTTTTATATTTATTATTTTCTAAAACTAGTGGTGTAGCTACTGATATTCCTATTATTGCACCAATTAATGTCGCTAAATCCACTTTGTTGAAGATAATAAGTTGGGTTAATACAAGGATTGAAATCATATACAATCCATACGTCACACTATAAAACAACTTCTCCTTCATCCTTCCCAGCTCCTTAATTTAAATGGATTTTGAAGTTTACACCTTTTGTAGTGGGCATAATTTTAAAGGTTCCGTTATGAAATGTGATGCAATCCATAATGATCGTTGAACCGATACCGTGTCCTTCTTTGTTGTCTTTTGTGGTGTAATTTGAATGAAGCATATGTTTCTCTGTCGTCTTACTTATGCCAACACCGTCATCTTTATAATTAATTTCTAAACCTTCATTTATATTCTTAATGTTGATTTCAATGTTTGGGTTACGTTTATTATGATCGATACTATTATCTATAAGGTTCATCATCATACGTTCAAAATATAGTTTATTGCCATAAAATCTTTGTTCTGTTAACTGATTGATAATTTCAAGTTTGTCGTATTGTATGGTCCTTTTCAGCTGCTTTAATGTTTCTGTAATATCGAATGATTCTTTATGAATGGTCATTTGATCTGTTTCATATCTGAAGTTATTGTTTAAACTATCAATCAACTCAGTCATATATGCAGCTTTGTCTGAAATTAAAATTGCATATTTCTTAGTATCTATTTCTTCTGATGATAATAGTTTGGCGTAACCATAAATAGATGTTAAAGGTGATTTTAAATCATGAGATAGCTGATTAAGCCATTTCTCGCGGTAGTAATTAATTTGATTTTGATAAATTTTATCTTCAGTCAGTTGTAGGTTTAAGCTTTCTACAGAATCATTCAGTTCTTTAAATAATTTTTTGCTTCTTTTGTTGTAGTGTTTGGAGCTTGGTTTAAACAATTTACCTTTAGAAAGGTTTTCTATCCAATCCGTATAGAAGAATAATGGCTTAGAAAGTCTTTTAGAAATGATAAATGCGAAAATGATTACTAAAATCATGTTGAGTAAAAGTAATAACAAATAAGATAGGGCTAAAAATTTAAATGTCTTGTTTTCGATATCATTAAACTCATCTGTATATTGAACTTTATGATAAGCAGGATTATCTATAAATGTTAATTGATTATCCTTTTCGATATGATAATACTTATTGTAATTATTGATATACAAGCTACTTATTAATTTTTTAGTATCAATTTCTTCTATTGAATGTATGTGATGGTTGTGCGATTTTGGATAAATTAATATAACGCTATAGTCATCGCTTCTAAAAGGAATGGCTTGTGTATTGTATAAGTTTTTAATAATTTTATTTTTTAAATTCATTTGTTTTTTAGGATAAAGGACATTGGCATCTTTATCGACAATATACAACTGAACATGATTGTCTTTTAATTTTTGTTTTAAATCATCATTTAGTTTATAGCCGTTTTCTTCATTTGATATTGAAAAATCCATATAAAAATCATCAACTTCTTCTATATCGGAATAAGCAATTTTTACAACGTTTGTAAAGAAAAGCCATATGCCAATAACACCTATAATAAAAGTAATCGTAAGAAAAATAAAAATGTATTTCGTGAATTTCCATGTGAACCTTTTATTCATTTCATTAACCTCTGTATATGTAACCTTTACCTCGAACTGTCTGTATCAGTTGAGGATTATTCGGGTCATCTTCTATTTTTTTGCGTAATGTTCGAATGTGTACCATTAATGTATTGTCATCCACACTTATGGAATACCCCCATACACGTTCGTATATTTGACTCTTCGTCAAAACTTGATTTTTATTTTTAATAAAATATGCGAGAAGGTCATACTCTCTTGAAGTCAGATTAGCTTTCTTATTATTTGTAATGACGTCAGTTGTATCTAGATTGACTTGCAAGTTCTTATTGTGATGCGTATTGATATTTTTAATATGTACAGATACGCGATAAGCAAGCTCAATAGGATCAAATGGTTTCTTCACATAATCTACGGCACCATTTTCAAACCCTTTATAAACATCCAAATCTGAATCTTTCGCTGTCACGATTATAAGTTTTGTATCTTCATGTTTAATATATTTGACGAGTTCATAGCCGTTTTCTGATTTTAAGTTTAAATCAAGCAACACGACATCAAAGCGATGCGCTTTTAATTTCGCTTCAGCTTCTGGTTTGTCACTTGCTAAATATATATCACCTAATTGTTTATTGGATAAGGATATTTTTATCAATGTTTGTATATCTAAGTCATCTTCTACTATTAATATTTTGGCAGTCATTTTTACACCTCTATATAATTGTATATTTTCATTTTATATGTATCTACAGGTATATGTAAAATTAAGTCAGATTTAAGGTTTATATAAGTCAGATTTTATTTTAACTTGCTAATATAATATGTGAGGTGAATAGAATGAACAGAATAGAAGTTGCTGATGCACTAAGAGGGTTTAGTTTATTTGGCATATTTATGGCCAATTTATTAATTTTTCAATTTGGTTTAACAGGGCAATTGTACATAGATCAATATCATTTAAGTGGTGTGAATCAAACCATTTATTATGTTATCAAGATTATATTTGAAGGTAGCTTTATGCCTATTTTTGCGATTTTATTTGGATTTTCTTTAGATAAGCTTTATCAATCTATGAAAAGTAAACAAATTAAACGTCCAAGAATTAAACTGTTAAGAAGAGCCATATTCTTATTAATATTAGGTAGTTTACATGCTTATTTTATATGGGAAGGAGATATCTTATTTGGTTATGCACTATCAATGTTAATCGTGATTCCATTTATATCATTGAATCGTAAATTTTTTAAATGGGTTACGATCGTTGGATTTGGGATGATATTAGCGTTGTCGATTGTTTCTTTATTTGATACTTCCGGTCCTATTATTGAAACAAGTGATAAAGCTTCGTATGTGCACGAAGTTAAAACATTATTTAGTGAAGGTAGTTATTGGGACATTCGTGAAGCGGATGACAATATTAAAGATCCACAATTAATGCAATTAAAATCAATGCTTGGCGATAATATAGGATGGTTATTTGTAATGATTTTCTTTATAGAAGTTCCATATTTCACACTAGGCATATGTTTATCTAAATATAAATGGTTTGAAAAACGTATCGAAGACCAACGCATTTCTAAATGGTTTATATATCTTATACCAGTATCGATATTAGGGAAGTCCTCTTATTTATGGTTATCGAATGAAAATGCGGCTGAGAGTATCACAATGATATTCGGTATATTGTTAGCGATTGGCTTTATTTGTTTATTTAAATACTTATATCAAACGTATCAACAAAACGTAATATTTAGAGGGTTTGAAAGTCTCGGTAAAATGTCGTTATCTATGTATATTTTACAAAGTATTATCGGAACACTCATATTATATGGCTATGGATTAGGATTCTTCGGAAAAGATGTACTTTTAGTGACGACGATTAGTTTTATTTTAATTTATGTATTACAAATGCTTTTAGCATCATGGTATCAAAAGCATTGGCGATATGGTCCGCTAGAATATATACTTCGAATGTTTACACATTGGAAAATTAAAGTAGGAAAAAGGAGATGAAATAATAATGATAGAAATAGTTAAGAAAGTCGCACGCATATTATTTGTCGTATTTTCAGGACTATTAGTTGCAAGATATGTCATTCAGCAGCTGAATCAATTTACTAATTTGCATTTAAGCTGGTTCTATTTAGAACATGTGCCATATAGTTTCATTATCATTGTTATTTTATACTTCATCTGTATTGTAGTTTATAGTTCATTGCGTACATATGGACAAAGTGATTAGTTTAAATATATAAAGAAAAGGAGCAGGACGTATTGTCCAGCTCCCTTTTTTGATTGCTATTCTTTTGGCTTAATAGATTTAACATTTTTAAATCCACTTTTCATACTTGCAAGGTGTTCCATAAAATCATGCCACTCTGTACCAGCTTCTTCAAACGTTTGCTGTAATAATTCATTTTGCGCTTGGTTCAATTTATGAACTAAAGCACTACCTTCTTCTGTAGGGTATAAATGTTTTACACGTCTATCATTGTCAGAATCTACATATCTAATTAATTTTTTTTCTTTTAATTTTTTTAATGAAGCGTGGGATGCTTGTTTAGATATTTCAAGTGTATCTAATAAATCTTTAATTGTTATACCTGGCATTTGATCTATAAAAAATAAAAATCTATGATGCTGTCTGTTCATGCCATGATTTTTAATAATATCGTCAGCTGTATTGATAAATGTTTTGTACGCGAAATAAAAAAGCATATGATCATAATTGTTTTTATTATCCATCGTGTCGACTCCTTTTCAACTATTATAAAGGATAGTTGTTAAAATTTCATTTTTAGGTCAATGATATTGACTTAATTTCAAAGTAGGTATATACTAAGAATTGTTATAGGGATTATTAAACATTTGATATTTAATCAAAGGTTTATTTTTTACATTAATAGGTCAACTATATTGACTTAAATTGATTCGTAAAAATAGAAAAGGAGAATCGGATATGAAAAAACGTGTTGGGGAATATTTAATGGATTCATTAAGTACAGTAGGAGTAGAAAAAGTATTTGGTGTTCCTGGAGATTTTAATTTAGCATTTTTAGATGATATTGTAAGTAGAGAAGATATGGAATGGGTAGGCAATACGAATGAATTAAATGCAAGTTATGCTGCGGATGGATATGCAAGAATGAATGGTATCAGTGCAATGGTCACTACATTTGGAGTTGGTGAACTAAGTGCAGTTAATGGTATTGCAGGATCTTATGCAGAACGCGTGCCAGTAATAGCTATTACAGGTGCACCAACAACAGTTGTTGAAGAAGCGGGTAAATATGTTCACCATTCATTAGGTGAAGGTAAGTTTGATAGTTATAGAAAAATGTTTAAAGAAATTACAACTGCTCAAGGTTATATAACAGTAGAAAATGCTCAGACTGAAATTCCAAGATTAATTAATGCAGCATTAGCTGAAAAAAGACCTGTCCATATACATTTACCAATCGATGTAGCACAAGCAGAAATTGAAGTTGAAGAAGCTTTCAAACCAGCCGAAATAATCAATCAAGATGTTTCTCAATACATCGAAATGGTACAACAAAAATTAAAAACAGCTCAGCAACCTGTTATCATTACTGGTCATGAAATTAATAGCTTTAAATTACATGATGAATTAGAACGCTTTGTTGAACTAACACAAATTCCAGTTGCACAACTTTCTTTAGGTAAAGGTGCATTTAATGAAGAAAGTCGTTATTATATGGGTATTTATGATGGTAGTATCGCAGAAGAAGATATTAGAAATTATGTAGATAACAGTGATGCTATTTTAAATATTGGTGCTAAATTAACAGATTCAGCGACTGCAGGTTATTCTTATGGATTTGATATTGATGATGTCGTAATGATCAATCATTTAGATTTCAAATTAAATGATACAACTTCATCAAAATTTACATTACCAAGTCTAATGAACGGATTACTTGATATAGAATATAAAAATGAAGCACATTTCCCAGAAAATAATCGTCCAGAAAAAGGTGATTACACAGTTGATAATGAACCACTCACACAAGAAACTTACTTTAAAATGATGCAAGATTTTATCGGATTAGATGATATAATTTTAGCAGAACAAGGTACTTCATTCTTCGGTGCGTATGACCTTAACTTATACAAAGATAATACATTTATTGGACAACCATTATGGGGATCAATCGGTTATACATTACCAGCAACAATCGGTACACAAATGTCTAATTTATATAGAAGAAATATCCTATTAATTGGTGATGGTTCATTACAATTAACAGCACAAGATATATCAACAATGATTAGAAATGACCTTAAACCTGTTATTTTTGTTATTAATAATGATGGATACACAGTTGAAAGAAAAATCCACGGCGAACACCAATTATATAATGATATTCAAATGTGGGACTACAAAATGTTACCAGCCGTATTTGGCGGTAAAGATACAGTAGCCGTACACGACGTAGAAACATCTGCCGATTTAGAAAATGTATTCTTAAAAATTAACAATGAACCTAATCAAATGCATTTCATAGAAGTGAAAATGGGCGTTTCAGACGCACCAGAAAAACTAGACGCAATCGGACAAGCATTCTCAAAACAAAATAGTTAATACAAAGAGTCAGGGACATAATGTAACGTCTCTGACTCTTTTAGTATCTTGGCAGTAGATGACTGAGTTGAAAATGCGCTTGTAGCAAGCTTTTTTCAACTCTAGTCATCCTTTCCGGGGCGGGACTAGGAAATCTTTTTATCTAAATTAGATTTCTGTCCCGCTCCCATTTTTTTATGTGAAGAGGATGGAGAAGGGTTAGACGGGTGTAGCAATTTCTTCAACTAATTTATTTAATTCTAGAATATTATTTTTACAGGTTGATTTCAGTTTGTTTCTTGAGGAATTAATACCATCTTCTACATATACTTTTGCAGCATCACTCCATGTAGCTCTACCACATAATACACCATTAAACTTAGATCCTGACTTATATGCGAAGTTTAATGTATCTATAAATAATTGTGATGACACGCCAGCACTTAAAAATATAAACGGTAGGTTGGTAGCATTAGATTGTTCCAGGAAGAATTCAGCAGCTTCCTCTTTTGTATAAACATATTCATTCTTAGCATATCCCTCTACAAAGTTCATATTAACTGGAACTTCTACTTTTAGTACATCAACATTAAATCTTGATTCACTGTAAAGACGCATGGCATTAATCACTTTATATGGCTTTATCTTAGCAAACTCAATTCCCTTTTCATCACCAATAGAGTCATCATATGTTAAAATTTCTAGGAAAAAAGGTAATGATTCTGATACACATTCACTACCAACTCTTTCTACAAAAGCTTCTTTTTGACTATTTATTTCTTCTGACTCATTAATGTCTACATAGATTAGAAGTTTGATGGCATCTGCACCTTTAGATTTCAAGTTTTTGACTGAACAATTTGGAATTAAGTCAGGAAATCTTCCTGGTGTTTTTTTATCATAACCTGTTTTTTCATATGCCATAATTAAACCACAATTTTCATCTCTTATATTAGCTGCTTCTTTACCAAATTCAGGATCTAATAATATAGATGATGCATAAGGTGTTAATTCATTTGAGACTAATTCTTTAAAATTAGATATTTCAGTATTTGAAATATTTTCGCCCATCATTCTTTTTAAAGCACCTCTTTGATCTATAGCTAATGCAGTAATAATGCCTTTATTGTTAGTTAGTTTTTTTAAGGATTTCATTTCTTATTCACTCCACTTAATAGATTTACGATTTCTTCTTTTGAATTTGAAGATATTAATTGATTTGTAAATTCTTTATCCATTAATTTTCTAGATAGGTTAGCTAAAATATTTAAATGTGCCTCACCATTATTTTCAGGTACTAATATACTTATTAAGAAATTAGTAGGTTTCCCATCTAAAGATGGCCATTCAATTTCATTATCCATTTTAATGACAATTAGACTTGCGTTACTAATTGATTTATCTGATACATGAGGTATAGCTATACCATTCTCCATGCCCGTACTACTTTCTGATTCACGTGCTTTCAAACCTTCAAAGACAGAATTGAAACTATCTGAAACATTTGTTTCAACTGATTGTTGGGCAATAAACTCTAAAGCGCTTTCTTTATTGTTGAAAGATTTATTTAAGAAAACTCGTTTACTGTCTACTAAGTTGTTAGTAGATATGATTTTAGGTTGTTCATCAGACTCATTACTTTTAGTAACATATTTTTTTTGTTCGATAGACATCAATATTCCAGCAACAAGAGCACCAATAATTATTGATACTACCCAGAAAATTGGATGAGTAACTACAGGCAATACTATAAATCCACCATGTGGGGCTGGAACTTCAACTTTCAACATATATGTGAGTATTGCAGCTATAGAAGAGCCAACCATAAGTATTGGGATAATAATAAATGGTCGTTTAGCAGCAAATGGAATCGCACCTTCAGTGATATGTGTTGAACCAAGTAAAAAGTTGACTAATCCAGCACTCGTCTCAGATTGACTGTAATATTTTCTAGATAGTAATACTGAGAATCCAGTTGCTAATGGAGGAACTATACATGCAGCTGATACTCCAGCCATGAAAAGATGGTTACCTTGTGCTAATAGAGCAGTACCTGTAACATACGCTGCTTTATTTACTGGTCCACCCATATCAAACGCACACATTATACCGACAATTAAACCTAAAATTATTGGATTTGAGTTTTGGAAACCTGCTAAAAAATCCATCATACCTTTATTAATAAATTCCATAGGTATTGATAAATACCACATTATAAAGCCAGCGATAAAAATACCTAAAACAGGTAGTAAAAATATTGCTTTCAAACCATCTAATGATTTAGGTAAGTCTTTTAGAGATTTTTGTAATAATAATACGATGCCACCAGCTAAGAAACCTCCTGCAATACCTCCTAGAAATCCTGTACCATTTGTATCAGCTATCATACCAACGATAAAACCTATAACTAGACCAGGCCTATTGGCTATTGATTGTGCTATATATGCACTTAGTATAGGAACCATTAGACCCATAGCTAAGCCGCCTATTGTGTTCATTTGTTCAGCGATTACATTGTATTGGTCAGATTTTGGATCAGCGGAGTATATCCCAAACATGAATGATATAGCAGTCATAACACCCCCAGCTACTACGAAAGGAAGCATATGCGAAACACCATTCATTAAATGAACATATATTTTATGCCACATATTAGACGAAGTATTTTCTTGATGCTTAGAATTATCTAATTGATTATTCTCAGATTGATAAATTGCCACATCACCTGAAATAGCTTGATCGAGTAACTGATTTGCTTGTTTAATACCTTTAGATACTGAAACGTTAATAACTTTCTTCCCTTTGAATCTATCAATATTTACATTTTTATCAGCTGCAATAATGATGACTTCTGCTTCGTCAATTTCTTTTTTACTAAATTCATTTTCAGTTCCTCTTTGCCCATGTGTTTCTACTTTAATTGTTACGTTTTTACTTTTGGCAGCATTTTCTAGTGCTTCAGCTGCCATGAAAGTATGTGCTATTCCCGTTGGACATCCTGTAACTCCTAAAAATTGATATTTCATAAATATCACCCCTGTTTAGTAACGTTTAATGTTGAAATTTTAATCTCTTTCAATAATTCTTCGGTATCGCTAAAATCTGTGAGTCCTGATTTAAATGCCGTAGAAGAACCGGCAACAACAGCTTTTTTAAGAGCAGTAGCTTCATCTAAAGTCTCTTGCAAAGTATGATAAAATGTTGCTAAAATTGTATCTCCAGCTCCAGCTGTATTTAAAACTTCACCTTTAGGAGCAGTACAATGATAACTACAATATTTATTGAAAAAATATGCTCCATTTTCTCCAACAGATACTAAAACATTTTGACAACCCTCTTTAATAAGTAGATTGGATACATATGCGATGTCTTTATCAGATTTTAGATCATGGATAGGGAAAAGGTTTTGTAACTCTTCTTCATTAGGTTTGATTAAAAACGGTTTATATTTAATAATTTCTTTTAGAATAGGATGGCTGGTATCAATAATTAATTTAAATCCTATTGAATTTGATAATTTGGCAATTGTTAATAAAATTTCACCATCAATGCCTTTGGGAAGACTTCCAGAAACAAAAAGAATATCATTACTATTCAAATTTTTTATTTTGGCTAATAATAAATTTATCTCATTTTTCTTAATGGTAGGTCCCGAATTAACAATTTTATATTCACCCTGGTTTGATTTAAGAAATACATTAATTCTAGTATTACCTTCTACTTCAATAAAATCTGTTTGAATTTTCATTTTTTCTAATTCATCTTTGACAAATTTCCCACTAAATCCTCCTACAAATCCTGTTGCGATATTAGGAGTACCTAATTTACTTAAAATTACAGATATGTTAACACCTTTCCCATTAGGTTGAAACTCATCATAAATACTTCTATTTACATAATCAGGTTTAAAATCATTCATATGAACGAACATATCAATAGCTGTATTTAATGTACAAGTGTATATCATAAGCAAACATCCTTTCTTAATAATGATTATGGCATGAGCAAGAATGAAAATGTTTACACTTTCTATGATATAGTAAAAATAAAGTGAAAATATTTACATAAGGAGGGTTAACATGAATTTTCAACAACGTGTACAATATTTTTATAGTAAGTTAAGTGATAGTGATAAATACTTAATTAACTATATAGAAAAAAATTATCTTGATATGGTAAATCTTTCTATTATTAAATTGAGCGAAGATGCTAATGTATCTACTTCAACGATAGTAAGATGTATGAAAAAGCTAGACTACAGTGGTTTTACGGATTTTAAGTTTCAAATTGCAACAGAGATTTCTAATACCAATCCAAAATCATTGGAACAAGTAGAATACATTGATAGTCAAATACAAACTGCGATTATTAAAAATAAAGAAGAAGTTGATAAGACTATTAGATACATTCAATCTTCTATAATAGAGGATGCTATATCAGCGATTAAATACAGTAAAAAAGTTACTATATTTGCAAGAGGATTTTCAGAACATATATCAAATGAAATGACAATCAAACTGCAATTACTAAATAAATATACTGAGGAGCATAAAGATCCGAACATAATTCGCATAAAATCAAAAACATTTACAAAAGATGATTTAGTAATATTTATTTCTTTGAATGGTGAAACAGAAGAACTGGTGGAAGCTGCTGAATATTGTAAAAACTTAAACGTCAAAACAATTTGTTTAACAACAAATAAAGAAGGTAGACTATATGAACTATGCGATATCATTTTATTAGGATTTAAATCTGATAAAAATTATTTACCTGAATATGAAGTTAGGTCACGGTTACCATTACAAGTTTTATCCAGAATACTTTTGGATGCATATGTAATAAGAAATGATCAAAACAGTTAGTAAAATACCCCCTTTACCATCAATCATGGATTAGGGGGCATTTTTATGTGAAGAGGATGGAGAAGGCAGTATAAACGAGAAGTAGTGCCATTATGATATTAAATTCTAATTCATGTTGATTAATAAACTTTTTAAAGATTGAACCAAAGACACTCCAACTGAAAGAGGATAGAAATCCGATGAGTGCTAAATATGTAATTAAGATGATTTGGATAGAGAAATGTTCATAGTTTGGCGTTATAAATGCAGCTACAACACTTAACGCATAAATCACACCTTTAGGATTTACGAACTGTAACAACATACCAAATTTAATATTATTGTATCTATTACTAAATGATTGAGCATCCGTACCTTTGCTCGTTCCAATTTTGTATGCTAAATAAAGTAAATAAATTGCCCCGAAAATCTTCATATATAATTGTATTTTAGGGAACAGGTGATACAAAGCAGAACTAAAGAAATTAGATACGAGTAGTAATAAAAAAAAGCCAAGCGCAACACCGATACAGAAACGTACTGTACCTCGCAGACCAGTTTGTTTAGAATAATATAAAGACATAATGTTATTTGGTCCAGGCGTGAAACTAGAAACAATTGCATAAATCGTCATAGATAATAAAGTCATATAAAACGCCCCTTCGAGTTAAACTATTGTGTGTATTGTATCGATAGATGGAGGGATTGTAAATGATTGGTGTCGGGGGATGAGAATATATAAATCTTATAAAAAGAAGGTGAAAGTATGAAACAACGTATTATGGTTATTGGATGTCCAGGTTCAGGTAAATCAACATTATCAAATAAATTACATAATAACTTAGGAATTCCTTTATATCATTTAGATGAAATAAAATGGCAAAATAGTAACAAAACAATAGATAGTGAGACTTTTGAAGAAATATTAAAAAATATTATTCAATTAGATGAATGGATTATTGATGGCAATTATAACAGTACTTTGGAGTTGAGAATGAAGAAAGCTGACATTGTAATCTGGTTAAATTATAGTAGAGCAATTTGTATATTTAGAGTTTTTAAAAGGTTTCTTCAAAGTTTTTATAGAAAATCTGAAGGGGGAAATCCTAAAAGAGTGAGTTGGAGTTTTATTAAATTTGTTTGGAATTTTAAAGACAATCATGATAAAAGATTACTTGATTTAAAAGATAAATATAGTAATCAAAATGAATGGATAATCTTAAAGTCTAAATATGACACTAAGTTATTTTGTGATAAACTGCAGGAAAGTTAATGTTGTATAGGTTTACTAATTAAGTATAACGAACTGTAGTATTTTAGTTTATCTTTTCCTGCGCATTCTCTATAATAATTGTAAAGAATTGTGGAGGTGCATCGATGAACAGTCAAACATACTTACTGGCTCTCAAAAATCGTATCATTCAAGATAAACTTGATGAAGATACGAGGAACTATATTAAAGGTCTGGAGGGTGAACTTTTCATTAAAGGTATTCTTGATGAATATCCAGATCTTCATTATTTATATGATTTTCATATAAACTACAAAAATCGCGTTCAAATTGATTTTTTAATTGTAACGGATGATGCTATATGTCACTTTGAGGTTAAACATTATTCTGGAGATTATACGATTAAAGATGGTCAGCTTATGAACGAATTTGGAAACATGTTTTATACACCTTTTCAGCAACTGCGACGAGCCAATCATGAATTGAATCATTTAATATCCCACTTGAATATTAATAAACCCTTACATTCCTTTCTTATTTTTTCAAACCCCAAATTCACTTTAAAAGGCACAATGCCAAATCATTTCAATATCCTACTACCAACAGAATTACACAAACTTAAATATATGTTCAAAAATAATCATACTATAGAAAATGCTAATATCTTACATATGTTTCAACAAGAGCATAGTGACTTTTCACATCTTTATAACAATATTAAAAAAGTCCCGATGGCTAGTTTAAGTTCAGGATTGAAATGCCCAAAATGTAAGAGATTGAATACGATTGAGGTAGAAGAACGAAAGAAAAAACTGAAATGTAGATTATGTGATTTCAAAGACATACGACAAAATGTGTATTTGTTTAATTTATTAGAACTTAATTTGTGTAAAGGGGAGTCTTTTACTTTATCAGAAGCACAAAAATGGTGTGGGGTGGAGAATAAATACACTATAAGAAGAGTGTGTGAAAAGTATTTTAGAAGTACAAATAAGAATCCAAAAAGATACTATAAAAATCAATAAAACCGAAGTGAACATTGCAAGTGATGGCTGACTAGCAATATTGGGGTATCGAACATTGCAAGTGATGGCTGACTAGCAATATTGGGGGATCGAACATTGCAAGTGGTGGCTGACTAGCAATATTGGGGGATCGAACATTGCAAGTGTAAGCTGACTAGCAATATTGGAGTGTTGAACATTGCAAGTGATGGCTGACTAGCAACATTGGAGCATCGAACATTGCAAGTGATGGCTGACTAGCAATATTGGGGGATCGAACATTGCAAGTGATGGCTGACTAGCAATATTGGGGGATCGAACATTGCAAGTGGAAGCTGACTAGCAATATTGGGGTATCGAACATTGCAAGTGGAAGCTGACTAGCAATATTGGGGGATCGAACATTGCAAGTGATGGCTGACTAGCAATATTGGGGGATCGAACATTGCAAGTGATGGCTGACTAGCAATATTGGGGGATCGAACATTGCAAGTGATGGCTGACTAGCAATATTGGGGGATCGAACATTGCAAGTGGTGGCTGACTAGCAATATTGGGGGATCGAACATTGCAAGTGGTGACTGACTAGCAATATTGGAGTGTTGAACATTGCAAGTGATGGCTGACTAGCAACATTGGAGCATCGAACATTGCAATCAATACCGCCCAACTACCTTCCCCCCCTTCATCCACCAACAAAAACAGGGGCACCATGTGTGCCCCTGTCCCTTCTTAAGGTATTATTGATATATGGTTATGTTTATTTATGGGTGGAAGATTACTTTATCGTATTGTTTCTTTCTGTTTACTAAGTTATCAAATGTTTCTGGTCCTTTTGATAAAGGAAGTACATCGGAGATAATGGGTTTTACATCAATTTCTCCTGTAGACATATAATGTAGTGTAGCTGCCCATTCTTCTCCTGGGAATGGGGCAGATAAACCGTTCCATGAACCGATGACATTCAGCTCATTTCTTAATATCTTTTCGAAATGTTGACGATGAATCTCGATATCTGAATATGGAATACCTAATAGTAAGACTTCGCCACCTTTAGTAGGTAATGTCAGCACTTGTCCTATTGTAAACGGTGATCCTGCTGATTCAACAGCAACATCAATTTTTTCAGGTATTGCAAATATAGACTCATCTAAGTCTGTTTCTTTAGAATTAATCGTATAATCCGCGCCGAGTTGTTTAGCGATTTCTAACTTATGGTCATCAATATCTATTGCGATTATTTTAGCTGCTCCGAATATTTTCGACCATTGAATGGCTAGTAACCCAATGCTTCCACATCCCATGACAGCTACAGTTGCACCCGGCTTCATATGTGTTCTGTAAAATCCATGTGCAACGACTGCAGAAGGTTCGACCATTGCTGCAGTATCTAAATCTACATTGTCTGGTACTTTAAGTACATTGTTTGCTGGGAGTTTCACATATTCTGCAAAACAACCAGGTTCATATGATCCAATCACATATAAATTTTCACAACGTGAGTATTCACCTTTTTCACAGTAATGGCATTGATGGCATACGACAGCGGGGCATCCTGTTACAGCATCTCCTACATTTAACCCCGATACGTCGCTACCAACTTCCTCAACAATTCCTGAAAATTCATGTCCAAACGTCATACCTTGTTTGTAAGGTCCAAGCTTTTTGTAACGGGAGGTATCTGATCCACAGATACCCGTTGCTTTAACTTTAATAATGACATCATTTGGTGCATCTATCTTTGGTACAGCTGTTTCTTCAAATCTTAAATCTTCAATACCATATAAATTTAAGGCTTTCAAAAGTATTATCCTCCCCTCTATTTATATTATGAGGTTTGTTCTGAAGTCACTTTCTTCTTCTTGAAAAGTTTAGAACCGAAATAACTTAAGAAGACAGCACTATTACATACGAGTAAATTATCCATATAGAATTGTGTAATACCTCTCATTGGCCCAAGCATAAAATCTAACATGTGTTCAACCATAATCAACATTCTCCTTTTTTATCTTTAAAAAGATTATTTGTTTATTCGATAGGGCGAAGTAATACTTTAATACCTTCGCCGCCTTTAATGTGATTGTAACCTTCATCCCATTCAGTAATATCAAGCTCAGCAGTAACAAGTGCTTCTGCATTTACTTGTCCAGTACTCATGAGTTGTAATGATGGTTCCCAATCGGCAGGTTTCTGACTTCTACTACCTACAACTCTAATTTCTTTTTGAACGATTTTTTCCAAATCAAAAGGTATTTCTGGATCTTTAAAAATACCAACTTGGACATATAGACCTTTTTTGCGTAATAGATCAAGACCTTGTTTAGCAGCAGGTACAGCGCCAGAACATTCTAATACAACATCTGCACCGTATCCGTCTGTAATGTTGTTAACATATTCTTTTAAGTCTGTATGTTGAATATTCACAACATGATCTAAATTTAATTCTTCTGCTTTTGCTAAACGAGCTTTATCGTTATCTAAACCAGTTATAACGACTTTTCCACCTTTACTTTTAACGACTTGTGCGACGAGTAGGCCAATTGGTCCTGGTCCCATAACGATAACAGTATCACCTTGATTAATTTCAATTTTAGACACTGCGTGATGTGCACAAGCGAGAGGTTCTGTCATAGAAGCGGCTTTATAAGAAACATTGTCAGGCAACTTGTGAACACTTGCTGCTCTTGCTACAAGATATTGTGTGAAGCCACCATTTTGTTGCGTACCTAAACCTTTACGATGATTACATAAATTGTAGTCTCCAGATTGACAGTATTCACATTCACCACAAATATAATATGTTGTCTCAGACGTTACACGATCACCAATTTCAAATCCTTCAACTTTATCACCAAGCGCAACGATTTCTCCAGAAAACTCATGGCCAAGGGTTACAGGAAAGTTTACATTGTAATGACCTTCATAAGTGTGAACATCTGTACCACAAATACCGGCATAATGAACTTTTATTTTTATCTCATTTTCATTTGGTTCTGGAATTTCTTTATCTAAAATTTCTAAATTACCAAAACCAGGTGCTGTTTTTACTAATGCTTTCATTTAAAGTCATCCCCTTAATGTTAGTTGAACAATGCAAAGAACTTGAAGATAATATAGTTTAAGATGTTACCACCTTGGTCAAGACTTGAAATTTGTGAAGATCCTGATGGCATTTTCACATTTGTACCGTCAGCCATGCTTGTGAAGATAGGTGCTACATCTGTTGCGATATATAGTGAAATAGCAATCATCACTGTTCCAACGATAACTGAATGTATGATATTACCGCGTGCTGCACCTACGATGAATGCGACGATAAATGGAATTGTCGCTAAGTCACCAAAAGGTAATACTTGGTTACCAGGTAAAATAACAGCTAATAATACAGTTACAGGTACTAAGATTAAAGCAGTTGAGATAACAGCTGGATGACCTAATGCAACCGCAGCATCTAAACCAATATAAATTTCACGATCTCCAAAGCGTTTGTTTAACCAAGTACGAGCTGATTCTGATACAGGCATTAAACCTTCCATAAGAATCTTAACCATACGAGGCATTAAGACCATAACAGCAGCCATTGACATACCTAAGTTAATAACGTCACCAGCATTGTATCCAGCTAATAAACCAATTGCTAAACCAAGTACTAAACCTACGAAGATAGATTCACCGAAAGCGCCGAAACGTTTTTGAATTGTATCTGGGTCAGCATTTAATTTGTTAATACCAGGCACTTTTTGAAGACCTTTAACAAGGAAGATACCAGGTACATAAGAAATCGTACTACCAGTTGCAATAGATACACCTGGTAAATCATAGAATTTACTCATCATTGGTGCAGTCCAATCAGCTACTTTTAAGCAGACGATTTGGAATAATGCAGCAGCAACTAATGATTGCCAAATGCTTCCCGAAACGGCATATACCATTGCACCACAGAATGTATAATGCCAGAAGTTCCAAATATCAACGTTCATTGTTTTAGTTGCTTTAGTTAATAACATAATGACATTAATCACAATACCTAAAGGAATAATAAATGCAGCGATAACAGATGCCCATGCAATTGATGATGTAGCAGGCCAACCTACATCGATTACATTTAAACTTACGCCTAAATTTTTAACCATTGCTTGTGCTGCAGGTCCTAAATTATTTACAAGTAAATCAATTACTAAGAAAATACCTACAAATGCAACACCAATCGTTAAACCAGATCTAAATGCTGCACCAACTTTCTGTCTGAAAAATAACCCTAATAAGAATATGACAATCGGTAAAATTACCGTTGCACCTAAATCAAGAAATGCTTGAATAAAATTTACAAAACCATTCATTCCCTACACCATCCTCTTTTTAGAAGAATGAGGATGAAATATGATTTATTCCAACCTCATGCTAGTTTTTAATTTTGAATTTGTTTAACTTTGTAAAGCGTCTAAAATTTCTTTCTTAGTATCTTCAACACCGATTCCTGTTAAGAAGTTACGTGCGTTAATAACTGGGAATTTGAATTCTTTTTGCGTCATTGCTGTTGTCACTAATAAATCAGCTGTTTCAGCGTATGCACCAACTTCAGAAATTTTGATTTGTTTTAAATCTACTTTAATGTTGTGTTCTTTAGCCATTTCCTCAATTGCGTTGTTAACCACTGTTGACGTTGCGATTCCTGCTCCACATGCTACTAATACTTGTTTCATAATAATTTCCTCCTAATTTGAGTCGATGTGTACATCAAACTCTTCCTGTTAATTTATTTATACTTCGCTTAATTCTTTATCTATTGCATCTACAATTGTTTGTTTATCTTGTGCATTGGCAATCAATTCAAGTAATTGATCGTTTTGGAAGATTCCCATCAATTTTTGTAATAATGATAGTTGAGCATCTTCTTTATCCATTGCTAACATGAATATTAATTTCACGTCTGTTGTTTCTTCAATTTCTCCCATAATGACAAATGGAACGGTTTCTTTAAGTACTGCAATACCTATTGATCTCGTCTGAACGTGTTGTATGTCGGTATGTGGGATTGCCACTGAGCAATATACAGTTGGTAAACCAGTTGCAAATGATTTTTCTCTTTCTATCACTGCGTCTTTGTAAGTGTCTTTAACATAATTATTTTGGTACATGACCTCTGACAACTTACTCAACGCTTCAACATTTGTCTTAGCTTCTAAATCTAGAATGACGTTAGAAGCATCGATCTTTAAATCTTGCATATTATGCAACCCCTTTGACTTAATCTATTTTTGAAAAGTGTTGAATGATTTTATATACATCAATTTTTGAATCTGTTTGAACAATTTGTTGTATAGCTTTATCGTCTTGAGACATATCTCTTAGTTGTAGTAGTGGTCTTAAATGTTTGAACTTATCTGTAGCAGCGATTGCTACGAAGATATGAACCTTTAATCCAGTACTCAACTCGAGTGGCTCTTTCAGAATCAACATACTCATTGCAGTTCTATGAACGACTTGATCACCATCAGCATGAGGGATTGCGATATTTTGGTTAATAACCATATACGTATCATCAAATGCTGCATGCATCTTATCTACATAGAGCGGGTCGACATATTTCATTCTTACTAACGGGTTAGCCGTTAATTGAATGGCTTCTCCAATATCAGCTACGCGCTCTACAAAATTAATATGATTGGTTGGTAATAAATCTTGTAAGTTCAAAGTACTATTGATAGATAATGTTGATGCTTTAACCGATGAATATGCATACGTATCTTCAAATTGTGCTTTTACGATTTTGAAAAGCTCTGATTCATTATGAATTGTTGCATGTTCTCTTATAGCCGAAATCATTTTTTCGACTTGTATTTCTGTTTCCATCGTATTATTTAATTGACCGAATACATGTTGCCGTAGTTCATGTTTTTCTTGAGCAGTTAAAATCGTTTTCGTGATATACAATTTTTTAGGTGTCATGATATGCATCGGTGAAAAGACGATATCAAAGTCTAATTCATACTGATTGAAATCACGTAATGATAAAGCATCAAGGAATATAAATTCAGGGAATACACTTCGCAACTCTTGTAACATGAGCTGAGAAATGGATGTACCTTGTGTACAAACAACGACAGCTTTTACTTTTTGTTCAATTTCTTCATCTTGCCTTCTTAAACTGCCACCAATCAGTATGGTTAAATAAGCAATTTCATTTTCGGGTAATGATTGCCCGAAGAACTTTTCTAAAGGTTTTGAAGATAATTTAACGAGATGAAAGAGTTCTTTATAATCTTCTTTTAAGGAATTTTCTAAACCTTCTACATCAGATAATTGATATCGAATTCTGTAAAAAGCAGGTTCCATATGAAGCATTAATTGGTTAATCAAAGAATCTCGATCGTTAAATTTAATAAAAGTAATTTTTTCAAATTGTACGATCATGTCTATAAGTGCCTTTTTGAGTTCTGGAATATGTTGAACATCACTGACATCTGACCACTGAACACTCGTAGACAGCAACTGTAAAGTAATGAATAACTTTTCTTGTCTTGGAATATTTGGGTAGTTCGATGTCAAAATTTCTGTTGCTTGATATTCTTTCGTATCCGATAAATCATCGTATCCTATAGAAAATGATGAAACAATTTTGTCATGCTTAATTCTTCGTAAAATTAAATAAAGTTTATAAGGTAATGTTTGTGTACTTTGATCAATGAATTTTCTGTCTAAATATTGTTCGATTTTAGTGATTTGTTTATTGATTAATTCAATTTTTTCATCAATAATACTTAAACTTTTGATGATATCAGACTGAGCAATATGCATTGTAAAGACTTTATCGATGAGCCTCATAAGAAGTCTTCGAATTTCAAATTCACTACCAGCTAAGTAATAACCATTAGTACGACTATATTTCAGATTAACTTCGTATGGTTGTAGAAGTTCTTTCAATTTCTTAATATCATTTAGAATGGTATTTTTACTGACTTCTAAATCAATTGAGAAGTGATTTAATGAAAGGCCTTCTTCTTCACTAAACAACATCAATAAAATGAGGTGTGCACGTTGGTATGCCGTATATACCTGCTCATTCTCTTGATAGGTGGATTCAATTGGAACATTAAGAAAATCTTTAATGGTGTCATCAACGATAAAATAACCTTGGCTAGTTCGTTCGATTTCCGGATAATCATGTTCTTTAAACCAGTCATTTAACTTTTGAATCCTGTACCCAAGCTGTCTTCGTGAAATGTTAAACATTGATTCTAAGTCTTTGCCTTTTACTTTTGGGTTTTTAATCATTTCTGAAATGATATTAAAGTTTTCTTTTTGTATTTTGAATACCTCCTTTGTTGTTAATCATAATTTAACACAGGTCATCAAAGAGTTGTACAAGCTTTAATCACAAATGTTATTAACTTTTGTGTACACCTTTGTGATTATTCTGATATGACAACGTTTGTAAGACACAACGAATAATTACAAATGCATGAATATTATTAAAATTGAATACATAGTAGGGATAACTTATGTGAAGAAAGGAGTGAAAAGGGGATAAGAACATAAAAAAAGCAATCGCTCGATTAGCGATTGCTTTTAAATAATAATTATTCTTGTGATTCGTCAGGTAAGTTTTCTTTCATTTTTTTATTAATTTTCTTCGCGCGTTTGAAATAAATACCTTCAAAGTAGCTTGTTGTACCTAATTTATAGAATACAAGTGCAACAACTGCAATGACGATGAAATCATATGGGTAGTGGATCCAATTAAGTCCGTTAAATTCTTTACTTCCGATAAATGATAAGAAAGCAAGTATGATAAGATATGCAATGATCCAAATACTCCCACCGATTTGTTTTTTAGTATTTGTCCAATTTGTCTTATATTCATAGAAGAAGTAAATTGGTAAACCTAAAATAATAATAAATATAACTTGTGCTGTTGTTGGCCACATAGCCCAATATATGGCGAGTGATGCAACAACGAATGAAAATGGCGCCATAAAGCCAAGCATTTTCGCACGGAATGGCCTATGCATATTCGGTGCCATTTTTCTTAATGAAATAACAGTTGTTGGACCAGTTAAATATGCAACAAGTGTTGCTGTAGAGATAACACTTGCTAATACTGCCCAATCTCTAAATAATGAAACCATAATCATACTGACAATAGCGTTAAATACAATTGCGACACGTGGAATGTTGTATTTTTCATTCATAGAACCTAAGAATTTAGGAATATGACCGTTTTTCTCCATTGCACGTAATACACGACCAGTAATCGCTACGAATGAAACACCTGTACCAAATGGTGATACAACGGCTTCTAAATATAATAGAATAGCTAACCAGTTTAAACCTAATATGATGGCTAAGTTAGCAAATGGTGAGTCGAAATTAATACCGCTCCAACCACCACTTTCAGAAAGCATGTCTGTTGGCATAGATGTGATAAACGTACTTTGTAAAATAATATATAATACAGCACTTAAAGAAAGTGAAATTAAGATACCGCGATAGATATTCTTTTCAGGATTTTGAATTTCAGATCCCATGTTAATAATTGTTTGGAAGGCATTAAATGAGAATATAATACCAGATGCTGTTGTAGCAGCAAATATTGGCGCACTACCATACGGCATAAATTCTCCTAATGACGAACCATAGTTTCCTGTATCAAATCCAGAAATAATTAACATAATAATCGTTACAAGTGGCACACCTAATTTGAAGAATGATATTAAACTTGTAAATGATGTTAATAGTTTAACTGACCAATAATTTAATAATGAGAAAATAATAATGATAATAAATACTGCAAATAATCCAATATTACTAATTGAACCATCATGCATAAGTTGGCTAGTAGGTTTAGCCCAATCCCATGGCCAAGAGCTGATGTATTGAACAGCTGATACAGCTTCGATAGGGATAATCGTTACTAATGATACCCAGTTAGCCCATGATGCTATGAAACCAAGCAGTGAACCATGTGTATACTGCGCGTAGTTACTCATACCACCTGATTGTGGGAACATTGTTCCAATCTCAATGTAGTTATAAGCGATAGATCCTATAACAACAAAGCCTATAATCCAAGATAAAATTGCAGCAGGACCTGCAATTGATGATGCTTCCCATGCCCCAAATAACCATCCAGAACCGATTAATGAACCAAGTCCTAATAGTACGAGTTGGGTCAGGTTAATTTTTTTGTTTTCGTTATGATTACTCATCCAATCTCCCATTCTAATTTTTAATCAATTTTTATTTGTTTTTATTGTTAAAATTAAAGCACGGGTCAATATTATACGCTTATGAAATTAATAGTCAAATTTCGTTGTAAATATCAAACGTTTTCAAATGGCTGTATATACCAATTTTATGGAGATGAAAGGTTTTTAGAGTTCCGGCAGTCTGACTGGCTATAAAGTAAATTAATTTGTATTTTTAAGTTGATTGTGACGCTACGTCATAAAATAGAATATAAGTATAAAATCTAATAATACGAGGAGTGGTTAGTATGCAAATGACTACAGGACAAGTAGCCAAGGTATGTCATATAACAGTTCGTACAGTACAGTATTACGATAAGAAAGGAATTGTCAGTCCAAGTGAAACATCAGAAAATAATAGAAGATTATATACAGAAGCGGATTTGAATCAATTAAAGATTGTGTTGATTTTGAAAGATATGAATTTTTCTTTGAAAGAAATTAAAGCTTTGTTGAAATCAAATGAGTCTATCAACACACTCAATGTACTGTTAAGTGAAAAAATCATTGAGCTAGAGGAAAATATTCGAAACGAAAGTGACCAATTGAAACAAATTCAGTTTATTAAAAAGAATATAAATGAAGAAAGCGAATATCCAGTATCTAATATCTTGAATTTAAAAAATAAATCTAAAAAGCATCAACTAATGAAAAAATTTAGAAGTAAATTTATGTTTGTATCTATGATTGTCGGTATTGGCCAAAATACAAGCATTGCCATGGCGATAACAAAGAAAAAATGGAAGCCAGTTATCATCGTTTATCCGTTCGTACTATTGTATGCAGCATTTGCCGTTAAAAAATATTATGCTGTTGTAAGTTACTTATGTCTAAATTGCCAAAATGAATTTAAACCGATTTTCTCAGAATGGTTCAAATCTAATCATACTTATCAAACAAGAAAGCTATTATGTCCACATTGTAATGTAGAAAGTTTTTGTATCGAGACACATGAATAATAGTAGAATTCGATTAATAGAGTCGCGTAGTTAAAGAAGATTTGAGAGATAAGTATAGAAAAATGGGGAAGTCATGGCTTAAGTACTGAATAAAGCCAAGAGATGGTCCAAGTCATGGCTTAAGTACTGAATAAAGCCAAGAGATGGCCCAAGTCATGGCTTAAGTACTAAATAAAGCCAAGAGATAGGGCAAGTCGTGGCTTAAGTACTGAATAAAGCCAAGAGATGGCCCAAGTCATGGCTTAAGTACTGAATAAAGCCAAGAGATGGTGAAAGTCTTGGCTTAAGTGCCGAATAAAGCCAAGAGATGGCCCAAGTCATGGCTTAAGTATGGAGTAAAGCTAAGAGATAGGGCAAGTCGTGGCTTAAGTACTGAATAAAGCCAAGAGATGGCCCAAGTCATGGCTTAAGTACTGAATAAAGCCAAGAGATGGACTAAGTCATGGCTTCATACCTATATTACCCACAACTTTCACCAAACTCACATATCTTAATGCTCTTATCACCGCCATCCAAACCATCCCCTCATTCTCCGGTATAAAATTTTAAATTGACTAATCTTGAGTACAATGATAGGATTAATAAAAATAATAAAAGACTCTTATCAAGAGTGGCTGAGGGATGTGCCCTATGAAGCCCAGCAACCTTCTATTTGGAAAGGTGCTAATTCACATAAAGTTTGTCTAAACTTTTGAAGATGAGAGGAGGTTTATCTAACTTTCTCTAATTTTTTTAGGGGAAGTTTTTTTATTTTAAATTTTATTTTGGAAAGAGGCGTGTATACATATGAGGAAACTCGTAAAGTTCGTTAGTTTTATCGGTATTATTTTATTATTATCTGCGTGTGGGAAATCTAGTGGAGGTGAAAATACAAAGATTACGGTAGCAGC
The DNA here is from genome assembly GCF_045897195.1 of Mammaliicoccus sp. RAM2. Taxonomy (NCBI): domain Bacteria; kingdom Bacillati; phylum Bacillota; class Bacilli; order Caryophanales; family Staphylococcaceae; genus Mammaliicoccus; species Mammaliicoccus sp. RAM2. The sequence goes on along the minus strand of NZ_JBJNWI010000003.1, from coordinate 186,952 downwards.
TTCTCCGGCTCCGCATGGCGATGTAGTTGAACATGCGAAGGAAAAAATGAAAGAAAAAGGTTATGACTTAGAAGTTAAAACAGTAAACGACTATAAAGTGCCAAACAAATTATTGGATAAAGGTGACGTCGATGCAAATCTATTTCAACATGTGCCTTACTTAAAAGCTGAAAAAGCAACACATGGATATAAAATTGAAGAGGTAGGAAAAGTTTTCACAACGCCAATGGGTGTTTATAGTAAAAAACATAAAGATTTGAAACACTTACCTGATGGCGCAACAATTTACGTGTCTAACAACCCAGCAGAAGAAGGAAGATTTTTATCATTCTTTGTTAATGAAGGATTGATCAAAATAGATCCAAAGGTGAAAATTGAAGATGCTAAATTTGATGATATTATAGAAAATAAAAAGAATTTGAACTTTAATAACAAACAAGGCGCAGAATTTTTACCTAAAACATATAACAGTGGTGAAGGTGATTTAGTGATTATGAATTCAAACTATGCAATTGATAATGGACTGAATCCAGTAAAAGATTCGATAGCAATTGAAGATAAATCATCACCATTTGCGAATATATTAGCTGTAAAAGAAGGTCATAAAGATGATAAGAAATTCCAAGAACTTCTGAAAGTACTTCAGTCTAAAGAAATGAAGAAATATATTAAAGATGAATATGGTGATAATGTTATTCCATATGAAAAAGAATAATACATGAGCCCAGGCATATGTCTGGGTTTTAATTTTATATATTTGTGTATTTATTCACAATGAAATAATATTATAAATCTTTAAAATTTATGTTGTAAGCGTTTCCTGTTTGTGCTATATTCAACTTATTAATAAATAGAGTCATCATATGACCGCATGAATTTGAAGGGAAATTAATTAAGAAAGTTGGATATTTATGAAAGAAAAAAGAACTAATATAAGATGGTTTTTTGCAATTGCATTCTTTATTATAGGAATTATCGCATATATGGATCGTTCAAACATCTCTATTATCGCCGGACCTATGATGGAAGATTTAAATATGAGTAAAGCTCAATTCGGGCTATTAGCATCATTCTTCTCACTTGGTTATGCTTTAATGCAAGTACCTTCAGGAATATTAGCTGAAAAGTTTGGTCCTAAGAAAATGTTAACAATCGCATTATTATGGTGGAGTGCTTTCACAATTCTTACAGGTATTGTGAAAAATCATGGCTTACTATACTTTGTACGTTTCTTATTTGGTGTAGGTGAAGCGCCAATGTATCCATCAAATGCTGTATTTAATAGTTACTGGTTTAATAAGAATGAAAAAGGTCGTGCATCTTCTGCATTATTAGCAGGTTCATACTTCGGTCCAGTAATAGCACCAATTGTTACAATCGCAATTATGAACGCGTTTGGTTGGCAAGCAGTATTCTATATTTTCGGATTAGTGGGTATATTAATTGCGATTTTATGGGTAATTATTGCTAAAGATTTACCAGAGCAACATAAAATGGTTAATGAAGCTGAAAAAAGATTTATTATGGAAACACGTGACGTTGTAAATACAGGTAAAACAACTGCACCTTGGAATGTATTCTTCAAACGTTTCAGTTTCTATGCAATTGCTGCACAATATTTCGTTGTACAATTTGTCATTACATTATTTTTATACTGGTTACCTACATATTTACATGAACAATACCATGTTAATTTTAAAGAGATGGGCTTTATCGCTGGTGCACCTTGGTTAGCAATGTTTGTAATAATTATGTTAGGTGGTACAATTTCAGATAAAATTTTATCATTAGGGAAATCAAAATTTGTAGCTAGAAGTATAATTGCTATATTAGGATTCATAGTATTTTGTATTTCGTTATTCTTCGCATTAACTACAAATAATTTATATTTATGTATAATTGGTTTTTGTATTTGTCTAGCTGGAGTTGGTGCATCAATGGGTATGAGCTGGGCAACTGCTACAGACTTAGGTCGTAACTTTGCTGGAACTGTTTCTGGATGGATGAACTTATGGGGAAATATTGGAGGATTTTTAAGCCCATTTTTAGTAGGACTATTAGTTGATAGAATAGGTTGGAATTCTACGTTACTATTGATGTTAATACCTGCTGTCTTCGCAATCATCATGTGGTTCTTTATTAAACCTGACAATCCTTTAGTAAAAGAAGAAAATGTATAATATTTTAAGAGTCTAAGGCACATTATGTGCTTTGGATTCTTTTTTATAACAAAAAGTTTAGGTTACCCTAATTAAAATGTTTACAAATTAGATAAATAGGTATATCCTCTTGATATAGAGGTGTTAGAAATGGACAAAAGTTTAGAAGAAATTAATAGTACGGTCTCTTTTGATGCTGAAGCAAATGCTTTTAGAAAGTTCCTAATGTATTTAGGTCCTGGTTTGCTTGTAGCAGTCGGATATATGGATCCGGGTAACTGGATTACGTCAATGTCTGGTGGGGCTCAGTACGGTTATATATTATTATTTGTGATTTTAATATCTAGTTTATCTGCAATGCTGTTACAAAGCATGTGTGCAAGATTAGGTATAGCAAGTGGGATGGATTTAGCACAAGTTACAGAGCATATGACTAATAAGTCTTTAGGCGTATTTGCTTGGATTTTAGCAGAGTTAGCAATTATGGCAACTGATATTGCTGAAGTAATTGGTAGTGCTATTGCTTTAAATTTACTGTTTAACATTCCATTGACTTTAGGGGTAACGATCACAGTATTAGATGTTTTACTTTTACTTTTAATTATTAAACTCGGATTTAGAAAAATAGAAGCAATTGTAGGTGTACTTATATTTACAGTTCTTATTATCTTTATGTTTGAAGTGTATCTATCTTCACCTGATGCTGGTTCCTTAATGGCAGGATTTTTACCAAGTTCTGAAATTGTTACGAATAAAGGCGCTTTATACATTGCGTTAGGTATTATTGGTGCAACGATTATGCCACACAACTTATATTTACATTCATCAATTGTTCAGTCTAGAAATTATGAAAGAACAGATAAAGGTAAAAAAAGTGCGATTAAATATGCAACAATAGATTCTAATATTCAATTAACAATTGCGTTTATCATTAATTGCTTATTATTAGTATTAGGCGCAGCATTATTCTTTGGTAGTCATGAAGCTTTAGGTAGATTCTTTGATTTATATGATGCTTTAAGTCACTCTCATGTAGGCGGTGCTATAGGTGGCGCTGTTATGAGTACACTGTTTGCGATAGCATTATTAGCTTCAGGCCAAAATTCTACAATAACAGGTACTTTATCAGGACAAATTGTTATGGAAGGTTTCTTAAAAATTAAACTTAAACCATGGGTACGTAGAATCATTACAAGAGTTATCGCAGTTATACCAGTATTTCTATGTTTGTGGTTATATGGATCAAGCGATACAAAAATAGAAGATTTATTAATTTTCACACAAGTATTTTTAAGTTTAGCTTTACCATTTAGTATTATTCCATTAATCATGGCGACAAGTAATCCAAAGATCATGGGTAAACAATTCGTCAATAAAAGATGGGTTAATATTATATCTTGGATACTCGCAGTAGTTCTAAGTGTCCTTAATATATATTTAATAGTAGAAACAATATCAGAATTTATGTAATTTATAATAAAGCCAAGGCAAATGATTTTATTGCCTTGGCTTTTTCTCTGCGTCTATTAATAATTTGATGGGACCTGTCGAATTAAGTGTGATTAATCTTTGTGCCATTTCATCAGGTGGGGTGTCTAATGCTCTAATGACCCATCCTTGTATCATACCTGCATAAGCCGCCGCAACATATTCAGCGACAATGTCTTTATCTAATATCATGTCATTTTGAACGCCAGTATCTTCGAAAAAGATAATATATCTTTGATGAATATGATTTTTAAGCAAAATATAGAAATTAGGGTAGTGTTTGAACATCGTTTGATAGAAAAATGCGTTGTGGGATATATGGCTAAAGATATTATTAGCAATATAGAATTGTGATTCGCTAATGCTGTGATGTTTTAAATAAAATTTATAAGGCTCACCGAATAGTAATTGAAAGTAACTTGATATCGTATGAGACGTTAATGCATCAATTGATGGATAATGTCTATAAAACGTTGAACGATTGATTTGAGCTTCTTCACATAACTGTTTAACTGTTATGGACTGAATGCTCGTTGTATTTAAACATGTTAACAATGCATTCTGTATTTTGTTTCTGGATTGTTTTTGTTTCTTGTCCAAATCATTCACCTTCTTATGAATGCAACATAATTTGAAAATGTGTTGCTTTTCTCATTTTACACACATTGTTTTTTTAAGTCGAACATTTTTATAATAATAATATGAAAAATATTGGAGGAGAACATATTGAAACAAGATGCCGAAATGTTGAAAGAAACGTTGTTAAATAATAAACAGAATAGAGTAACTGACGATCACTTTGATTTAAATGCAGCTTTAGAAGAAATTCTTAATTCAGTTGGTTATACGACTGCAGATAGTGGTGGCAACGTTACATTCTATGGTAAAGATCCAGTGTTACCAAGTACATTACGAATTGCCGGATTAGCAGGATTGGGATTGGCAGCTAAATCAGTCGCTTTAGCTCATTTATGGCAAGTTCGAGGTGGTAAAGGACAAGATATTCATGTCGATATTAGAAAAGCATTAAAAAGGTTATCCCCTTTTTACGAACGAAAATGGGAAACATTAAATGGATTTCCAGCAAAAGGTCAAGAAGATCCACATACACCATTTAGATTTAATTTTTATGAAACGAAAGATAATAGATGGGTAATGCCATTAAACCCTTATCCAAATGCTAAAGAACATGTATTGGATTTATTAGATTGTCGAGGAACGAAAGAAGCGGTTACTAAAGCGATTAAACAGTGGAATGGTAAAGAATTAGAGGAATCGGGTTCTAAAAAAGGTATCGTGATGCCGCTCGTACGTTCTGTTGAAGAGTTTGTTGAAGAAGAACAGTTTAAATATATTGCAGAATCAGAACTGATTGAAATTAAGAAAATAGGAGAATCTGAACCGATACCATTCACTGAGAACCCAGAACAACCATTAAGTGGTATAAGAGCATTAGGAATGGGGCATGTTATAGCAGGAGCAGGACTAGGTAGAGGTTTAGCACTTCATGGAGCGGACGTACTCAATGTATGGCGACCAACTGAGTTAGAAGTAGAAACAATGTATTTAACTTCTAATGTCGGAATGCGTTCAACTTATTTAGATATCACAAATCAACAGTCACATAGAGATAAATTTGATGAATTGTTAAGTGATGCAGATATATTCTTCATCAATAAAAGACATGGATTTATGGAAAAATATAATGTGACAGCTGAAGCATTAGCAGAGAAGAAATCCGGTATCATACATGCGTCTGTTAATTTACATGGACATGCAGGACCATGGTCAGATAGAAATGGATTTGATCAGACGGCAGGAAGTGTCACAGGTGTTATGAGTTTAGAAGGAACAGATGAACAACCCGCATTGCCACCAATTGTCGTTGTAAATGATTACGTTATTTCATGGTTGTTAGAACTCGGTACAATTAAAGCATTAGAAAGACGAGCAGTAGAAGGTGGTAGTTATAGTGTGTCTGTATCATTAAGTAAAGTGTCTGCGTATTTAATGTCTTTAGGTATATTTGATAAAGATTATGCACAAGAAGTAGCAAATAGTAATGAAGAACATCGTGCAGTAGCGCCAGAACAATTTGAAGCAGAAACACCACTTGGAACTTATGTAGGTGTGACAGATCAAGTAGAAATGAGTGAAACACCAGGACATTACGATACAGTTTTGATGGTCAGAGGATCAGATAAACCAGCTTGGAAGTAGAAATTGGTTGAATTTAGTTTGTTAGGCGTGTCACTAGGGACAGAATTCCGAGAAATGTCCGTAAGAGGTGCTGTTAGGGACAGAATTCCGAGAAGTGTCCGTAAGATGTGTCGTTAGGGACAGAATTCCGAGAAATGTCCGTAAGAGGTACTGTTAGGGACAGAATTCCGAGAAGTGTCCGTAAGAGGTACTGTTAGGGACAGAATTCCGAGAAGTGTCCGTAAGAGGTACTGTTAGGGACAGAATTCCGAGAAGTGTCCGTAAGATGTGTCGTTAGGGACAGAATTCCGAGAAATGTCCGTAAGATGTGTCGTTAGGGACAGAATTCCGAGAAATGTCCGTAAGAGGTACTGTTAGGGACAGAATTCCGAGAAATGTCCGTAAGAGGTACTGTTAGGGACAGAATTCCGAGAAGTGTCCGTAAGAGGTACTATTAGGGACAGAATTCCGAGAAGTGTCCGTAAGAGGTACTGTTAGGGACAGAATTCCGAGAAGTGTCCGTAAGATGTGTCGTTAGGGACAGAATTCCGAGAAATGTCCGTAAGATGTGTCGTTAGGGACAGAATTCCGAGAAATGTCCGTAAGAGGTACTGTTAGGGATAGAATTCCGAGAAATGTCCATAAGAGGAGCAGTTAGGGACAGAATTCCGAGAAATGTCCGTAAGATGTGTCGTTAGGGACAGAATTCCGAGAAATGTCCGTAAGAGATGTCGTTAGGGACAGAATTCCGAGAAATGTCCGTAAGAGATGTCATTAGGGACAGAATTCCGAGAAATGTCCGTAAGATGTGTCGTTAGGGACAGAATTCCGAGAAATGTCCGTAAGAGATGTCATTAGGGACAGAATTCCGAGAAATGTCCGTAAGAGGTACTGTTAGGGACAGAATTCCGAGAAATGTCTCTAAGTGAGCGCCCACCTAATTACCAGAATTCGAAATAATGATAGTTAGTCCAACATAATCATACAAAAATAAGCATATCACTTTGTTTTCTGAGTTTCTCAGATAAGTGGTATGCTTATTCGCTTATTTATAGAATTCTTCAGCTACGAATAGGTTCTATTCTTTGCTTGCACTTACTTTAATATCTGAAGGGCCGGCTAATAATGGTTTCACACTTTTAATAAATTGTTGGAAGTGTTCGCTATTATTATGTGTTTCTATAGCTTCTTGGCTTTCCCAAATTTCATACATTAAATAAGTATTGTCTGACTCAGTTGATTTGAAGTGTTCGTAACCGATATTTCCGGTTTCTTGTCTTGATGATGCTACTAAATCTTTAATCAATGCTTCATATTGTTCAACTGCTTGTGCTTGAACTTCAAACTTCGCATTTATGATTAACATAAGATAACCTCTTTCTCTCTATCAATTTGATTTCTATATTTGAATCATGACAGAAAGCGATAGAATTGTAAATTTTGAAATCTTGGAATTGAAAATTTTATTTGGTTCTTAATTTTGAGTGTCTTATTCCGTACGTAAAGTACATGATAATACCTAAAATAAACCATATAATAAATGCAATCCAAGTTGTACGTGTTAAGTTTGTCATCAGGTATAAACAGATTATAAAGGATACGATTGGTAATACGGGATATAAAGGTACATTAAAACCTTCTGATGGTAATGATCGATTTCTTCTTAAGAACAGAACGCCTATTGAAACTGTACAAAATGCAAATAATGTACCGATATTAATTAGTGAAGCGAGTTCCGATAAAGGTACAAGACCTGATACGATTCCCATAGATAACGTGAGTATGACAGTATTTTGTACGGGTGTTTGTTTTTGATTCGTTTTAGAGAAGACTTTTGGTAGTAAACCATCTCTACTCATCGCGAATATTAAACGCGTTCCACCATAAGACATGACGAAGATAACTGTTGTCATACCAACGATTGCACCTACTGACAGGAATCCAGCTATCCAATTTTGATTAATGGATTGTAATGCATATGCAACTGGTGCACCGACACCTTCTAAATTTTGATATGGTACGACACCTGTAAGTACAGCTGAAACAATAATGTATAAAATGGTACAAATCGTTAATGCACCAATAATTCCGATTGGCATGTTCTTTTGAGGATTTTTAACTTCTTCAGCTGCAGATGATACTGCATCAAATCCAATATACGCAAAGAACACCATTGAAGCACCTGTTAACACACCATTGAAACCAAATGGTAAGAAAGGACTCCAATTATCAGGTTTAACATAAAAAATACCTACTATTATAAAGAGTAGGACAACCATTATTTTGACAATAACCATAATATTATTGATACGTGTAGATTCTTTTACGCCAATAATTAATAATGCGCCAATGATCATAATGATAATAAATGCTGGTAAATCAAAATAATGACCACTAGATGGGTCATATGAACCAGATAATGTTTTTACAATATGGATATTCATACCAGATAGTAAATTAACGACGTATGAAGACCAGCCACTTGCGACTGCTGCGATTGCTAAACCATATTCAAGTAATAATGCCCAACCTAATATCCATGCAATACCTTCACCAAAAACATAATAACTATATGTATAGGCACTACCAGCTTGAGGAATTTTTGATGAAAATTCAGAGTAACATAAAGCTGCTAAACCGCATCCAATTGCAGCGATAATAAATGAAAGCATAATTCCAGGTCCAGTTATTGTTGAAGATATTTCACCAGGTAAAATAAAAATACCACTACCAACAACAGCTCCGACTCCAAGCATGGTTAAATCAAAAGCGCCGAGTGTTTTTTTAAGTTTTTTATTTGATTGAGAAGAAAGGTGTTCTTTCTTCTTGAAAAATTGATTCATGTTGCACCTCCGGCAGACAATTATACAGAGATTTGTCTAAAAATTCTATATGTTTAAATAATTCAATTAGTGTAATTTTGTCTTAAAAAAGGAATTATTATGTATTTAATTTGAAGATTTAGTGAATTATAAATAAAATATGATAAAAGTTATAAAAAAATTAAATTACGAACAGACTGTTTGACTCAATTCATAATCATGTTTAATATTTACAAGCGTAAAGTAAGTAATTACTTTTTATAAATGAGGAGGATAATCCATGAAAAATGAACAAATTGTATTAGCTAAAAGAACTGAAGGTATCCCTCAAGATGATGTATTTCGTTATGAAGAAATAGAAGTGAAAGAACCAAATAATGAAGAAGTGTTATTAAAATCAATATATGTTTCTGTAGATCCATACATGAGAGGACGTATGAATGATTCTAAAAGTTATACGCAGTCTTATGAATTAGATAAACCATTTAACGGCCATATCGTTGCAGAAGTCGTTCAATCAAATGCTTCTGACCTTAAAGAAGGCGATATTGTAACAGGTATTTTACCTTGGCAAAAATATATAACAATCAATGAAAAATATGTTACTAAAATTCCATCAAATGAAGTACCGTTATATCTATACTTAAGTGTACTCGGTATGCCTGGTATGACAGCTTATCAAGGACTCTTGAAAATTGGTAAACCTCAAGAAGGAGAAACAGTTGTAGTTTCAGCTGCATCCGGTGCGGTTGGATCTGTCGTAGGACAAATTGCTAAGTTGAAAGGTGCGCACGTAGTAGGTATTGCAGGTGGATCAGAGAAAGTAAATTACTTAACTGAAACATTAGGTTTTGATGAAGGTATAGATTATAAGAAAGATAATTTTGCTGAGGCATTAGAACAAGCAGTTCCAAATGGTATAGATGTTTATTTTGAAAATGTTGGCGGTGCACTTTCAGATGAAGTGTTTAAACATTTAAATAAATTTGCACGTATACCAGTTTGTGGCGCAATTTCTTCATACAATCTTAAAGGCGAAGACATTGGACCACGTATTCAACAAACATTGATTAAAAGCCAAGCATTGATGCAAGGATTCATTGTTGCACAATTTAATGAAGATATTAAAGAAGCAAGTGAACAGTTAGCACAATGGGTACAAGAAGGGAAAATTAAATCCGAAGTTACAATAGACGAAGGGTTTGATCAAATTCCAAATGCATTCCGTAAGTTATTTACTGGTGATAATTTTGGTAAACAAGTTATAAAAGTAGCTGAATAAAAAATGTGAAATCAGTTTAGGATGAACATATCCTAAGCTGATTTTTTTATGCCTCATTTAGACGAGTATAATCTAACAAAAAATGACAAAAATATCCATTTGTATATTCCTAAAATTTTGATTAGATGGTATAATTTTGAATTGACAAATGATAACGATTATCATTATCGATTTTAATTTACGGGAGAGATGAATATGACAACACAACACGAGCACAACAAGAATCGTTCAACAATTAAGAAGCAACATCATTTTTCTATTAGAAAATTGTCGGGAGGAATAGCTTCTATTGCTATTGGTGCGACTCTATTTTTGGGAGCAGGTCAAACAGCTAATGCAATGGAAGATAAAGTTGATACAGTAAATGAAGCGGCGGCTACTACTGAAGATAGTCAAAGTGAGCCAGTAGCGGCAGACGATGCTTCGGCTGCTGAAACAGCAGAAGCACCAGCTGCAGAAAATGTAGTTAATGAAACAGAAAGTAATGACGGTGTAACTGAAGAAATTCAAGGTTCTGATGCGACTGACTCATCAGATGTAAATGCAGATGATGCAAGTGCAAATAGTGTATCTGCAGACGATTCAACTGCAGATGATGGAACAACTTCGGGAGAAGAATCTGAAGCAAAAGAAGAATCTGATACAACAGATTCAAGTAATGAAACACGCCTATCTCATGAAGATGAAACACTAGAATCAGCCGTTGGATCTGATGAAGCGGAAGACAATGCAACAACTGAAGCGACTACCGATAAAGAGGAAAGTGCTGTATCTGAAGAAAATGAAGCACATGACTTTGGATTTATTGTAAAGAAAGAAGCAGAAGATGCAAAATCAGTAATGGATGATTATTTAGAACATCCTTCAAGAGTAAGCCATGAAAATGGAAAAACATTTATTAAGTTCACATTATTACGTCCTGAATTCTGGAAAAATTTCGAATTATATAATGGTGAAGAAAAACTTAATATGACAACATTAGAAGAAAATGATGATAAACGTGTTGTTAAAGTTGAAGTACCATCAGGCGTTTCAGAACTTACATCAAAAGTACATATCGTTGTACCATTTATTAATTATGATAACAAATATACAACACGCGTTATTTTTGATGAAGCTGTTCCAGAAGCACCAAAAGTAGAACCAGAAGCACCGAAAGAGGAAACACCAAAATCTGATACAGAGGCACCTAAAGCAGATCAAGAGCAAACTTCTAAATTAAGAGAAGGTGTTAAAAACAAAGAAATTCATAATAAACCAGTTGATGGTGAAAAACGACCAATTAACTTTAAAGTTATTAATCCTAAAGATAATTCAGAAATGTTCTACTATAGTGCTATGATTAAAGATCCGGCAAATATTGTTTTTGATGGTGATCAACCTCTTCTAGAATTACGAGTAGATGCACCTTCTACATGGCTTGAGTTTGATTTATTTGATGGCGATAAAAAGTTAGACTATGAAGTTGTTTCATATGATACTAATAACGAAGTAGCAACTATAAGAGTTAAAGTTAATAAAAATACGCAAGAATTAAAAGTAAAAGGGACTGCACTTGCACTTGATAGTAAGACTGAACTTGAACTTGGTCATATAGTATTTGATAAACTAATAACTAAAGACGCATCTAATTATGCCACGGCAGATGATTATAAGAAACAGAAAGATAGAGAGAAATATGATAAAGCTATTACTTTAGAAGATAAAGTTCGTGAGCTAGAGAAATTAATCAATAAAGTTTCTGATGAAGAAAAACCACAACTTCAAGAAGAATTAAAAGGACTTAAAGATAAATTAGCTAAAGAATTAGAATCTGCAGTAACAGAATTTGAAAAAGCACCAGTTACAAATGTAGATACTTCAAAAGCGAAAGACAGAAACTTTAAAGTATTACATAGTTCTAAGGAAGATCAATCTCATATGGACTTTGAAGTTGAACATCCTGCTAAAGTAGTTGAGCATAACGGTAAGAAAATGTTAGCCATTACTTTAAAACATGATTCAATGTGGAAAGATTTCCAAGTTGAAGGTGAAGATGGTTATAAACGCCCAATCACAATTAACAAAGATGGTGAAAAAGATACAAGAACAATCTTGTTCCCAATTGTAGAAGGTAAAGATTTCTATAATGCAATCATTAAAATTCATTTAATAACACCAAATATTGATTACGAAGGTTCATACCATGTAAGAATTAAAGACTTAGGAGAAGCTACTGACAATACAGAACCAAGTCCGGAGCCGACTCCAGAACCAAGTCCGGAACCAACACCGGAACCAAGTTCGGAGCCAACTAATACAGACGGAACTACTGTATCTGCAGACAATGAAGGAGAAGACTTTGGTTTCGTTGTAAAAAAAGAAAATAATGATTCAACTTCAATAACAGACCGATTTTTTGAACATCCTTCAAAAGTAAGCCATGAAAATGGAAAAACATTTATTAAGTTCACATTATTACGTCCTGAATTCTGGAAAAATTTCGAATTATATAATGGTGAAGAAAAACTAAATACAACAATATTAGCAGAAGATAGTGAGAAGCGTATTGTGAAAGTTGAAGTACCATCAGGTGTGACATCACTAATATCTAAATCACGTATCGTCAATCCTTATGATAATACTGATAAAGAATACACAACACGTGTTATTTTTGATAAAGCTATTCCAGGGGTATCAGTAGTAGAACCGGAACCAAGACCGGAACCGACACCAGAACCAAGTCCAGAGCCGACTCCTGAACCAAGTCCAGAACCGACACCAGAACCAAGTCTGGAACCAACACCAGAACCAAGTCCGGAACCAAGTCCAGAACCAACACCAAGTCCAGCTCCAGATAATAAACAAGAGCCAACAAAAGATCAGCCATCAACAGCAACACTGGATCAAAAAACAGCTCCAACAACTGATCAAAAACAAGAACCAACTAAAGACCAACAACCAACAGTTAAACCAGATCAAAAAGCTGAGCCTGTTGTTAATGTAAGCACTAAATCAACAACTAAACCAGCAAAAGAACAAGTTAACACAAATAAAGAAGAACAAAAATCAGTTGAGCCAGTAGCAAGCAAAGATAAAGTTGAAGCAACAAAACAAGAACCAAATAAAGAAAAAGCAGAAACTGAATCAACAAAACAAGAATTAAGTAAAGATAAAGCGACAACTGAGCAACCAAAAGAACAAGCTAAGAAACAAGAAAATAAAAATGAATTACCAAATACAGGTGAGCTTGATAATACACAATATGCATTATTTGGATCACTTATAGCTGGATTAGCTTCATTGTTCTTCATAGGTAGAAGAAAAACAAAAAATAGTAAATAAAAATGAGACCTAAATAATAGTCTCGTATCATGCCAACAAAGTCACAACTGTGATTTTGTTGGCATTTTTTATAAGCAGTTCTGGCTGAAGGTGCAAATACTGATACCGTTACGAGCAGTTTTGGCTGAAAGTGCAAATACTGAGTGTGTTAGTTACACTTTAGCCGAGTTTTGTAATTAAGGCTATCCATAGTAACACTTCGTTCGAGTTTTGTAACTAACGCCCCCGTTATGAACAAGTTAGCCAGAAGTGTTCACAAGAGCCCTTACCACACTCATTACCAATAATTCTCCTCATTTTCCTCATATTTCTGCTATAAATTCATCTTGTATATTAATGCTATGAGGAGGATAATAATGTTTAAATATAGAAAATGAGGTGCATAAATTGTCAGCAAATAAAGCATATAAACAATTACTACTAGGAATGTTATCACTATTTATTGTCATGGCAATTGGGCGATTTTCGTACACGCCTATTTTACCTTTTATGCAAAAGGCGACTCATTTAACAAACCAAAATGCTGGTTTACTGGCTACGGTAAATTACTTAGGATATTTAATTGGTGCGATGATTCCGACCTTTTTAATTATTAAAAGTAAAGTGGTGGATTTAAAAATTTATTTATTAATCAATATTATTTCTGTTCTATTAATGGGTGTTACGCAAGGTTTTCTTGTATGGAATATTTTAAGATTCATTGCTGGCATTACAAGTGGTACTGTATTTGTGTTAGCTTCAAATGTTGTGCTCGAGTCTTTAAATAAAGGTGGGAAATCTCATTTATCTGGATTCTTATATAGTGGTGTAGGGATTGGTATATTTACAAGTAGTATATTTATTCAAATTTATACGGATTATAATACTTGGGCATCAACATGGATTATCTTAGGCATCGCTTCATTAATATTAGGTTTTATAGTTATATTCTTTATGAAAGAAATTAAAGAACCTGTCAACTTAGAACAAAAGGCAATACATATAAATGATCAAAATAGCGCATTATATACAAAATGGTTTATGGTATGTTTTTCAATTGCTTATTTATTAGAAGGTGCAGGATATATTGTCACAGGTACGTTCTTAGTTGCGATTGTTGAATCTATTCCTGATTTAAAAGAATACGCAGCACTTAGTTGGATGTTTGTTGGTATGGCAGCAATACCTTCATGTGTATTGTGGTCTATTTTAGGCAATAAGATTGGATTTATTAAAGCGATATATTTAGCTTTCATTCTTCAAATTATCGGCGTGATTTTACCAGTGTTTTCGCATAATATTATAGCCTTAATCATAAGTTCATGTCTGTTTGGTGGGACATTCTTAGGATTAACGACTTTATTTATGTCTCGTGGTCAACTCATGAGTGCTGTCTCAGGAAGAAATTTAGTCGCTTTACTTACATTTATATATAGTCTCGGACAAGTTGTGGCACCATATTTTGCAGGTATCCTTATCGGAAGTTCTAATAACTATAACGGTGCATTGATATTTGCATCTTCCTTATTAATACTCGCTCTTGTAGCGATATTTATGAGCATAAGACCATATCAACCTAAAAGTTAGAGTAGTGCAAATATACATTTTTATAAAGCGTTTACATTTTAAAGAAAATGATTTATAATTAAAACTGGTTATAACCAGTTAGAATAGGAATGATTGAGATGTTAAAAAATACACATTTATATTATCAAGTTTATGCAAAAATTAAAGATAAGATTATTTCTGGTGAATACAAAGAAGGCGACAAGTTACCTTCAGAACGAAAGCTTTGCGATGAATACGATGTTAGCAGAATCACGATTAGAGAAGCGCTTGATAACTTAGAAGCAGAAAGTTTAATTCAAAGAGAGCATGGTAAAGGGTCTTTTGTATTAGGTAATCAATATAATCAGAAGATGAACAATCTTTATAGCTTCAAAGATGAAGTTGAAAAAAGTGGTGACAAAGCAAGTACAAAGGTAATAAGTATTCAAAGAGTAAAGCCAAGTATATATATTCAAGAAAAAATGCAGCTCAAATCATTTCAAGAAGTGTATGAACTTAAGAGGTTAAGATTAGCCAACGATAAACCGTTAGTATTTGAGACTAGTTACTTACCTTTAAAGAATTGCGAAGGGTTAGATCGATTTGATTTTAATGAAGTTTCATTATACGAAACATTAAACAATCATTACCAAATTCAAATCAATCATGCTTATGAAACATTAACAGCAAAAAATATAACTAAAGAACAAGCGCAACATTTAGAGAAAAATGTTAATGATCCATGTATGTTTATTGAAAGATATAGTTTTGTAAATGATGAGATTATTGAATACACAGAGAGTGTTGCAAGCGGTAAAGACTATAAGTACACAGTAGACTTAATATAGTCTTTATACATACAAACTGGTTATGACAACATTACCAATATTGGAGGGGAAAGTATTGTTAAACACTACAGACACATATTCGGAGATAAAACAACAACCTGAAATGTGGCAATTAACAGAAGAGATTATTAGAGACACTAAATTAGATTTTGATGAATTCATTAAAGATATAGAGAAAAATACAACTGGGAAGTTAAAGGTACTATTTACGGGTGCAGGGTCATCTGCGTATGTCGGTGATATTTTAAAAACAGCAATTGATACGAAACAAATGCCTAAGTGGGATTTTGAATCTGTGCCAACGACACACTTTGTTACGAGTCCGAATACGTATATAGATTCAGAAACGACGTATTTAATTGTGTCATTTGCTAGATCTGGTAACAGTCCTGAAACGAAAGCAACGATTGATTTAATCGAGCAGTTATCAGATAAAGTACATCATTTATTTATCACAAATAATAAAAGTGGTTATTTAGCAACTGAAGAAAGTTTAAAACATGTTTTTAAAGTCATACTTCCTAAACAAACAAATGATAAATCATTAGCCATGACATCAAGCTTTTCTTCAATGCTTGTAGCAGGTTATTTATTATTTAACGGATCGATTACAAATGACTTTTATGATACTGCAGATTCGCTTTTCGAATATTTGGAAGAACTAGCAGATCAAACATTACAAAAATCATTTGAAAAAGTATTCTACGTAGGAACTGGCTTGTTAGGTGAGCTTACTAAAGAAGTCAGCTTAAAATTAAATGAACTAACAGGTGGTCATGTTGAGATTGCTAGAGAAACGACATTAGGGTTTAGACATGGTCCAAAAGCAGGATTAAAGAAAGGTTCTATTTTTATATTACTTAGAAGTAATGAAACATATAAACGAGACTATGAAAGTGACTTATTAAATGAAGTAAACAAAGTTAAAGATAAGTACCAGTTGCTTATTTTAGATGGTCAATCTTCAGATGAAAGTACACAAATACCAAATATCGAGGATTATAATGACTTTGAAATAGGGCTGATTTATTTAATGTTTGGTCAATTACTAGCAAGCAAAAAATCTGTCGAACTTGGCTTGAATCCTGATAATCCGAGTCCAGATGGCTTTATCAATCGTGTTGTTAAAGGGGTAACAATATATCCATATAGCTAAAGGGTGAGAAGAATGATTTTGACAAATACATTAAATCCATCTATTGATATCAGCTATCAAGTTGAAAGTCTTGAAATTGGGGCAGTGCATAGACCGACACAAATGATTAAAAATGCTGGCGGTAAAGGTATAAATGTGACGAAAGTACTGAATGATTTAGGTGCAGACGTGACAGCTACAGGTTATTTAGGTGGAGCGAATGGACAATGGATCCAAACTCAACTCGAACAAAGAAATATTCAACTTCAATTCATAGATATAGAAGGCAATACAAGACAGTGTATCGCGATTAACGATGGTGAACATCAAACTGAAATTCTTCAAGCTGGACCTGAAATATCTGAAGCATCCCAAGCATTGTATCTTAAGCAATTAACGGATATTGCGCATCAGTACAAAGTTGTAACCATCAGCGGAAGTACACCAAAGTTAATAAATCAGTCAAAGACCGCATATATGATCAAAATTTTAAATACATTAACGAATAGTTATAACATTGTCGATATAGATGGACAATCGTTAAAAGGAATTTTAGGACAGTGTGCTCATATTCATGCGATAAAACCTAATCAATCAGAATTTGAAGACTTAGTTCATCAAAAGAAGTTAAGTCACCAAGACATTATCAAGATTCTAAAAACAAATCAGTTATTTAAAGAAGTGGATGTATTTGTAACGCTTGGTTCTGAAGGTGCGATTATTAAATTGAAACAGTCGATTTACAAAGCAACTTTACCAAACATAAATGCGGTTAATCCTGTAGGTTCAGGAGATGCTACTGTAGCAGGTATCGCTTATAGTGTGGAGCATGATTTAGACCCTGTAACGACAATTCAAACAGCTTTAGCATGTGGTACTTCAAATGCGATGCAAGCTACAACGGGAAAAATCATTCAACAAGAAGTGGATGATTTAATCAAAAAAGTGGGAGTGGAGAAATTAGGATGACAATTAAAGATATTAATAAACTCGTCGATGACAAAGGGATATTCGCTGCAATTGCTGTTGACCAAAGAGGTGCACTCAAAAGATTACTAGGTGAACAAGGAACGGATGACAATATTGCATTATTTAAAAAACTTGTATCTGAAACACTTTCACCAAGTGGTTCTAGTATTTTATTAGACCCTGAATATGGTAAAGAGGGCATACAAGCTAAGGCTAAAGACGCTGGATTAATTTTAGCTTATGAACAAACAGGATACGATAAATCAGTAGTTGGTAGATTACCAAGATTAGTTGAAGGTTTATCTGTTAAACAATTAAAAGAGATGGGTGCTGACGGTATTAAATTACTCATCTATTATGATGTTGATGAACCGGACGATATTAACAATGTAAAGAAAGATTTAGTACAACAAGTTGGACAAGAAACGGTCGAAGAGAATATTCCGTTCCTATTAGAAATCTTAACTTATGATGATCAAATAGGTGATGTAAAAGGCGGGTCATTTGCTAAAGTAAGACCACATAAAGTGATAGAGGCGATGAAAGCTTTTAGTGATGAAAAGTATAACGTCGATGTACTTAAAGTTGAAACACCCGTTAATATGAACTATGTCGAAGGTTTTGCAGAAGAATATGTCTTTAGTAAAGATGAAGCGGCATCATATTTTAAAGAGCAAGAGACAGCAACTTCAATACCTTACATATATTTAAGTGGGGGTTTAACTTCACAACAATTTAAAGATACACTTGTCTTTGCACATGAAAGTGGTGCGCATTTCAATGGTGTATTATGCGGACGTGCAACATGGCAAGGTGGAACTGTTGTACTCAAAGAACAAGGTCAAGAAGCTGCTAAAGAATGGTTGAACAGTGAAGGCATTCATAATTTAGAGACGCTCAATAACATCATACAGAAGACAGCAACTCCAATAAGATAAACAAAGAACAGGTGGTGTAAAGATGCATAAATTTGAAATTAACACTGATTTCTTATTAGATGATAAGCCTATTCAAATATTGTCTGGTGCTATTCATTATTTTAGAGTACCTAAGGATGACTGGTATCATTCATTATACAATTTAAAGGCACTCGGTTTTAACACAGTTGAAACCTATATTCCGTGGAATTATCACGAGCCTCGGGAAGAACACTTTGAATTTAGTGGCGAAAAAGATATTCAACACTTTATTCAGTTGGCTGAAGAATTAGGTCTATACGTGATTATAAGACCATCTCCATTTATATGTGCAGAATGGGAGTTTGGAGGTTTACCTTCATGGTTGCTCAATTACAAAGACATGAGAATTCGTTCATCAGACCAAAGATTTATCGATAAAGTAGATCGATATTATGCACAATTATTTAAAATATTAAAGCCGTTACAAATTGATCATAATGGACCGATTATTATGATGCAGATTGAAAATGAATATGGCTCATTCGGTGAAGATAAATCATATTTAAATATGATTAAAGGTTTAATGATTAAACATGGTACAACAGTGCCACTATTTACATCTGATGGCGGATGGGCACAAACTTTGAGGGCAGGCAGTATGGCTGAAGATCATATTTTACCAACCGCTAACTTTGGATCTAAGACTGATATAAACTTTCAAAATTTAAAATCATTCCATGATGAATTTCAGAAAAAATGGCCGCTCATGTGTATGGAATTTTGGGATGGTTGGTTTAATCGATGGGGCGACGACATTATTAAACGAGAAAGTGATGATTTAGTTGCTGAAGTAAGAACTGCCGTTCAACAAGGACATATCAATTTATATATGTTTCATGGTGGTACGAATTATGGATTCTGGAACGGTTGCTCAGCTAGAGGTTCGGTAGACTTGCCTCAAATTACTTCTTATGACTATGATGCACCGCTTAATGAAATGGGCAATCCGACTCAAAAGTATTATGATTTGCAGAAAATGCTCAAAGAAGAAATACCACATATTGAACAAGCAGAACCGTTAATAAAAGATTTTATTGAATTGAAACATATTCAACTACAGGATAAAGTCAGTTTGTTTAATGTTCTAGATGAAATATCGTACAAGACGACTTCTAAATATCCAGAAACGATGGAAGAAGCGGGTGATGGACTTGGTTACATGCTTTATCGCACGAAAGTACACAAAGATTCATCCATTGAAAAATTTAGAATTGTTGATGCAAGAGATAGAGTAAAGATGTATATAGATGGTGAACATGTTTATACGGCCTATCAACAAGAAATCGGGGATACTTTTGAAGCTGAATTACAATCAGAAGACCCTCAAATTGATATACTCGTTGAAAATATGGGACGTGTAAATTATGGATATAAATTGCTTGCAAGTACACAAAGAAAAGGTTTAGGACAAGGTTTAATGCAAGATTTGCACTTTGTTCAAGACTATGAACAATTCCATATTCAATTAGAGCAACTAAACAAGGAGCATTTTGAAGAAGAATGGATTAAAGATACACCTGCATTTTACAGGTATGTGTTTATGTTAAATGAAGCAAACAATACGCACATTGATGTAAGCGCTTTCTCTAAAGGCGTAGTATTAGTGAATGGCGTGAATATAGGTAGATATTGGAATGTTGGACCAACAGCATCCCTATATATATCAAAAACACTGCTTCATGAAGGGGAAAATGAAATTATTATTTTTGATACTGAAGGAACATATAACCAAGAAATTAATTTGGTGAAAGAACCTAAATTTATTCAAAAAAAGGGAGAGATTTAAATGACAATTATAGCGAATAGAATTGATGGTAGGCTGATTCACGGGCAAGTAGCAAATTTGTGGACGACAAAGCTAGATATTACAAGACTTATGGTTATTGATGATGTTGTCGCAGAAAGTACAGTGGATAAAAGTGGGCTTAAATTAGCAACGCCAGCTGGTGTTAAATTAAGTGTATTACCTGTTAAAAAGGCTGCGGATAACATATTAAATGGTAAATATGACTCTCAAAGATTAATGGTGATTGCCAAAGGACCTGATCAATTTTTAGAACTTGTAAACTACGGTGTGAAAATTGATGAGTTAAATGTTGGTAATATGTCTCAAACGAAGGAAACAAGATCAATCAAGCGTTCGATTAATGTTACGGATAAAGATATAGAAATGTTTAAACAGCTTAACGACAAAGGTATTCGAATTATTTCGCAAATGGTTCCAAATGATAACAGTGAGGATTTCATGTCATTGATTAAATAATATTCAAACAAAAAGGGGTTTTTAATTATGGAAATATTATGGTGGCAAGTTCTGCTTTTAACATTATATGCGGGTTATCAAATATGGGATGAACTTCATCTTTATTCTTCAATAAGTCAACCCGTATTCGCTGGTTTAATTGCAGGGTTAATCATGGGAGATGTAACAACTGGCTTAATTATCGGTGGTAGCATGCAGTTAACTATTTTAGGTGTTGGTACATTCGGTGGTGCATCTAGAATTGATGCGAACTCAGGTACAATTTTAGCGGTAGCTTTCTCAGTTGCATTAGGTATGCAGCCGACTCAAGCAATTGCAACATTAGCTGTACCTGTTGCGAGTTTGATGATTCAAACAGATATTCTAGCTCGATTTACAAACACATTCTTTGCACATCGTATAGACGCAAAAATCGAACAAATGGATTATAAAGGCATTGAACGTTATTATATTGCAGGTATTATTCCATGGGCATTATCAAGAATGATTCCAGTATTCTTAGCATTAGCTTTCGGCGGTTCTGTCGTTAAGACAGTTGTGAACTATTTAAACTCCGACTTAAAGTGGCTAGGAGATGGATTAACAACTGCAGGAGCTGTACTACCAGCAGTCGGTTTTGCAATCTTATTAAGATACTTACCTATTAAGAAACATTATATGTATTTCATTTTAGGATTTGTATTAACAGCGTTATTAGCTACAGTATTTGATGGTATGAGCGGTTTAGGTACAGCTGTTTCAGGACTTGATAAGAAATTTGATACTGTATTCAATCCTCTACCTATGTTAGCCATTGCGTTAATTGGATTTTCGTTTGCTGCAATGGAATACAAACGTACTTCTTTAGCAAAACCAGTACAACCTGGAGAAATGAATACTTCTAATTCTCAAAATGATGATGAAGGGGAGATTGAAGATGACGAACTATAATCAAAATGTTGATCCTAAAGAACAAAATGTCATATCAGAAGGTCAGTATAAATTAACTAAAAAAGATTTTAGACAAATTAATAGAAGAAGTTTATTAGGGTTCCAAGCCGGATGGAACTATGAACGTATGCAAGGTTCTGGTTATTTATATATTATGCTTCCACAATTACGTAAAATTTATGGTGACAATACACCAGAACTAAAAGAAATGATGCATACACATGCTCAGTTCTTCAATACGAGTAACTTTTTCAACACAATTGTGACGGGTATTGATGTCGCGATGGAAGAGCAAGAACAGATTAAATCTAAAGAATCTGTAAGTGGTATGAAAGTAGGTTTAATGGGACCATTCGCAGCAGTAGGTGACTCTATATTCGGTTCATTAATTCCAACTATATTTGGGGCGTTAGCTGCCAATATGGCGATTAACGGAAATCCTTTTGGTGCTTTTATATGGTTAGCAACACAAATTGCCGTTATGGTCTTTAGATGGAAACAATTAGAATTTGCATACAAAGAAGGTATATCTTTAGTAACAACGATGCAACATAAACTCGAATCATTAACAAATGCTGCTACATTGCTCGGAGTATTTATGGTCGGAGCACTCGTCGCCACGATGGTTAAAGTTCAATTTGCATGGGAACCAAAAATTGGTGATTTAACCGTTAATATTCAAAATAATGTCGATATGATTTTACCAAAATTATTACCATTAGCAATTGTACTAGGTGTTTATTGGTTATTAGGCAAAAAACATATGAATTCAACGCGTGCAATTTTTATCGTTATCATTGTAACGGTTATATTATCTGCATTAGGCGTATTAGCAAAAATTTAATCAATAGGAGTTTTCACAATGGGAAAATTAATTTTAGCAAGTCATGGTTCAATGTGTGAAGGTTTAAAAGAAAGTGTTGAAATGATATTAGGACCACAAGATAATATTGAAACTGTTGCACTTTTGCCTGATGAAGGACAAGAAGACTTTGAAAAGAAATTACTAGCAGCAATCACTGATGAAGAAGTAACTGTATTTACAGATTTACTAGGTGGTACACCAGCCAATGTCATTTCTAAAACTTTAATGACTGGAAAACAGTTTGATTTATATGCTGGAATGAACTTGCCTATGGTTATTGCATATTTAAATGGAGAAATGCTGAATCAAGAAGCGGACATCATTAATGAAACACAAAAAAGTATCGTAAAAGTAAATGATTTACTACAAGGCTTAGATGAAGATGATGAATAACGATAAAAATTAGTCAAGAAATGCTGTTACCTTTATAATAGAGTAAAGATAAAAATGAGGGATGCATAATGAAGAATGAAAAAATATATGACATGCCAGTATCAAATGTTTATCCACATTACGTCACAAAAGCTGAGAAAAAAGGTAAAACAAAAGCAGACGTAGATGAAATCATCATTTGGTTAACAGGTTATAGTCAAGAATCATTAGATCAGAAATTAGAAAACAAAACTGATTTTAGAACATTTTTTGAAGAAGCACCAAATATGAATCCAAATAGAAAACTGATCAAAGGCGTCATATGTGGCATAAGAGTTGAAGAAATCGAAGAACCACTTATGCAAGAAATTAGATACTTAGACAAATTAATAGATGAGTTAGCAAGAGGTAAGAAAAAAGAAAACATATTTAGGTGAATATGTAGTAAAAGCATGGGATAAGGCAGCCGTTAGTAACAAAAGTCCGAAGAAGTGTAAAGCATGGGATAATATCCCATGCTTTTTTAATGATATGCTACCCAAAGTGTCCACTGATCTTTTTCTATTATGGGAGAATCGTCTCCTACATATTTGGGAAATTGTGCTACAAATGATTTTAATTCTTGGTCTGATAATTCAAATAGAATACTACGACCTTTTCTTGATAAATAATCATGCTGTAAGGATTCTATCGTTGCATATGATTGTCTAATTTCATTAATTTTTAAAGTTTCAACATTATTAAATCCAACATCATACAATGCGTTTGTAACATCTACTTCTGAATGTCTTCTCTTTGAATCAAAATCCCGAAGTCTTGAAAAATGCTCATATAAATATCCGCGTAGATTGTTTGAAGAAGCAGGAATCGCTAAATCTTCAATAGTTCGATCTTGAATAACAAATATGCTGTTATCTTTTAGAATACGCTTTGTTTCTAAAAAAGCTTTTTGTAAATCTTGAATATGATGAATGAGTGCTCTTGAAAGTATAAAATTCTGTGACTGGTTGGCTAAATGATTATTGAAAATATCTCCAACTTCAAATTGTATATGGTTATTGTAAGCTTGTTCATTAGCTGATGCGATCATTACTTCAGATTGGTCTATACCTAAGACATGCTTGAATCCAAATTCACTTAATTGATTTGTATAAATGCCGCCACCAGAACCAATGTCTAGTGCATCATCCATATCAACATTAGATTGTTTGATGATGCTACTTATCAAAGATACCCATTTATAATCAACCTTTCGTCCACTATACATATACTTATTCTGCTCATCATGAAAAATATTATTCAAAATATCATCCCCTTTCCATACACCATACACCTAAATGAATGGTTGTAATAATACACATAACTTATGAATAGCTATAACAAGGTGTTAATTTCAATATGATAAAATATGATTACTATGATTACGGAGTGGTGAGAATGGAGAATTGGGATTTATACGATGAAAATAGGCAGTTATTAAATGAAACGATGACAAGAGGAAATGAAGTGCCTGCTAATCGATATCATCTTGTGATTCATGTTTGTATTATTAATAAACAGGGACAATTGCTAATACAAAAAAGAAGAGATGACAAACAAGGATGGCCAGGTAAGTGGGACTTTTCAGCAGGAGGTAGTGCTGTTCAAGGTGATACAAATAGAGATGCAGCAGAACGAGAAACATATGAAGAACTAGGTATTCAATTAGATTTAACTAATCGAAGACCACATTTCACAATTAATTTTGACGACGGATATGATGATTTTTTCATAGTGCATCAAGATATAAATATAGAGAAACTAAGCTTTCCAACAGAAGAAGTACAAGAAGTAAAATGGGTTACAAAATATGAATTATTAGACATGATTAAAGAAGGTTTATTTATTCCATATAGGAATAGTCTTATAGAATTTATATTTGAAATGAATATCGGTTTAGGAACAATACGTGAGTAAGAAACAGTTTAGCTGTTTCTTTTTTTTTTGAAAATTTTATTATTCAGATAAAGTTTTCAAAATAATATGATTATTATTAGTTAACTTATTATACTAGTACTCACTCGCTCAAAATATGTCTCGCGCAGAATTTGTATATATAAAAAATTCTTTCTAAATATATAAAATGATATATATTTAGAAATATATAAATACTATTAAATGGTCTAATTAATTTTATTTACTCCTTAAATGTAATTTTATAACAATTAAAATAACTTATATAAATATAGTTACATTGTATAATGTTAGTTTTTAAATAAAAAAATATGGTGCAAAATTAAAATTTTATAGTAATATTAAGTTGTATTTAAATAATTTGGGAGGAGTAATATATGAGAGAAAAGAGAAGGTACTCAATACGCAAATTCACAGTAGGAGCAGGATCAGTTTTAATAGGTTTAACGCTGTACTCAGGTTTAAATACAGTAGAAGCAAGCGAAAATAATTATGAAACATCTTTCAAGATTTTGGGTAATGCATCAGATGATTCTGATGATAGTGATTCAATAAAAGAAAGGAGTTTAAATTCTGAACAACAACAATCGACTTTAAAATCAACTGAGCAAGATTCGAAAGTCGATGTTACGAGCAATAATACGGGAATTGAAATAAATGAATCAGAAGTTCAAGAACCAACTTCACAACAAGAGAATAGTAATACCTCTGATGTTGCAGAAGGTTCATCCGAAGCAATAAATAATGAAGAAGTAACGAATGATCAAGGGGAAGCTACATATGACGGTCAACCGTCTCGAGAGCATCCATTAAGTAATAATGACTTAAAAGATTCAAATAATCAAAATTCAGAAGAAACAACAGTAGATCAAACTGAACTAGGGAATGAATCAGAAGATTCTTCAACTGATGAGCAAAATGTAGAAGTTACTACATCAGAAGCAGATGAAGATAGTGCAACTGACTCTGAGGAAACATCTGAAGATGATACAACTATAAAAGGTGACTTAGAAGATAATTCAGAGGAAACAGATAGTGATAATGCTGATGAATCAAGTAATGAAGAAGATGCAACAAAAGAAGACATAGATGCAAATAAAGACTCAGAAAAAGATGTTGCTTCTGATAATAAAACCAAAGAAGATGAGTCTGTAAAAAATACAACCGAAAAAGTAGAAACATCAAAAGATGAATCTTCATCAAAAGTTATGACAAATAATACACAAACCGAAGCTTCAAATAAGAGAATAGGGAATATTAGCACAAATGCTTTAATTGATGTAAATTTACTTGGTGATATGAATTTAGATGCATCCCATAATGATGGGAAGTTACAATTGAAATTAGAAGGGAGTCCACTCTTAAATGTAGCATTAGGCTCTACTTATCCGACTTTTCAATTGCCACCTCAATTTAGAACATTAATGTCAGACCCTAATTTTAGAAACGCTGTAAAAATTGATTATGATTTACCCCCCACATTGTTAGTAGGGCCAAGAAGAACAGGATCAATAACAGGGAATGATATAAATATTGATCCAAACACAGGGGTAATATATGGTCAAGCACCAAGATTAGCAGCAATATCTTTGGCTAGTAGAATAACTTATACTTTAACTTTAGATTTAAATGCACTAACAGCTGGTGGTATTTTGCCAGATTCTGATCAACCAGGAAGACATGAATATAACTTTAAATCAGCAGTTGGATCAGGGCTCATAAATGTTGATTTATTAGCAAGTAGTGGTGATTCGGATTCAATAATTATTGAGGATGACGCCGATGCGGATGCCGATGCGGATGCAGACGCAGATGCCGACGCCGATGCTGACGCAGATGCCGACGCTGACGCAGATGCCGACGCCGATGCTGATGCCGATGCCGATTCCGACGCCGATGCCGATGCCGATTCCGACGCCGATGCCGACGCTGACGCTGACGCCGACGCTGACGCAGATGCCGACGCCGATGCGGATGCCGACGCCGATGCCGACGCAGATGCTGACGCAGATGCCGACGCTGACGCAGATGCAGACGCAGATGCAGACGCCGATGCCGATGCAGACGCTGACGCCGATGCCGACGCAGATGCGGATGCGGACGCTGATGCAGATGCTGACGCTGACGCAGATGCTGACGCAGATGCCGACGCCGACGCCGATGCTGACGCCGATGCTGACGCCGATGCCGACGCAGATGCCGATGCGGATGCCGACGCTGATGCGGATGCCGATGCCGACGCCGATGCCGACGCTGACGCAGATGCCGACGCCGATGCTGATGCCGACGCAGATGCCGACGCAGATGCCGACGCCGATGCTGACGCAGATGCCGATGCCGATGCAGACGCCGATGCTGACGCAGATGCCGACGCCGACGCAGATGCCGACGCTGACGCCGATGCAGACGCAGATGCCGATGCCGACGCTGACGCCGACGCAGATGCAGACGCCGATGCTGACGCTGACGCAGATGCCGACGCAGACGCAGATGCCGACGCCGACGCAGATGCGGATGCGGATGCGGATGCCGACGCAGATTCCGACGCCGATGCTGACGCAGATGCTGACGCAGATAGTGACTCAGACTCAGACAGTGATTCCGACGCAGATAGTGACTCAGACTCAGACAGTGATTCCGACGCAGACAGTGATTCTGACTCAGATAGTGATTCCGATGCAGACAGTGACTCCGACGCAGATAGCGACTCAGATGCGGACAGTGACTCAGATGCGGACAGCGATTCTGATGCAGACTCTGATTCAGATGCCGATAGTGACTCGGATGCCGATAGTGACTCGGACGCAGACAGTGATTTGGAGGCAACTTCTAATGTCGATAATGACGCTGGCAGTGGTTATGATTTAGATGCAAATGATAACTTAGTTGATGTTAGTGACTTAGATGGAGATTCTGGTTTAACTACAAACAATAATGAATATAGCCAAGATCTAAGAAATGTTAATTCGGCTAATAGTAATGTTTCTACTTCTGTTACAAGTACTGACTCAGAAAGTCAAGTTACTGATAACGAGAAAAATGATGATAAATTACCGGATACGGGAGAAGAAAAATCTAACAATGGTACTTTATTTGCAACATTATTAGCAGGATTGGGATCGATTATCTTATTCAGTAGAAGAAGATATAAAAAGAAAGAATAATGATTGCTGAATCTTGATTGAGGCTAGGACAACATAGTTTGTCCTGGCCTCAATTTTTATAACAATTGAATTTATAGTTACATATAATCTAAACCTATGATTGCTATTATCTATTAATATTTAGGGGTGTTTATTTAATGAAATACACAATAAAAGAAATTTCTAATATTCTTAATTCACCTATATTAGATCCTTCAGGTAAAGAAGAACAAATTATTACTAATTTTGAATATCAAGCTATCCATTTAAATAATACAGAAACAGCTTTCTTTTCAATTAGTTCAAATTCTTGGTCAAATTTTCTTGGAAGAAAAAGTAAATTAACAGATGGGAATAAACAAATTAATAAAAACATTAAAAATATCGGTCTTATCATAACCGAAGAATACATAGAGGGACTCAATTTCAAAATTCCTCAAATCATAGTTGAAAATAGTATTGAAGCACTCAAAACTTTGGCTGTAACAATAAGAGAAAATTATAAGAATCCGATTATAGCTATTACAGGATCAATGGGTAAAAGTTCTACAAGGCTTATGGTTGCGCAAGCTTTGAAAAATTATAAAGTATTAGAAAATAGAGCTAATAGTAATACGAGAAGTGCTGTTTTATTACAAATGTGCAAATTAGCAAGTAATCCTGATTTTGCAATATTTGAAGTTTCGTTAAATGCTTTAAATAATAGAGGCAATTTTTCATTAATATTAAAACCAGATATAGCTATTGTAACGGGAATAGGTTCTGCGCATTTATCGACTATAGGTAGTGAGGTTGATATAGCAAACTTTAAAAGTAGAATCTTTTATGGATTGAAGGATTCAGGTATAGCAATCATTAATCAAGGTACAATGCATTCAGATATTTTAATAGTAAATGCACAGAAAGCAACAGATAATATCATGACTTATGATCTGGAGCAGAATAAAGGAACTATAGAAATTGTAGGATACTCAATTAAAAAAGGTTACGCAGATATTAAATTAAAAGTTAAAGAAGAGAACATTAATTATGAATTATCATCTTTAAGTTTAGGAATGATTGAAAATTCAATAGCAGTAGTTCTGTGTTTAATGAATTTAAAAGTAGATTTATCAAGTTGTTTAAACCATTTAAAAGAATTTAAATCATTCAAAAAAGTACTTGAAATAAAAGAGGTAGAATCACAGAATAATACAATTACTTTGATTGATGATACACACAATGCGTCATTACCAGCAATGATTAATGCAATTGAAGCTTTTAACAGTCAATGTAAGTATTTCTCAGGTAATAAAATAATAGCTATTGGTAAAATAAGTGACTTAGGTGCTCAATCAAAAGAAATCCATAAAAAGTTAATTAAATATATCGAAGAGTCGAAAGCAGATTATGTATTATGTTTAGATGATGAAACGAGAGTAATTGTAAATAATACAAAGAATAAAAATATAACGTGGTATAACGCTCCTGATTTATTGTTGAAAGATTTATTATACATGGCTAACAAAGATTCATTGATTTTACTAAAATCATCAGTTACTGATACTCAGTTTCCTAAAATTGCTCAAAAGTTACCTATAGAACTTAAAAAATTTAATACAGATTTGTCAGAGAATGATTATCCTACAGGTAAGAAGTTCAATCAATACGCATATCTAAAAATTTCAAATAAAACTGATCAAATAGTCGAAACATACAATGCTGAAAATTCTTCAACAATAAGTGGAATAGCGTCAGTACTTTATTACATCTATGCAAAAGGTAAAAATATTGAGAATAAAAATGTACAATTAAAAAAATGGGCAACTAATAAAGGGCGTTACATAGAAGGTGCATCAT
The DNA here is from genome assembly GCF_045897195.1 of Mammaliicoccus sp. RAM2. Taxonomy (NCBI): domain Bacteria; kingdom Bacillati; phylum Bacillota; class Bacilli; order Caryophanales; family Staphylococcaceae; genus Mammaliicoccus; species Mammaliicoccus sp. RAM2. Next base: position 156,875 of record NZ_JBJNWI010000003.1, on the reverse strand, counting down.
TTTCAGTGAATGATGTTATTAATGCGATGTCTGATTCTCCTCATCCTTCACTAATTTATCAACTGTCAGATTTATTATTTGATAAAGAAAAGGATAGATTGAAGGTTATAAATGAATTTGTTCATAATTATAATTTGTCAAAATCTGCAGTCGTTAATTTAACAGGTAGGTATAGAAAAAAAGAAAGACAATCCTTCACTGTTTATGATTTATACAACTTATATATTAAACATAAAGATATTTTATTAAGTAACGATCATAAATTTGTTTTCGGAGATCAATACAAACACGGAATTATTAATAAAGGTGATTATACGTTAATTTATACTTCAGACATCAGTGATAAATAATATAAAAATATTTAAAGGTTATTGAATAGAATTGCTATAATAGTATAAAAGCACAAATAATGGGGGATTAAATATGAATTTAAGTAAAGATATAGATAGAATTCTTGAGATGCATAAAACATATCCTAAACATGATGTTAGCTTTGTAAGTATAGGCAATCAGTACCAAAAGGCAATCGTAAGAGTTTTTAAGACTCAAAATAATATTAAAATAAATATTTTGAAGTTAGCGCAAGAATTTCGAAAGAAAACTGGAAAGAGCGCTAATTGGGTAAAGCTTGATTTTGTTATAGAAGAAGAAGTGATAGATTTTGATATATTAAAAGACGATTTAATCAATACAAGAAGAAACTATATTGATTACGGAATAGCATTAGATGACAATTGGGAATATGCATTTTTATCAGATGAAATTAATGCAAATGCTTTTGTTAGACTATCAAAAGATAAAAAATCATTCATTTTATCTGAAGACAATATTAATAATTATTTGAAAAAGTATAAAGGTATTAAAGTACGTTATAGTCATCAACAATACGAAGGTGAACGTGTACGAAAATTTTATACAAAAGGTTATATTATAGAGGATAATGATGTGTATGCTCTTGATGAGCGAGGTTACACAAAAGGTCTAAGAGAAATAGACAACTTAAGTAGTGAAATCGATATGATGATTGAACATAGTACACATTATTTAAGTAATGAAATTGGTGAAGATGGCAAGTACCATTACGGGTATTTTCCACATTTCGATAAAAACATAGCATTTTACAATAACTTAAGACATTCATCATCAACATATGCTTTAATAGAAGGCTTAACATATTTAAATGAAGATATCACAATTGCAGAAAAAGCTATAGATTATTTAATCAATCATTATTTATATGAAACAGATGGCTTAGGTCATATATTTGACGATACTAAAAATGTAAATGAAATTAAATTAGGTCAGAATGCTGCGTTTATATTCGCAATTTGTGAATATTTAAAACATAATCCAAATAAAAAAGAATATCTTGAAGCTGCTCAAAAAGTGGCACGTGGTATTGAAACGATGATAGGCGAAGATGATAAAACAGTACATGTTATTAACTACCCTGAATTAACTGTAAAGGAACAATATAGAATTATATATTACGATGGAGAAGCAGCATTAGCTTTATTAAGGTTATACCAAATAGATCATAATGAAAAATGGTTAAATATCGTTAAAAATCTATTTGAACGTTTTATTCAAAAAGATTATTGGAAGTATCACGATCATTGGTTAGGTTATTGTACGAATGAACTTGTACAAATCGATCCACAAGAAAAATATTTTAAATTCGGTATACAGAATGTGTCTAGCTATTTAGATTATATGTACCAAAGAGAAACAACTTTCCCAACATTTTTAGAAATGTTGATGGCTACATATCACTTAGTTGAATATGCTAAAGAATCAGGTTATGAATCTTTAGTAGAACAACATTTAGATGAAAAGAAATTTATAGCTACCATTCATAAACGTGCAGATTATCAAAGAACAGGGTTTTTCTATCCAGAAGTTGCGATGTATTTTAAGAATCCTTCAAGGATACTTCATTCATTCTTTATTAAACACCATGGCTATAGAGTAAGAATTGATGACATTGAACATTACTTATCTGGATATGTACAATATCAGAAAGTTTTTAAAGGATAAATAAATCCCCTCACTATCTGTGATCATCATATTGCTATCATCTTTTGTATGTTATAAAATATTGTAAAAATGACAATTTTTGTATAAAGGAATGGTTAGGGATATGGTGATTTCAGCTGATGGTATTATTGCTAAGATGAAAAATCAAAAGATTAATTATGATAAGGTTATGCGTAAAATGATTTCTGAATGGGAACGTTCTGAAACAAGACCGTCTATTTTAATTCATAGTTGTTGTGCACCTTGTAGTACTTATACGTTAGAGTTATTAACACAATATGCAGATGTTGCGATTTATTTTGCTAATCCAAATATTCATCCGAAAAGTGAATATGAACGTAGGGCGAGAGTTCAAGAAACGTTTGTTGAACAGTTTAATGAGCGTACAAATTCAAATGTTAAATATATTGAATCGGCTTATGAACCTCATAAATTTATGAAAATGGTTAAAAGTAAAGAGTTAGCTGATGAAAATGAAGGTGGGCTAAGATGTACGGCTTGTTTCGAAATGCGTTTAGTACTCGTTGCAGAAGCGGCAGCTGATCTTGGATATGATTATTTCGCAAGTGCGTTAACGTTATCACCTAAGAAAAATGCACAATTGATAAATGAACTTGGTATGGATGTTCAAGATTTATATCATGTTTACTATTTACCGAGTGATTTTAAGAAAAACAAGGGGTATGAAAGATCGATTAAAATGTGCAATGAGTATGAAATTTTTAGACAATGCTATTGTGGTTGTGTGTTTGCAGCTATGAAGCAAGGTATAGATTTTAAAGAAGTGAATAAACAGGCTAAAGCTTATTTAGAATCATGTAATAAAAGTTGCATGTAATTTTATTTGCAATCCTATGATAAAACAGATATGTTGAAAGAGTATAGAAATTAAATAATTTTAAACCACTGGGGAGCGGGACAGAAATCTAATTTATATAAAAAGATTTCGTAGTCCCGCCCTGGCAAGGATGACTAGAGTTGAAAAAGTTTGGTACAAGCGCATTTCAATTCAGTCATCTACTGCCAATATATATATAATAAGTCTGGGTATCTATATTATGTCCCAGACGTTTTTATTATTAAGGAGGATTTATAAATGAAATTTACAGATAGAGTATTCAATAGAGTTGAACCCATATGGCAATCTTATATGGAACATCCTTTTATTATAGGATTAGGTGATGGCACGTTAGATCAAGATAAATTTAAACATTGGTTGAAACAAGATTATATATATTTAATCGAATATGCGAGACTATTTTCAATCGGTGCAGCTAAATCAACTGACTTAAAAATGATGGCGACTTATGCTGATTTAGCGAATGGTACATTAAATACTGAAATGTCATTACATCGAGGTTATGCTAAGCAATTTGGTATTACAGAAGCGGAATTAGAAGAGACAGAACCTGCTCAAACGACTGTTGGCTATACGAGTTATATGTTGAATATGGCACAACAAGGTGGTATAGAGAATGTTATTGCAGCAATTTTGACATGTACTTGGAGTTATAATTATATAGGGTTAAAATTAGTTGAAATTGAAGGAGCATCAGACCATCCTTTATATGGAGAATGGATCAATATGTATGCTTCAGACGAATTTAGTCAGTACAAGGAAGATTGTATACAGTTGATGGATCAAGTTGCAGAAGGTAAGACTGAAGCAGAATTACAACGCTTAGAAGACATTATCGTTAAAACAAGCTACTATGAATATATGTTCTGGGATATGGCTGAACATCTAGAAACATGGCCAGTACCGGTTAAATAAATAATTAAGACAGAAGCGTGCACAACGCTTCTGTCTTTTTAATACTATTATTTGCCTTCATAGACTTTTATTAAAGTTTCTACATCGAATTTCTTCATTTTAAGAAATGCTTTTGTAACGTTACTGATTTGTTCTGGTGTTCCTTCTTCTGCCATTTGATCCATGATTTTAGGGACAATTTGCCAAGATACACCGAATTGATCTTTAACCCATCCGCATTGTTCTGCTTCTGGTACAGCAGATAATTTATCCCAATAATAATCAATTTCTTGTTGGTCTTCTAAAAATAGCATTAATGAAATACCTTCATTTAAGTTGAATTCATGTTTATGTGCGCTATCAAGTGCGACAAAATATTGGTCTTCTAATTTGAATTCGGCATGAGCGAGTGTATCTGGCTTGTCTGGATCCATGCCTTCTGGATAATAAAATTTACTAATATCACCACTATTTTTAAATACGCTTGTATAGTAGTTAATCGCTTCTTCAGCTCTACCTACATTATTATTAATGAACATAAATGATGGTCTAATACGATCGTCGAATGGTTGATCTGTAATGAGGAGTTGCCATGAAACACCAAACTGATCTTCCAACCAGCCATATTTTTCACTAAAGTCATAAGTATCAAGTTCCATCATAATTTTCCCGTTGTGTGCAAGTGCAGTCCAAACCTTGTCGAGCAATGCTGCTTCAGATTGATTGAAAAGAACTGTAAATGATATGGAAGGATTTTTTGTGAAATAAGGACCTGCATTGATTGCCATAAATTTATAACCAAAAATATTAAAAGTGAGCTGTTTTGCATCTCCGGATGGTGTATCTGTAAACGTTACATCTGAAATGATTTCTGATTCTGGAAAAGTTTGCATATAATAATCGACGGCTTCTTGCGCTTCATTATCGAACCATAAATGCGGAACAATTCTTTGATTATTCATTTCTTCATCTCCTCAATCCTTTTTATTTATTATACCCATCGTGATAAATATAAACATTTAGTTCATTGAGAGTTTATTGATTTGTGTACCATCATGGTTAAAATTACTTTCATCTAGCCATTCTTCATATTGCTTTTTGATAGATGGCCATCCTTTATCTATGATAGAGAACCAATTTGTATCGCGGTTTCTTCCTTTATATACGAGTGCTTGTCGAAAAGTACCTTCATATTTGAAACCAAGTCTTTCGGCAGCGTGTTTTGAAGGTGCATTGTAACTATCACATTTCCATTCATAGCGTCTATATTTTAAAGTTTCAAAAACGTATTGAGCAAGTAAATATTGTACTTCAGTAGCAATTCGCGTTCTTTTTAGTAGTGATGAATAATGAATGTGGCCAACTTCTATCGTTGAAGCTTTAGGATTAATTCTTAAAAGTGACATTATTCCTAATGCTTGATGTGTTTCTTTGTCGACAATCGCAAAGAAATAAGGATCTTTAGAAATGATTCTTTCTTCGATTAATTGAGTAAATGAAGCTTTATCATGAATCGGTTCATGAGGTAAATAAGTCCAGTTTGCATCATTTTCTGATGAACATAATAAAGGAAATAACTGATCGATATGACTTTCATTTAAATGTTCAAGTTTACTGTACTTACCTTCAAGCATATCAATACTAGGCATATTTGGTTCTTTAAATGATTCGATTTCATCACCAATTGGTTGATTAAAAGTATTATATCTCATAAAAAATCCTCCTTTATTTTTATCATAGCATAAAATAAAGGAGGTGAAATTTACAAGCGCGAGGACTGATGCATAAATTTAGTAACGCTTAAGTAAACTAAATGAACAATGATTAGACTTGCGACAGTATCAGAAAAGAAGTGTGCACTTAAATAAATTCTTGAACACATCATAGATAAAATTAATATAGCAGTAATCCATTTGACCGTTACATGATTGTATAACGCAAGTATTAGAAAAATAGCTACAAATAACGTTAGTGTATGCATGCTTGGAAAGCTGTATCCATCAATTAAATCAGATGGTCTTGGTCGTTGAATAATATACTTTAACGCTGTTCCGATAAATAGTGATGAGAAAGAGAAAATGAAATACTGAAGCAAATTTCTTCTATTATAAAAGTATAATCCAATTAATAATATGCATATTAATATACCACTATGTAAAGGTGAAAATAAAAATGAAATAATCGATAAGTAATTATGTAATCTAAATGCTAATGTTTCGGTTTGTATAAATTGATAGACATACTGATCAATAGGATTTATATAATTTGTAAAAATCAATGACACGATTAAAATTAATAAAATAGCATAACAAATAATGAGCTTGGAATCTTTCTTCATTGTGCGTAAAGCTCCTTTGAGCGTGAATATTTAGACTTTATTTTCTATTGTAAATATAAAAATAATTTTAGACAATAGGACTTTAGGACTACCTAAATATCATTTAGTAATCTACTTAAAAGTGCTATCATGGTAATTATAAATAAAAAATAGGAGTGTGGCTATGAAGCTAACAAGAAAAGGTAAAGTAACACTTATAATTGCAGCTCTCGTCTTAATTACTGGTATATTTGTAACAGTAAAGGCCATTAATATAAATAACAAAGTTTATCAACCGATTAATAAACAAGATACAAAACACGTGAAAGAAAAAATTAAAAACAATAAACCGATTTCTATCGCGATTTTTGGTGTAGATTCTAACAAAGAAAGAGAATCTGAAAATATAGGTGAACGAACGGATTCAATTATGTTAGCTTCAATCAATCCTAAAACTAAAACAACGAAACTCGTTAGTGTTCCACGTGATATGGCAGTAAATATTCCTGGATATAGTAGTCATGATAAAGTCGCACATGCATATGCATACGGTGGCTCAAAAACAGCAGTACAAACATTAAAAAATGAATTCAATATACCGATAGATGGGTATATAACAGTAGATATGGATGGCTTTAAAAAGACAATCGATGCCCTAGACGGTGTAAATGTTAAAAGTAATAAATCATTTACTTTTAACGGTACAAAATTTAAAGCTGGAGAGAAAGTGAAATTAAATGGTCAAGAAGCATTAGACTTTGTACGAAGTCGTAAAGAAGCGGGTGCTGGAGATGATGAAGGAAGACAAGAAAGACAACGTATTGTAATAGAAGCAACAAGTAAAAAGCTTAAAAATAATTTAAATGTCAATAATTTTAATGAGTTAATGAATGTCGCTCAAGATAACATTACAACAAGCTTTAATTTAAATGACACGAGAAAACTGATCACTGACTATAAAAGTGCTACAGAATATTTTGAGAAGTTATCTATCGATGGTGTGAATCAAATAGAGAGTGATGGTATTTGGTATTTCGAAGCAGATAAAGATGCGAAACAGCAAATTGTGAAAACGTATAAAAATAATTTAAAAAGCTAACATATTGATGTATCAATATACTTAATATGAAATGGGGTTATTTAAGTGACTTCAATTAATGAAGTGAAGATTGAACAAAATATAAATCATCTTATTCAAAATTACGGTATTCAGTTATTAAATTATATGAGTGATTGTGAAAGAGATGAAAAATCATTACTTTCAGTGTTTGATAAAGTGGATGATCAAATTATTAAAGCATCTCTAGAATTGTTGAAGCAAAATAATCTTATAAATATTAGAACTGAAGAGATTATGCCCCCGAACATCTATTATCATCTTACGAAAGATGGCGAGTTGATTTTACAGATGATTTATAAGTTCGAATCATTAAACTTTGAGTAGGGTACATAATAATAAAATTGCTGTTGTTTTGAAGTTTGATTAATTTTTAATACAATAACACATAGGAGGGATCGTCATGAATAAAGATTGGCAATCACAATTACCTATAGATGATATTAAAGAACTCATACCAGTTAGTGGTGGAGATGTGAATGAAGCATATAGAATTGAAAGGCAAAGTGGAACGGATTTTCTACTTGTTCAACATAATAGAAGCGAAGATTTTTATGCTGCAGAAATTGCTGGATTAGAAGCATTTGAAGAAGCGGGCGTTACGGCACCTGTCGTTAAAGGTTATGGTCAAATTAAAGGAGATGCATATTTAATATTGAGTTATCTTGAAGAAGGTCGTCGAGGTAGCCAAAGTGAACTCGGCAAACTTGTAGCGAAATTGCATAGTCATTATCAACAGGATGATAAATTTGGATTTCATTTACCTTATCATGGTAGTGATATTACGTTCGAAAATGGTTGGAAAGATACATGGATTAATATATTTGTCGAGCAACGCTTAGATCAACTGAGAGACGAAATTGTAAGGCGAGGACTTTGGTCCAAGGACGAACTTCAACAATTTGAACAAGTACGTACAGTCATTATTGAAGCCTTAACAGAACATAAAAGCAAACCTTCATTACTACATGGAGACTTGTGGGCAGGCAATTATATGTTCTTATCTAACGGGGAACCTGCATTATTTGATCCTTCTCCATTATACGGAGATCGTGAATTTGATTTAGGAGCAACGAGAGTCTTTGGTGGTTTCACGGAAGCCTTTTATAAAGCTTATGATGAAGCATTACCATTAAGTAAGGGTGCAAATGAAAGAATTAAATTTTATGAACTATACTTATTAATGGTGCACTTAGTGAAGTTTGGTTCAATGTATGCAGGTAGTGTTCAGAGAACAATGGATGATATATTAAATGATAAGTAAAAAGGATTGGGATAAAAATTTATCCCAATCCTTTATTTATGTTGTTGATATTGTATAGTTGCTGTTAAATGAACATCCTCTTTACCGATATTACGATAAGTATGTGTAACGTCAGATTCAAAACGGATAGCATCATCTTGACGAACTGTGTGTTTAACGCCATTGATATCGACTTCAAGTATGCCACTATGAACAATGATATATTCTTCAGATCCATTGTGATGTCCTTCTGATATCATTTCAGCTCCACTGAGTAAAATCATATTAAACATTTCAAAATTTTTATCTATATTAAATGGGAAATATGGGTATATTGTGACGGATTGATTATCGTTATATATAGGTGTGATGTCTGATTTAGACACGCAATTAATGTTATCTTCTTTGTTAGAAATTAAATCGGATATAGGTAAATGTAAGCCATTTGCTATTTTCCATAAAGTTGTAATGGTAGGATTAGATTGTTCATTCTCAATTTGATTGAGCATTGTTTTACTAACACCTGTCAATTTAGATACTGTACTTAGGCTTAATTGTTGCGATGTTCGGTACTGTGATAAATTATGCGCAACAATTGTATGGATATCTTTCATAAATATAAACACTCCTATTTACTTTATAACGAACGCGATGTACAATATAATGTGTTCTTTATAACGAACGTTAAGAACAGTATAACAGAAATTCAGTTTAAGGAGATAATAAAAAGATGGATCATATAAATAGAAATAAAAAACAAAGTTTAATATTATTTATTGGCATCTTATTAATTGGGGCAAGTTTAAGAGCACCTATTACTTCAGTAGGGATTGCGCTACCTTCAATTAAAGATACTTTAAATTTATCCAATACATCTGTCAGTTTAATTACGATTATTCCGTTACTTTCATTTGCGGTTATTTCACTATTCGCTGCTAAAATTAGCCACAAATTCGGATTAGAGCGTACAGTTTTTGGAGCACTTATATTAATATGTGTAGGTATTGCTTTAAGAGCGATTACAGGCGTGTCTTGGTTATATGTCGGTACGATATTAATAGGTGTAGGTATTGCGTTTGGAAATGTGTTAACGCCAGGTATTATTAAAATGAACTTCCCTTTACGTATAGGTATCATGACAGGTTATTACACAGTTGTGATGAATATATTTGGAAGTGTTTCATCATATGTTACAGCACCACTTGTTAAACATTTTAACTACAACATAGCAATCAGTTTAATAGGTATTGTAACGTTTATAGGTATTATTACATGGTCATTCCAGTTAAATAAACATGAAACGGTTAATAGTTCTCAAACCACGACAAATATAAATGTTTGGAAATCACCATTGTCATGGCAAATTACGCTATTAATGGGTGGTCAGTCAATGATATTTTATTCATTGATAAATTGGTTACCAGAATTTTTATTAAGTCATGGTACACCGATTAATGAAGCGGGGATTTATTTATCTATTCTTCAATTAGCCATTATTCCATTAACTTTTGTCACACCTATATTTGCTGAAAAATTGAAGAACCAAGTTCTGATTACTTTTGTGACGGGATTACTCTTCGTATTAGGTATATTAACATTAATGTTACAACCTAACTGGGCATTTTTAGGTATTATATTGATTGGTGTTGCCAGTGGTTTGGCATTTGGTCTTGTAAATACATTCTTTGGATTAAGAACAGAAAATGGTTTAACGGCAGCCAAATTATCAGGTATGTCACAGTCTGTAGGGTATTTATTTGCTGCGATTGGTCCATTACTATTCGGTATACTGCACGATGCTACAAACAGTTGGAATACGTCGTTTGGAATACTGCTTATTACTTCAATTATCATTATGATTATAGGATCACGTGCTGGTAGAAACATCACAATAGAACAAACTTTAGGAGCGAGACATTAAATTAATGTCTCGTTTTCTTTATTTCTATTAATTAATTATAAATAAATTACAATATTATGAACAAAATACATATAATTTTATAAAAAAAGGAAAACGCTTTCTAGTAGTGCTTTATTTTCTGATTATTTATAGTATAATTGTCCCATGAAGTTTGAATAAAATTAAATAGATAAATCTTAACTGAAAAGTTTTAATGAGGAGTGACACGAAAGAATGGAAGACAATCATTTAAAAAGGGGTCTGAGTTCACGTCAAGTACAGATGATTGCACTTGGTGGAACAATAGGTGTTGGTTTGTTTATGGGTGCTTCAAGCACTATAAAATGGTCGGGACCATCTGCAATACTCGCTTATTTAGTAGCAGGCCTTTTCTTGTATTTAGTAATGAGAGCAATGGGAGAATTAGTTTATTTGTATCCAACTACAGGATCATTCGCCAACTATGCGAGTGATTATTTACATCCAGTAGCTGGTTATGTGACAGCTTGGAGTAACATATTCCAGTGGATAGTAGTAGGTATGAGTGAAGTAATCGCTGTTGGTCAATATATGCAATACTGGTGGCCAGATCTACCAACGTGGATACCAGGGGTAATAGTAGTTGTAACTTTAGCTGCAGCAAATTTAGCGTCAGTTAAAGCTTTCGGTGAATTTGAATTCTGGTTTGCAATGATTAAAGTTGTAACAATTATTTTAATGATTATAGCTGGTTTCGGTCTAATCTTCTTTGGACTTGGAAATGGCGGGAATGCTATAGGATTAGGAAACTTAACAGAACATGGTGGTTTCTTCCCTAAAGGTATCGTAGGTTTCTTCTTTGCATTATCAATGGTTGTAGGTTCATATCAAGGTGTTGAATTAATAGGTATTACAGCTGGTGAAACGAAAGATCCACAGAAAAATATTAAAAAAGCCGTTAATGGTGTAATTTGGCGTATTTTAATTTTTTACATAGGTGCAATTTTCGTTATTGTAACAGTTTATCCATGGGATCAATTAGGTAACGTAGGTAGTCCATTTGTTGCAACATTTGCAAAAGTAGGTATTACGATTGCTGCAGGATTAATTAACTTCGTTGTTATAACAGCAGCAATGTCAGGTTGTAACTCAGGTATATTCAGTTCAAGCCGTATGGTTTATACATTAGCTCAAAAAGGACAAATGCCTCGTATTTTCACTAAAGTAATGAAAACAGGGGTACCATTCTTTGCAGTATTAGCTATTTCAATTGGTATTTTTGTAGGTGTTATTTTAAATATCGTATTACCATTAGTAATTGATGGTTCTGAAAATATCTTTGTATATGTATACAGTGCATCAATACTACCCGGTATGGTTCCTTGGTTTATGATTTTATTTAGTCATATTCAATTTAGAAGACATCATTCAGATGAAATTAAAGATCATCCATTCAAGATGCCATTTGCACCATACTCTAACTATTTAACATTAGGATTCTTTATCTTAGTATTAATTGGTATGTTGTTCAATTCAGAAACAAGAGTTTCTGTTATTATCGGTATTGTATTCTTATCAGTAATGGCAATCATATACTTCTTAAGAGGTTATCATAAAGAAGATAAAGGTGAATATTAATCCTTTAACATAAAGCGTCTGGAACAGAAATGTTCTAGACGCTTTTTCGTATTTTTCAGAAATATGGGGTGAGGGCGATGCTGATAGGAAGGAGAACATTGCAAGTGGGCTGCGACAAGCAATATTGGGAGGCTGAACATTGCAAGAGAGGTGTGACAAGCAATGTTGGAGGTCTGAACATTGCAAGTGAGGAGCGACAAGCAATGTTGGGAGGCTGAATATTGCAAGTGAGGCGTGACAAGCAATGTTGGGAGGCTGAATATTGTAAGTGAGGCGTGACAAGCAATGTTGGGAGGCTGAATATTGCAAGTGAGGCGTGACAAGCAATGTTGGGAGGCTGAATATTGCAAGTGAGGCGTGACAAGCAATGTTCAGGACCTTGTATTTATCAAGACTGCCCAAACAAGCAACTTAGAGCCTCCTCACTCCTCATCCTCACATTTTCCATATGAAAGAGACTGGCACATTTAATGCACCTGTCTCTTTTTTTAATATGAATAATGTATGGTCATTGATTTTGATGTATTGCTTTAATAAAGTCTACAAATTTTTCTCGGAATTGTTTATTTTGTGCATGCATACATACTTCGACTTTTCCTTCATCGCTAAATTCAGTGTATGTACATCCTGCTGCTTGTCCTTCAGTTATGACAGATACATTGGCACGTTGTGTTGTAAACATTTCTGGATATAATAAGTAGAAAATTGTACATAAGTCATGAATGATATGTTCATGTTCTTCGCCGGCATTTACATCGTTGTATGAAGATAACATATCTATAATGATGTTACCAAAATCTCCTTGTGTTTGAATGATATTTAAATCATCTTTATTGATCATAGTTTCTCTCGTTACATCAAGTCCACACATTACGATGGGAATATCTTGATCAAAGACAATTTTTGCTGCATGTGGGTCTACAAAAATATTAAATTCTGCAACTGGCGTAGCATTTCCACCAACTGCTGCACCGCCCATTAACACGATTCGTTTAATGTTTTTTTTAGTTTCAGGAAATAGTGAGAATAACAGCCCTATATTAGTTAGTGGTCCAATTGGTACGAGCGTAATAGGTTCTTCAGAATTCAAGATAGTATCTCTCATTGCGATAACAGCATGTTCTTCTAGTAATTCATTATGTAAAGTGGTCTTAATTTGAGCATTACCTATACCATTTTGACCATGTACATGTTCTGCTGTTTCAAGTGTATTGATGAGTGGTTTATCTACACCTTTAGCGACTGGCGTATTTGAATGAAAGTAATTTACAATATCTAATGCATTTTGAGTTGTTCGTTTAATGCCTACATTACCTCCAATAGTTGTGATTAATCTAACATCTAATTCTTTACTATGTAGTGCTGCAGAAATCGCTATAATATCATCTATTCCAGGGTCCGTGTCTATAATAATCGGGATTGTCATGTTGTTCGCTCCTTTATCGGTATGATATATATATAGTATAACAAAGTACAATTATAATTACGGAATGAACGATTATTAACCCTTTTTGAAAATAAGACAGAAGGCAGAGTACCCTCTTAAAAATAAATGACGTATTGTTAAAAAAGTATATAATGGTGTTAAAGGTTATTATTATGCGTTTGCAACTTCAAGTTGCTTGGGGTGCAAACTATAGTATCGGGATATTTTAAAGTAGTCGTTATATAGTAAACATAAGGAGTTGGTTGATATGAATATTGGAGCTAAAATTAAAGAAGAGAGAGAAATTAATGGATGGTCTCAAGAAGAACTCGCTAACAAATTACATGTCACAAGACAAAGTGTTTCTAAATGGGAACTCGGTAAAGTATATCCAGGTATAGATATATTGGTGCAAATGAGTGATATCTTTGATGTATCTTTAGATGAGTTAATCAAAGGGGATAAAAATTTAAAGCACACGATTATTGAGACTTATCGAAATGAACCTAATCATAATCAAAATTATTACGATCGTCCGATGAACGGATGGGAGTTCTTATCAAGATTTTGGTGGCTCGTATTTCCATTCGGAGGTATTATAATAGGTATCATTAATGCACTCGTACAATAAACAGAAGAGGTGATGAATATGGATAAACAATTATATATAGCACATGGCTATACTGCAGACAGTAAAAAGCATTGGTTTAAATGGTTAACAGAACAATTTGAAGATATAGATAGTAAAATTTTAGACTTTCCTAATTCATCAAACCCTGTGTTAGAAGATTGGAATAAAACTTTATTAGATGAAGTAGATATATCGAGTGGAAATAATGTAATCGTTGCACATAGTTTAGGTGTAGTGACGGTATTAGATTACCTATCTAGATATGAAGGAGAATGGAATGTTAAAGGACTTGTTCTTGTAGCAGGCTTTTATGAAAAGATTCCTAACTTAAATAAAATTGATGCTTATATGGATCAAACACAAGTAGATTTTGAAAAGATTATTAAACAAGTCCCAAACATTGTAAGTGTCATAGCATCTCATGATCGTTTAGTTCCACGTCATTTAAGTGAGCGATTAGCAGAAAGACTTCAATCTGAAGAAGTTATCATTCAGCATGTTGGCCATTTCTGTGATTCAGACGGTTATACTGAGTTTCCAGAAGTTGCTGAAATCGTAAATGATATGTTTAATAAATAAAATATACAAAAAACGCCCCCGGCTATTGCCGGGGGCGTTGGATTAATGTGTTGAATAAAATTTTAATACTGCTTTTATATTATGCAGTTACCCATTGTGAAGCGCCTGCAGTGTTGTATAATTTAACAGCTGCTGCATCTTGTACTGATTCTGGAGCTTCTGTTGGAGATACACCTTTATATTCTGCTGGTGCTACTGAATCCCAAGTGCTTTGTAAGAATTGGTATTTACCTGCTGCACCTGAAGATGGGTTAACAGCTTTTAAGTCTCCGCCAGATTCACGTTGAGCAATAAGTTTTAAGTGATCATTAACATTTACACTTGAACCTTCAGAAGCTGAAGATGAAGTTGTAGATGTTTGCGTTGTTTGTGTAGTAGTTTCTTGTGTTTGTTGTGTTTCTTGTTTTGGTGCTTCTACTTGTTGAGGTGCTTCTTGAGTTGCTTGTTCATTAGCTGTGTTGTTTGCTGCTGGAGCTGGAGTTTGTTCAGCTACGTTTTCTTCAGCTACTGGTTGTTGTTGCTCAGCTACAGGAGCTTGAGTGCTTTCAGAGTCAGCTGCATTAGTTGCATGGTATTCCCAAGTAAAGTTTTGACCATCTGATTGGAAGTTATACTCGTAACCTTCTAATGTGAAGTTAATGTTATATGCGCCTTCTTGAATCGCATGTTCATTAAGTTCTGGTGCATTAGATTGAGCTAATTGAGCTAATTGCTCTTTATTTACGTCCTGTTCAGCTGCGTCTGCTACTTGTGTAGATGCAACACCTGTTGCTCCGATTGCTACTGCTAATGATGAAGTTAAAAATGCTTTTTTCATAATTTTAAAACCCTCCGAATAATTTTTTATTTATAGTATCTTTTTTAAGATGATAATTTCTTTGTTAGTTAAAAATTCTTCCCTAAAAATGGGACAAGACAACAATAACATATATAGAGGCTTTGTAAATTACAGTCAAATAACAAAAGATTACAATGTAGAAGAAATAATGTAATAATAAATTACACTTGTTATATTTTGTAATATTACACTTATATTTACCGATTGTATACAATTGGATGATAAAATAGTCGGATTTTATATAATGAAATAGAATCCTTTCATGTCGGTTTTGAAAGGAGGTATATAAAATTTTAAATTCGATTTCATTACTAAGAAATAAGTTCAGAGAATAAAAATGTAAAATTTTAGATATGTAAAATGAATCAATATTTTTTTGTTTATAAAAAGTTCATAGTAAGAATTGGATGTTTTCTATAATGCTTCTATATTTAGTCCGCGTATGCTTCAGAGTGATTATGTCGACAATAGACTGAATTGTCAGTAATATTACTGATGGTATACCTACAATCCCTTTGTGTAATGATTTTGATAACTTTGTAATATTATTGTAATATTAAGGTGTACAATTATACCAAAAGGAAGTGATGATAATGAATAAATTAACTAAATTAACAATTGCAACAGGAATTTCTTTCGGAACAATTTTTGGTATTGTAGATTTTCCTGGTCAAGACAGTCATGAGGTTGAAGCAGCAACAACACCTTACTACACTTATAAAGGTTACACTGGCCATGACGGTAGTTTTATTTTAGATTCAGCTTTCATCAATGCTTTAGTGTATAAGAACGTTACAATGAATAATTATAGAATCGTTCAGCCACAATCTTATGAAGGAAATATTTATACGCATAGAACATCATATGATCAAACATTCTATTTCGGTGGAAAATATGAAGAAGAATATGCTGCAAGTGCTAAATTCCCAGTGAAAAAGCATCACATTTCAAAAGCACAAATTCTTAAAGCTTACGGAAATGATTATACTATAGAAGAAACTCGTAACGGAGAAGAATATAGATTTCTAGTAGGTGGCAATCTTATCATATTTACAATAGATAATAATTACGTCACAACTGTTAATATTGGTGAGAATTTAAAATAGCATAAAGACATTGAATTATTATTTACACAACTATATAATGAAACTAACTTAAACGAACGGAGGTGTTTTAGATGTTTCTTTTAGCTCATAGTTGCAGATTTTTCTTAATCGTACGCAACAAATTTGCGGATGTTCTTCCAAAATTGGCGGAGTATGTCTTTTTTGAAGAAAAATATAGCTATAAGGAATGTCTAACACCAGCTTCCTTATAGACCGATTTTGGAGGAAGCAAAATGAATATTATTAATATGTCTAAACTATCAAAGTCTTACACAGGTGATCTCATCTTTGAGGATATTAAATATGACTTAAATGAAGGAGATTGTGTAGGACTAGTTGGAAGAAATGGTGAGGGTAAGAGTACATTATTGAAATTGATGGCTGGTGTCGAAGTGCCGACAGAGGGGCAAATAAGCTGGCAAAAGAACATTTCAATTGGTTATTTAAACCAGTTACCACAGTATGAAGAAGATAAAGAAATTTATGAATGTTTATCAGAAGTATTTAAAGAAATTAATCACATCTCTCAAAAAATGAAATTTTTAGAAGATGAAATGGCAAATAATACGAATGATTTAGAACGATTATTAAAACAATATGGCGCATTACAGGAAACATTCGAAGAAATAGGTGGGTATGAAAGAGACGCACTCATAAGAAGAGTCAGTCATGGTTTGAAAATTAATCAATTATTAAATCAAACGTGGGGGAAACTCTCTGGAGGAGAACGTACTAAAGTTGGCCTTGCTCAAATATTATTGCAACAGCCTAAACTACTATTATTAGATGAACCAACCAATCATTTAGATATTTCCTCTGTTGATTGGCTAGCAGATTTTATTAAACAATATAATGGTGCAGTTATGATCGTATCACATGATCGATACTTCTTAGATGAAACAGTCAATCAAATATTAGAAATCGATCAAGGACATCTGCACATTTATCACGGTAATTATAGTTATTTTGTTAAAGAAAAAGAAGCACGCATAATACGTGAATTTGAAGCATATCAGACACAACAGAAGAAAATTAAAAAAATGGAAGATTCCATTAAACAATTAAGGTTATGGGCGAGTCAAGCAAAGCCACCCAATGCAGCAATGTATAAACGTGCGAAAAGTATGGAAAAAGCATTAAATAGAATCAAGAGGTTAGATAAGCCAGTACTAGAAAATAAAAAAATGAATGTAAACTTAACAGAAGGACAACGTGTCTCAAACGATGTGATTGAATTCAAAAAAGTTTCTAAAATGTATGAAGATATACTATTCGAAGATATCGATTTACTTATTAGAAGAAAAGAACACGTATCCATTATAGGTAACAACGGTACAGGGAAAAGTACACTATTGAAAATGATGATGCAGCAAATAGAACCAGACGATGGAGAAGTTCATTGTGCTTCAAACTTAAGAATAGGTTACTTATCTCAACATACATTTGAAAATATAGAAAATCAAACAGTCATAGAAACCTTTAGAGATGTTGTGAATGTAACAGAAGGACAAGCAAGACACATACTTGCACAATTTATGTTTTATGGAGAAGATGTATTTAACACAGTTGAAAGTTTAAGTGGTGGAGAAAAAATGAGACTAAGGTGGGCACAAATCGTTAATCAAGACTTTAACGTGCTCATACTTGATGAACCAACAAACCATTTAGATATAGATTCAAAAGAAACAATAGAAGAAGCACTGTTAGAATACGAAGGTACCATAATAGCCGTATCACACGATCGATATTTTTTAAATAAACTATTTGATATAACGTATTTACTACAAGATAAACAATTAACAAAATATGAAGGAAATTATGATTACGTAAAAGAGAAGTTATCATGATACAAATAAAGCGACGCCCGAAATAGGCGTCGCTTTTCATATTTTGTATAGGATTTTGGACAGGCTAACGCTCAAGAGTGGAAAACAAGATCGTTAGAAATTTTAACGTCCAAGAAAACGAAACAAGATCGTTAGAGCGTGAGAACCAGCAAAAAAACAGAAAAAATGTCGCTCTAACGCTCAAGAATGGAAAACAAGATCGTTAGAAATTCTAACGTTCAAGAGTGGAAAACAAGATCGTTAGACCAACATTTTTATTTAAATTTAATGCGAAGTAAATGTATTTGTAGCTGTTTCTAAGATGATTTGAACAAATCATGTTTCTAGTCTATTATATTTTTTAAGAAGTAACGATTTTATATGCTTTTGTATAATCAAATAATTTTTTTATGCTATATGCAAACGTATATGTAAAATTAAATATATAGTTGGAATATAGAGAAGTCTAACGAATTCAACAGGCTGGTAACACTCACTTTTATCAGAAATGGAGCGAGTATATATGAAGAAATTTTTAAAAATTAATGATTTTTATTTGATATTATCTTCTTTAGCTCTTACGAGAATTAGTGAATCTTTATTAGGCATAGCTGTATTGTGGAGCTTATATGTTTATACAGATTCAGTGTATTTAGTGGGCTTATTAACACTTTTTCAAGTTTTACCAATTATAATCTTTTCTTTTTATTCTGGTGCACTGGCTGACTCATATAATAATAAATCAATTTTAATCATAACGAATCTATCACGCTTTATTCTTCTAATGCTATCAGGGCTAATTTTTTATATTATTCAAAGTGATTTGTTAAACATTATATTGTTATACATATTAGTTTTTATTTTGGCTATACTAACTTCTTTTTATCTTCCAAGCTTCCAAGCAACAATTAAGAAAACGATAAGTAATCAAAAACTTATAAATGCTAATAGCTCGGCTGAATTTATCAAACATATTTGTAATATTTTTGGATTATTATTAGGGGGATTACTTGTTGATTCACTAGGATTAATTAACACACTTTTTCTAGGTGGCTTATTATTTTTAGGTGGAGCAATACTTATGAAAATAGCATATATTCCAATTTTTTCTCAACAAATCATTGATAAAAAAATTAAAGGAAGTATATCAGAATCTTTTAGTTACTTAAGAAGAAGTTCAAATTTATTACAACAATCTATATATTATTTAATCATTATTAATATATCTGTTGCTCCTATTAGTTTAATATTTGTCTTAATGTCTGATCAATTAAAATTAGGGTCAATAGGTTTATCAGTTTTAATGATTAGTTTTTCTATAGGCTCAATAATAGGAACAATTTGCGCATCATATATTTTAAAAATAGTTGAAGAAAGCAAAATAAATTATTTATTAATCGTGATGTATTCAGTATTAGTGATATTAACAGTATTAATATCTAATACAATACTTGTAGTATTGTTAATATTTTTAACAGGTATAACTTCAAGTTTAAGTGTCATATTTATTAATACGTTTATTCAAAGAGAAACAAGCAATGAATTTATAGGTAGAGTTAGTAGTTTTAGGTCACTAGCACTAAGAATACCGCCTCCAATAATAGTTATGATTTTTAGTTACTTAGTCGACATTTTAAATATAGCTTACGCTGCAATTATTATAAATAGTATTACCATAATTTTATCTACATTTGTATTTATAAAAAGACAAAAAAAGATGGTTGGAAATGAATAATCCTTAATAATTAATGTAAGAGACTAATCATTTTCAACCATTTATTTTATGTTTGAATAAAACAAAAACAAGATCGTTAGACCAACATTTCTCATTTATGTAAGCGAAGTAAATCTATTTATAGCTATTTCTAAGATAATATCTTTTTCTAGTTCTTCTGGTGTCCATGAAATATAGTGGTCTACTGGTATACCTGTTTTTCCCATACTTTTACCTAAATCTACATTTCCGTCTTTAGAGTGTGGGACGCTTAATTTGTATTTACCGTTAATATCGATAAACATGATATTACTATAATCGTTCATACCTTTAGTAGGTCTACCTATAATTTCGATATTTTTAAATTCATGTGCAAATTTCACAAAGTTATCTCCTGAACTTCCACATTCAAAATCCGCTAGTACCTTTACATCTGGACACTTTTCTTGAATACCTTTAATTGTGTCAGATTCTGGATTGTTATTGATATTAACAAACCCTTTATCGTAGTTATCTTTATATAGATTTAAAATTGATTTATATTCATCGAGATCATCTGAATCTGGCATTTGTTTTATGAGTTCAGAAATTGTATGTATTCTTTCGTCGCAATAAGATTTTGTAAATCTATGATAATAAGGCGTATCATCAGTTATTGTAATACTTTCGCTTGTTAAATAAGGTAATAACTTTAAATAAGCTAAATCTGAACCACCGCGATTACCTCGCACATCAATAATGATTTGTTTCGCATTTAAAAGTAGGTTTTTATGCTTATCTATTAAATTAGAGATTTTTAAATGATCAATAAAGTCGGTGAATTTTATATAAATATAGGTGCTTTTATTTTCGATAATGTATGATTGTTCAAAGAAATCCGGTTTATCTTTTTGTAAAATAGATATTTCTTTAGAATCCGATACGATATATTTATATTTTTTAAGTACGTCTGACCATTCCATTCTTTCTGGGTTACTTGATTTTAATAAATCATGATCATTTTCAAGTATATAATCGATTGAGTATGAACCTAAATTATGAATTACAGTACCCGTTGGAATTTGTGGATTTCTGGAGTCTATTACATATAATTGATCATTATATAATTGGACTCTTATATTTGGATAAAGTCCGTTAAAATCAACTAATTTAAGATGTGGATCGTGAAATTTATTCAAATATTTAGTCATGTAAAAATAAAATTCTTCTTCATTTATATTAGAAAGTTTAGATGGAAATTGTGTTATAAGTTCTTTTTTATCAAAGTAACCTGCATATTCATTAATGAGTTGATTTTCAATGATGTTAAATTCTTTTAATGTCATATGATGCACTCCATTCATTTTAATATAGTTGATTATTGTTTATTAACCTTCTTCCCACACTATTTCTTCCTATGATTTCAAATAGTATAGACTGAATTCTAAGTCGTTTAATAAGTGTTCTTTCATGAGTTCTATTGCCGCTTCGGTTTGTCTTTTTTCTAGCATTTCTGCTATTTTTTGATGTTCTTCTATAAGACCTGGGCGCTTTTTATTGATAACTGTTTTACTGAATAGGTATATATAACTTTTTAATTTACTATACGTATCTATTATAAAACTATTTTTTGTGGCGCTCATAATTTTTTGATGGAATTGATCGTTAATTTGTATGATTTCTTCTTCAGTTTTGTCGTCTCCAATTGATGCATAGCTTTTTAATTCTTCAATATCGCCTTGAGTGAATACGATACTCGCTTTTTTAATTGCGTGTGTTTCTATTAAAATACGCATTTCAAAGATATTTCGATATTCTTCTACTGTTGGTACATAAATATAACCGTCTCTTATGAAGTATTCTAATTCTAGTTGTTTTATAGCTTCTCTTATCGGTGTTCTACTAACATGATATCTCTGTGCAAGTTTGCTTTCTGTTATTTTTTCATTTTGTGTTAAGTCACCATTTATAATGTCATTTCTAATTTTTTGATATATGGATAATTCCTTATTTGCCATCGTTCTCACCTCGTTAACTTCATCTTACTATAAAAAAAATTGAAATAAAATGTATACATTTATTAATTTTTGGTATACAATACCTGTAAACGTTTACAGAAGAGGAGCATAAAAATGAAAATTGGATTTGTTGGATTAGGTATTATGGGTAAGCCAATGGTGAAAAACTTAATCAAAGCTAATAAAGATGTATTAGTAAATGATTTAAATAAAGAAGCTGAAAAAGAGGTAACAGCATTAGGTGCGAAAGTTGTATCTATTGAAGAAATGGCTAGAGATGCTGAAGTGATGATTACGATGTTGCCTAATGGCGCTATTGTTAAATCAGTTTTATACAGTGGTGAAACGGCAGTATTAAACCAAAGTGAAATGAATGTCAAAATGGTTATTGATATGAGTTCATTAACACCCAATGAATCTTTAGAAATTAGTAAAGTACTTGGGGAAAAAGATATTCAGTATGTAGATGCACCAGTTAGTGGAGGAGAACCACTTGCGATTACAGGAGAACTAGCTGTAATGGTAGGTTGTGATGAAGGATTATTAGAAGATATTAAAGAAGTGCTTCGTCCAATTGCTGGATCTGTTGTAAGAGTTGGTCACGTTGGTTCTGGTAGTGTCGTTAAATTGGCAAATCAAATTATCGTGAATACAAATATTGCAGCATTGTCTGAAGCGGTAGTACTCGCTAAGAAATTTGATATTGACCTGACAGAAATGCATGAAGCAATCAAAAATGGTTTAGCAGGTTCAGCAGTTATGGAAGCGAAATTCCCTAAAATGATTGAACAAGATTATAAACCAGGTGGCACTTTAAATATTAATTTAAAAGATTTGAAAAATGTATCGTCAACAGCAGATACAGCAGGATTAACATTACCAGTTGTTAATCAAATTAAAGAAATTTATAAATCAGAAGTTGCACAAGGCAATGGTTTAAATGACCATTCTGGTATCATTGAATACTTCGAAAAAATAAATAATATGTAGGTGATAATGATGTTAACAAAAGAATTAATAAATGAATTTAAGCATGATGATATAAACAAGCATTTAGCAGATTTAAAATATAAAATTATCGTACTAGATGATGATCCTACAGGCACTCAAACAGTTAAAGATTTGCCTGTATATACGAAGTGGACTGAGGAATGGATTGAAGATGGCTTCCTTCAATCCCATAATATGTTTTACGTTTTGACAAATTCTAGAGCGTTAAACGAGCAAGAGACGATTTCTTTACACCAAGAGGTAAGCGCTAACATACAAAAAGTAGCTAATAAATTGGATATTCCTTATTTAATTATTAGTAGAGGAGATTCTACATTAAGAGGTCATTTCTATATAGAACCTAAAGTGTTAAGTGAGTCTAGTGACCAAGCTTTTGATGCTGTATTCTATATTCCAGCTTTCTTTGAAGGTAGTAGATATACATATGAAGGCATTCATTATCTTAAAGAAGGCGAGCAATATATCCCGGTATCTGGAAGTGAATTTGCACAAGATACAACATTTGGATTTAAGTCTAAACATATGAATGACTTTATAAGCGAAAAAAGTAATGGCGAAATTCAATCTGACGAAGTTTATCACATCACATTAGAAAACATACGACAAAGAGATAAAGAAACGATTTTTAATGTATTTTCAAATTTAAATGACTTTGATCTAGTCGTTGTAGATGCTGTAAATGATGAGGATATGGATTTCTTTGTAGCTTGTTTGACTGTATTTTTAGCACAACATGATAAACGCTTTATCTTTAGAACAGCAGCATCTTTTGTTAAAGCAATTTGTGAAACACCTGGAGAAATTATCAATTTAAATTCGTATAAAGAAAATGATAATGGTGGCATTATTGTTGTTGGTTCACATGTTAAAAAGTCATCAGATCAACTGAAATATTTATTAGACCATTCATTTATTAGTGAAATAGAATTTGACGTTACGCAAATAGCGTCATCCAATTTACAAGCTTATGTTGATGATATGACACAACTCGTTGAAAGATACATTGATAACGGTGAAGATGTTGTCATTTATACGTCAAGAGATGTTATTAGAACTGAGAATTTGCAACATAATTTAAGTATTTCTACTGCAATTTCAAATAGTTTAGTATCAATCGTTTCAAATTTAGATGTACAGCCGAAGTTTATTATCGCTAAAGGTGGTATAACTTCAAGCGATGTTGCGACAAAAGGGTTAAAAATTGAAAAAGCAAAAGTCATCGGTCAAATTACACAAGGGGTTCCAGTATGGCTAACAGGTCCTGAAGCGAAATATCAAAATATACCTTATGTTATATTCCCAGGAAATGTCGGAGATGAAGAAACTTTAAGCAGTGTATATGAATTAAATCGTTAAATATATAAAGAGAGAGGGATTCAAATGTTGGGAGAATACTGGCCACTGATTAGTGTTGTAATTGGTGTATTAATTTTATTAGCGCTTATTATGTACTTTAAATTAAATACGTTTGTTGCTTTAATTATCACTTCAATGTTAACAGGTATTATTTTAGGTATGCCACTTGATAAAATTGTGGAAACCATTGAAAAAGGTATGGGCGATACACTCGGTCATATTGCGATTATTTTTGGATTAGGTTCGATTTTAGGAAAGTTATTATCTGACGGTGGTGGTGCAACAAGAATTGCAGATACACTGATTAATACGTTTGGTAAAAAATATGTAACTTGGGCAATGATTATTGCATCATTTATTATCGGGATATCTTTATTTTTAGAAGTTGCATTTGTGTTATTAATTCCTTTAGTGTTTACGTTGGCTAAAAGAATGAAAATATCTAATTTACAAGTTGGTATTCCAATGGCGACTTCAATTGCCGTAACGCACGGATTCCTACCGCCGCATCCAGGTCCAGTAGCGATATCAGAAGCGGTTAATGCCAATATTGGAGAAGTGCTGATGTATGGTCTTATCATCGGTGTACCTTTAGCAATCATAGTTGGAGGGATCTTCCCTAAATTTGCTTATGCTATAGCACCTGTAGCATTTGAAAAGAAAGGAAACACAGCAAGTATTGGGAAAATTAATGATTTTAGTAATGAAAAATTACCGAACTTTGGTATCAGTTTATTAACAGCATTATTCCCAGTTATCTTAATGTTATTTGCTACGGTAGTTCAACTCATAACTGGTCATGATCAAGAACCAACAAACTGGTTTGAATCTATCGTGTACCTACTAGGTTCATCAGTTACAGCAATGTTATTAGCTGTATTATTTGCGATATATTCAATGGGTATTAAACAATCTAAGAATATGACAACGATTATGAAATCATTTGAAGAAGCTATTGGACCAATAGCAATGTTACTTTTAATTATCGGTGGGGGCGGTACATTTAAACAAATCCTCATTGATGGTGGTGTTGGTGACACAATTTCAGAAATATTCCATGGTACAGAAATGTCACCAATATTTTTAGCATGGTTAGCTGCTGCTTTATTAAGGGTAGCACTTGGTTCAACAACAGTAGCAGCAATATCTTCAGTAGGTATTGTATTACCATTATTACAAGCTTCAGATGTGAATATTTCACTTGTCGTACTTGCTATTGGTGCAGGCAGTATATTCTGCTCACATGTAAACGACGCAGGATTCTGGATGTTCAAAGAATACTTTGGTTTAACAATTAAAGAAACATTCTTAACATGGACACTTCTAGAATCTGTACTTTCTGTATTAGGATTGATATTAATATTAATTGTCAATTTAATCGTATAACTATAAAAAGGCTGGGACATAGGTAAATGTCCTGGCCTTTACTTTTTTCATCATTACAAATTAATGTACAAAAGTTGTATTAAAAGGTAATATGGTAGCGATTACATTAATAAAGGAGCATGATTATGTGGATTGATATTACACAGCAATTGACGAACAATATTGCACACTGGCCAGGTGATGAGCCTTTTCATTTTAAACTTTCAGCGACTAAAGAAGAAACGGGTTCTGTAAATATTGGTAGTATTTCAACAAGCACACATATAGGCACACATATGGATGCGCCATATCACTTTGATGAAAAAGGTATCAAGGTTCATGAAATTGACGTCAATCGTTTAATTGGGGATGCAACATTAATTGAAATTATGGATGAAACATTAATAACCCAGGAAATACTCAAGCAATTTGAGATTAAAGGGACTATTATTATGATTAAGACTAAATCAGAAGCACATTCTGAAGTGTTCCCAGAGTCAGTACCTGTCTTAACAGAAGACGCCATTCAATATTTATCTTCAATAGGGATTAAAGTATTTGGTATAGACGTGCCATCAGTAGATGATATCGACTCTAAAACTTTAGACAATCATCATGCATTTAATCAATACGACATCATTAATATTGAAAATCTATTATTAGAAAATGTTTCAGAAGGTTATTATAATTTCATTGGATTACCTTTAAATATAGTAGGTGCAGACGGGTCACCAATAAGAGCGGTCATTTCTAAAAAGGGGGAGTAGTTGTGAGCGAATTTCAAGATGAATCACTTAAAGGGGAAAGTGTGAAGACGGATTTTTCGAAGGACATGACTTATAGTGAATATTTAGGTTTAGATAAAGTATTATCAGCACAACATACATTAACAGATGCGCACGATGAGAAATTATTCATAATTGTCCATCAAGTATCAGAACTGTGGATGAACTTGATTATTCATGAATTAAATTCTGCAAGTGATGATATTAAATCTGATCAATATAAACAAGCATTTAAAAAATTAGCTCGTGTAGGTAATATACAAAAACAACTCATTCAAGTATGGGAAGTATTATCAACCATGACACCAAGTGATTATTTGAAATTTAGAGATGATTTAGGAAATTCTTCAGGATTTCAATCTTTTCAAAATAGAATGATTGAATATAGCTTAGGATATAAAACAACACATGCTTTAAAAATCTATGAAAAAGACCCAAATATTTATCAGCAGCTGAAAACACAACTAGAACGACCAAGTATTTATGATGAAACAATTAAAGCAGTACATAGAGCAGGATTTAACATAGATTCCGAAGTGTTAAATAGGGAAGTTACACAGAATTATATGAGAAATGATTCAGTCAAAGAAGCTTTTAAAGCAATATATTTACAATCAGACGCATACTTTGAATTGTATGAACTACTAGAGAAATTAACAGATGTAGAAGATAGATATAGTCAATGGCGATTTAGACATATGAAAACCGTACAAAGAATAATAGGGTTCAAAACAGGAACGGGTGGAAGTTCAGGCGTAAATTATTTAAAGCGCGTTATTGACCAGAACTTCTTTCCTGAATTGTGGGAATTGCGTACAGAACTATAAGTTGAGAATAGAAGTATAGAGATTTCCAGGCCTAAAAATAAAAATATCGACCCGAAAACGAGATTATCAGGCCGATAAATAAAAGTAGCGACCCGAAAATGGGATTTCCAGGCCGATAAAAAAATTTACCGGTCCAGAAACAAGAAATATGGACCGATAAAAAATATTACCGGTCCAGAAACAAAATGAAGCTGAGACAATTAACGTTGCCTCAGCTTTCTGCTTTCAAAGTCCTTCTAATTCTAGCTCATTTCACTGTCTTTAATATCTGTTATAAACATATGTCCGGGTGCGTGCGTAATCATGATGTCTGGTTTGGCATCTAATGCTACGGATTGTGGTGTTACACCGCATCCCCAGAATACAGGAACTTCTCCGTCTTTAATTGTTACAGCTTCACCGAAATCAGGTTGGTCAATGTTTCCGATACCGATTTCACTTGGATTTCCAATATGTATTGGTGTACCGTGTACTTCTTTGAAATGTGTTGTGATTTCAGTAGCTTTAATTGCTTCTTCCATCGTCATAGGTCGCATGCTTACTGTAATGTTTCCTTTAAAAGTACCACTTGGTTCAGCAGGTATATTTGTTATGTACATCGGAACGTTATGATTTTCTTCAATATGACGTACTGGAATACCCGCTTCAAGCAAAGCATGTTCAAATGTAAAGCTACATCCAATTAAGAAGCTGACCATATCATCTGAATACAACGCTTTAATATCTTCGTATTCTTGTACGAATTTGCCATCTTTATAAAGTCTGTACAATCCAACATCTGTTCTAATATCCGCTTCTTTTCCATATTTACTAAATGACGGTGATCCTACTTCGGATACATCAAGTAATGGACATGTCTTAGGATTTTTAAAGCAAAATTTCAAAAAATCATAGGCATATTTAGAAGGCAAGATGACGACATTTGCTTGGACATACCCTTTAGCCATCCCACTAGTTGGTCGTGTTAAGGCGCGTTGTCTTATACTTGCTCTAATTTCATTTGGTGATGCAGTTTGTAAATTCATCATATTATCCCCTTTCTGCATGGTTCATCTTATTATATCATTTAAACATTATTCTGAGATTTCTAACAATCATATGGTAAACTATTTGTTGGTATGAACGTATAGAATAGTAAAGAAACGATAGGTGTTTATATGTTAAATTTATTTGTCTTATTATTAGAACGTGTTGGTTTAATTATACTCGTCGCATACATATTAATGAATACCACTTATTTTAAAAATATGATGGGTGAGCGTGATAAATGGTATGTAAAATGGCGATTGATTATTGTATTTTCATCATTTGCATTACTATCTAATTTTACAGGTGTAGCGATTCATAATGGTGAAATTGTTTCGAGTATGATTTATTTACATCTCGGTCCGGAAGTATCACTTGCGAATACACGTGTGTTAACTATAGGCGTTTCAGGATTGATAGGTGGTCCATTTGTAGGTCTGTTTGTAGGTGTGCTATCAGGTGTTTTTAGAGTTTATATTGGCGGTGCAGATGCATATACATATTTAATATCATCTATCGTCATTGGACTTGTCGCTGGTTACTTTGGTGCACAAGCAATGAAGTCTAAAAGTTATTTATCAGTGAAACAAAGTGCGTTAGTTGGTGCATCTACGGAAGTTATTCAAATGATTTGTATATTGATATTCTCATCTCAAAAAGCAGATGCATGGGAACTTGTTCAACTCATTGCATTGCCAATGATTATCATTAATGGATTAGGTACTGCGATATTTATGTCTATAATTATTTCGACAGTTAAACAAGAAGAACAAATGAGAGCAATCCAAACGCATGATGTATTAAAGCTCGTCAATCAGACATTGCCTTATTTTAAAGAAGGATTAACAGAATCATCTGCACATCAATCCGCAAAAGTTATCAAAGATCTCATGAAAGTTTCTGCTGTTGCTATTACAAATAAGACGCATATATTGGCACATGTTGGTGTAGCTAGTGATCATCACACACCTGATAAGACGATTATTACCGATTTATCTAAAGAGGTTATTGAAACAGGTCAACAAAAAGAAGTCTATTCTAGTAAAGATATAGGGTGCCAACATCCGAACTGTCCACTTGAAGCGGCGATCGTTATTCCGTTATATGTACATGATGATATTGTAGGAACATTGAAGTTATATTTTACAGATCATCATGATTTAACATTTGTAGAGAAACAACTAGCTGAAGGGCTCGCTAAAATATTCTCTAGTCAGTTAGAACTTGGTGCTGTTGAAACACAACGAAAATTATTACAAGATGCTGAAATTAAGTCGTTACAAGCTCAAGTTAATCCACATTTCTTTTTTAATGCGATTAATACGATTTCAGCATTGGTTCGAATTGATCATGAGAAAGCACGTCAATTACTATTACAATTGAGTCATTTCTTCCGTTCGAATTTACAAGGTGCGAGAAATAATACAATTACTATTGAAAAAGAATTAGAACAAGTACGTGCTTATATTGCTTTAGAACAAGCGAGATATCCCGATCACTTTAAAATTGAATTTGATATACCCGAAGAACATTATTCTGCACTTGTGCCACCTTTTGTTATACAAATATTAGTGGAGAATGCGATTAAACATGCCTTTACAAGTAGAAAAAATGATAATCGTATTTGGGTTAAAGTGATTCGTAATCATCAATCGATTCAATTATGTGTAAGAGATAACGGGCAAGGTATTCATGAAGATAAAATCGCTATTTTAGGTAAGACAACGGTTGCCTCTCAGTCTGGAACTGGAAGTGCGTTAGAGAATTTAAATAGAAGATTAATAGGATTATTTGGAAATCATGCAGAATTACAATTCGATTCAAGTGATAAAGGAACGAAAGTATGTACGATTATTCCACACAAATATCGAGAGGAGGAAATGTAATGCATGCGTTAATTGTTGATGATGAACCTTTAGCACGTAATGAACTGAAATATTTATTGAATCAAATTGGTTCATTTAGTCAAATTGAAGAAGCAGAGAATATTGAAGAGACATTGGAACAGCTATTGTCATACGAATTTGATGTTATATTTTTAGATATTAATTTGATGGAAGAAAGTGGATTAGATTTAGCGAAGAAAATCAATAAAATGAAACATGTTCCGCATATTATCTTTGCAACTGCTCATGACACATATGCTGTACAAGCATTTGAATTAGAAGCAACAGACTATATCTTGAAGCCATTTGAGAAATCAAGAATTGAACAAGCGATTAACAAAATCACGAATATCGAGACACAACAATCGGTTGATCCGAAACCGGTCAATCATGATGAAGTCTTACCTATTGAAATCGATGATCGTATTTATGTATTGAATGTAGATGATATTATTGCGATATCTGTCAACCAAGGTATTACGACGATTAATACGACTGACAATGAATATACGACAAACGAGCCACTCAGTTTCTATGAGAAAAAGCTCAGTCACGCTAAATTTATTCGTATTCATCGTGCTAGTATTATCAATAAATGGCATATACAATCGGTTGAACATTGGTTTAATTCGACGTATCAAGTGACGTTGACGGGGAACATCAAATTACAAGTTAGTCGATCATATATGAAGTCGTTTAAATCAGAAATAGGGTTAGTATAATTTTCAGAGTATAAATTTTGTAACTTAGAGGTCAATTATTGCATTTCGCATTGAAAACGCTTTAAAAAATGATTTTCATATTAAGATAACCTTAAGAGATTACTTCGGGAGGTTGTCAAAATGAAAAAAGTCAATAACTTCTTTCATCAAGTATTAACAATATCAATTGTATTATTAATTTCACATGTCATAGAAAGCTTTATGCCTATACCAATGCCGGCATCTGTTATCGGATTAGTGCTGATGTTTATCGCATTGACGACAGGTGTTATCAAGTTAGAACAAGTAGAAGCGGTTGGTACAGCATTGACGAATAATATCGGATTCTTATTCGTTCCAGCGGGTATTTCAGTAATCAACTCATTAGGAATTTTAAGTACGAGTCCAATACTTATCATATTACTGATTATTATTTCTACAATTTTATTACTTGTTTGTACGGGTATCTTTTCACAAATGATTATTAAACCAAGTGAAAAATCAGCTAAAAGTACGAAAGAAATTAACAATAAACGCGTGGCAGGTGATTATGCATGATGGAACATTTTGGCCTTAATACACCATATTTCGGTATCGGATTATCTGTAACATTATTCTTAGTCGGTACTTATTTATTTAAAAAATCAAATGGATTCTTCTTGTTTGCACCATTATTTTTCAGTATGGTTGGTGGCATTGTATTTTTAAAAGCGACAGGTATACCATATGAAAATTATAAAATAGGTGGAGATATTATTAATTTCTTCTTAGAACCGGCAACAATTTGTTTCGCAATTCCTTTATACAAAAAACGTGAAGTACTTAAAAAACATTGGCATCATATCATGGGTGGTATTGCGATTGGAACAGTAGCAGCACTTGTTATTATTTATATTGTAGCGAAATCATTCCAATTTGGTGATGATATTATCGCATCAATGTTACCACAAGCAGCAACAACTGCAATTGCATTGCCAGTTTCTGAAGGTATTTCGGGTATTAAAGAACTCACATCATTAGCCGTAATTTTAAACGCCGTTATTATTATGGCATTAGGTAATAAATTATTGAAACTCTTTAATATTACAAATCCGATTGCGAGAGGATTAGCCTTAGGTACAAGTGGACACACACTCGGTGTCGCTGCAGCAAAAGAATTAGGTGAAGTAGAAGAATCAATGGCCAGTATTTCACTTGTTCTAGTTGGTATTGTAGTGGTAGCAGTCGTTCCATTCTTTGTTATGTTCTTATTATAGGAAAAAATGACAAGCGCCTGTAACATAAACATGTTACAGGCGCTTGTCGTTTTATTTATCTACTAAAATCCATCTAGATAATATAAACGTTATAGGAATTGTAAAAATTAATCCGATAAATGGTGCAAAAGTTTCGTTTACATGAAGTAATTCTACAAACACAAATAATAATAATGTCTGTAATCCTATATTTACAACTTGAGTAATAGGAAATTGAATGAATTTTTTTACGGTAGGTTGAACACGATAAACAAAATAACAATTCAAATAAAATGAAATGATAAAGCTTATTATGAAACTCAATATATGACTTACTAAATATTGAATGTCGAGCACTTTTAATAATAATAAATATATCCAATAATAATTAATTGTATTGATGCCACCTACAAGTATAAATCGAATCATTTCACCGTGTTTCTTGAACATATAGTTACTCCTTAAGTACGCGATTTATTATACGACCAGGCCACGTTTAGTACTATATTGTTCGTATAAATGGTCTTGTGCAATTTCTTCTAAAATCTCAACGACTTTATATACTTCTTCATAAGATGTATATAAAGCAATAGGTGCTAATCGAATAACATTTGGCTCTCTGAAATCAGGAATGACGCCTTTATCTTTCAACGCTAAACTGATTCTATATGCTTCATCATGTACTAAACATACATGTCCACCTCGTTTAAAATCATCACGTAAGTTCCCAACTGAATAACCATAATCGGTTAACTTTTCATCAATTAAATACATTAAGTATGACGTAATATGAAGTGATTTTGTTCTAATAGCATGCATACCAACTTCGTTGAAAATGTTAAGCACACCTTCTAATGGTGCCATAGATAGAATATTTGGCGTTCCAACTTGCCACCCTGAAGCATCTCGTTGATGTTCAAATGTATGATTAAGTTGGAATTGTGTTTCGTCTTTATTCCCAAACCAACCGGCAGTACCAGGACTGCGATTAAAGTGTTTCTTATTGATATATAATCCGGCAGTTGAACCAGGTCCACCTGATAAATATTTATATGTACACCATACAGCAAAATCTGCATCAATTTGAGTTAAGTCCATTTCAATCGCGCCGATTGCATGACATAAGTCCCATCCAATGATGATTTGACGTTCCTTTGCAGCCATTGTAATTTTTGCCATGTCTAATACTTGGGCACTTCGATAGAGTACAGTAGGCAATAGAATAAGTGCAACATCATCCGTCATTGCATCAATAATGGCATCTTCATCAATGAATACACCATCTGAACTTTTAACAACTTTAACTGCATCGTTTGGATCTAATCCTTTTAGACGTACTTGACTATCTACTGCATAACGATCAGTAGGGAAGTTTAAGTCATCAACTAAAATTTTGTATTTATCTTTAGTCGGTTCGTAAAAAGTACTGATAGCTTGATGTATATTGGATGTCGTACTACCAACGACAACTACCTCTTCAGGACTGGCACCAATTAATGGCGCCATGTTTGAAGCAATGTGCTTAGAATAATGATAGTATTTGCTGTCTTCAATATTCCAAATTTTGATACCTTCTTTTTTCCAATCTTCTAACGCATTGAGTAATGATGCCTCAGCATCTTTAGAAGCAAGACCTAAAGAATTCCCATCCATGTAAATTTCGTTAGGCTGTATATAAAATCGATCACGAACATGATATAACACATCCGCTTTATCCAAAGCTTCGGCAAATTCTTTTGTTGTATTAAATGAAGTATCCATTTGTTCATCCCCTTATAAATAATGAATCATTCTTTAAATATAATTGTATACTTTCCATGTAAAAGTCACAAAGATAATGATATTTGTGATGGGTGGATGTAGGATAAGGGTGTGAGATCAGGAAGTGTGAGGTTGGGATTGGGATTTTCAGGTCGATAAATAAAAATAGCGACCCGGAAATGGAGTTTTCAGGCCGATAAAATAAATTATCGACCCGAAAATGGAGTTTCTGGACCGATACGAAAAATTATCGGTCCATATTTTGTATCTCAGTTATCAATTATTCATTTTGACTACTAATCTTGCGGCGTCTCCTTTTGCTAGTCGGTCGAATCCTTCATTAATTTCATCTAGAGCCAACGTGTCTGTTAGTAATGAATCAATATCTAAGCGACCTTGTTTATAAAGCGCGATAAATCTTGGGATATCTCTCATTGGTACACAGCTACCTACATATGAACCTTTGATGGTTCTTTCTTCTGCTGCTAAAGTAACTTGTGGAAATGAAAATTCATGTTTAGGGTCTGGTAATCCTGTTGTTACTGTTGATCCACCACGTTTAGTGATTTTGTAAGCAACCTCCATTGCTGGCACTACACCGGCAGTTTCAAATGCATATTCAACGCCGCCTTTTACATATTCTTTAACTTGTTCAACAACATCATCGTCTCCTGAATTAAAAGTTGCAGTTGCACCGAGTTTTTTAGCTAATTCAAATTTACCTGGATTAATATCTAATGCAATGATTTCTCCTGCTCCAGCTAATTTAGCGCCTAAAATTGCATTCAAACCGATACCGCCTAATCCAACAACTGCAACTGAGCTGCCAGGTTTTACTTGTGCTGTATTAATAACTGCACCTATACCTGTAATAACAGCACATCCAAATATGGCTACTTTTTCAAGAGGAATGTCTTTATCAACTTTAACGATAGAGTGTTGCGAAACAACAGCATAATCTGCAAAGCCAGAAACTCCTAAGTGATGATGCATATTATCTTCATCATTATGTAGTCTTATGCCACCATCAAGTAGTTCTCCTTGCTCATTAGAAGCGGCGCCATTCTCACATAGTGCAGGTCTACCTTCACTACATGGTAGACAATGACCACAGTTTGGAATAAATGTACAGACAACATGATCACCAACTTCAAAGTTTGTTACGTTGTCTCCAATTTCAATAATTTCTCCTGCCGCTTCATGTCCAAGTGCCATAGGAGTAGGGCGTGGTCTACTTCCATTAATAACAGATAAATCTGAATGACATAAACCTGCCGCTCCAATTTTAATGAGCACTTCATTTTGATTCGGTTTATTTAATTCAAGTGTTTCAATTTTTAACGGTTTACTTTCTGAATATGGACTAGGTAAACCCATTTCGTGCAATACCGCTGCTCGTGTCTTCATTAGCTTTCACTCCTATATGATTAACATTATTCGTAATATCCATCTGTTGATTTTCTAAAGTCTTCAAATTGATTGCCATCATGGCCGAACCAAATTTGTGCATTTTTCTCTTTAGCGAGTTTTTTAATCTTTTCAACAGATCTTGCCCAGCCAATTGAATCATATAAAATACCAGGTGGCTTTAAAATGTCTCCCATACTTTCAGCTGTGTAAATAGCATCTGAAGCCAGTATAAGTGTGCCGAGTTCTTGAGTTTCTACTTCTAATCCAATCATGCCCCATGCATGACCACTACCGAAATTCAGCACTTTAACACCTTTAACAATTTCTAAATTATCTTCATAAGGTTTAATCGTTTTCCATGTTAAATCATTTTTAATCCAAGCATCAATATCCGCCCAAATATAAGCACCAGCTTTTTGGTTACGCGCATAAGTCTGCATCGTTCCATTAAGTTCATCATCGTGCACAATTACAGTTGCGTTTGTAAAATATTCAAGACAACCCGCATGATCTAAATGAAGGTGAGAAGCTACGACATAATCAACTTCGCTTGGATCGACATTAATTTGTTCAAGTCTATTAGGTAAGTAGCAAGATTCATCAGCAGTATAAGGGAATGCTTTTTGAGTTTGGTTAATCCATCTACCGTTTTCCCCCATAGAGTTAGGA
This sequence comes from Mammaliicoccus sp. RAM2, assembly GCF_045897195.1. Taxonomy (NCBI): domain Bacteria; kingdom Bacillati; phylum Bacillota; class Bacilli; order Caryophanales; family Staphylococcaceae; genus Mammaliicoccus; species Mammaliicoccus sp. RAM2. Next base: position 120,742 of record NZ_JBJNWI010000003.1, on the reverse strand, counting down.
TTACAAGCTGTGTCGAACAAAATCTTTGCTTCAGGATGATCAATAAATACGGTGTAAATAGGGAATTCAAACATTTCATTAGGTGCATTAGGATTATCCAAAGTAGCTTGATTAGACCCAGCAATCATTAGATTCTTGTCCATTCTCATACGACCATTATCGAGCACATAAAGCTTTATTCCTTGATTATTTACATTTACCATAAATCATCACCTCAATCTTTAGTGTATAATTACATTATAGTTGTAATCGTTTTCAAGAACAATCAAAAAGACAAATGTAAAAGAGAATGAATAGGGTGATGAGGTTGGAATATGGACCGATAAAAAAATTTATCGACCCGAAAAAAGGATTACCAGGCCGATAAATAAAAATATCGACCCGAAAAAAGGATTACCAGGCCGATAAAATAAAATATCGACCCGAAAACGAGCTTTACAGGCCGATAAATGAAAACCTGAGTCATCGCATGATGACTCAGGTTCAATATTACAATATTAAATTAGAATGTTTGTCCTAATGCTTTTGCACGTTCGATTGCGTCTGCTTTGATTTCTTCTGCTTTTTCTGGGTTAGCATTATGGCCTTCAACAATTAAACCGTCAAAGTCAGTAATTCCGTAGAAGTTCATCATTTGTCCGATGTAACGGTGACCCATTTCTAAGTCAGCTGCTGGACCTTCACTATAGTATCCACCACGTGCTTGAATGTGTAATGCTTTTTTATCTGGTAATAAACCAACTGGACCTTCAGCTGTGTATTTGAATGTTTTGCCAGCTACTGATACTGAATCTAAGTATGCTTTCATAACTGGTGGGAATGAGAAGTTCCAGAAAGGTGTAACGAATACATATTTGTCTGCATTAACAAATTGATCACTTAATTCGTTTAAGCGACGTACTTTACCTTGTTCGCCTTCTGAAAGTTCTTCGAAGCCTTGTCCTGATTGTAATTTACCCCAACCAGCAAATACATCTGCATCAATTTGTGGAATGTATGAATTGTATAAATCGATATGAACGACTTCATCATTTGGGTTTGAAGCTTTATAACTTTCGATAAATGATTTCGCTGTTGCCATTGAAAAAGAAACAGTTTCATCATGTGGATGAGCTGTAATAAATAATACTTGTGACATAATAATATTTCTCCTCTGCGATAAAAATTAAACTAACTATAATTATTATACTTATTTTTTTTAGCAAATCAATAGGAATGCTCATGAAAATAAATGTTATTTTACACTTAAGTTTTAATAATGGTAGGATAAATGTAATGAAAGATAATTTGATAAGAGGGATGATGGTTTTTGAGTAAGAAATTATACTTAATGAGACATGGACAAACATTATTTAATGAGAAGAAAAAAATTCAAGGTGCATCTGATTCACCTTTAACACAATTAGGAATTGAACAAGCACGTATGGCAAAAAAATATTTCGATGAATCGAATATTACATTTGAATCGTTATACTCATCTACACAAGAACGCGCGAGTGATACGCTTGAAATTATATGTCCAGAAAGGCCATATATAAGATTAAAAGGATTGAAAGAATGGAACTTCGGACTTTATGAAGCTGAAAGTGAAACATTAAATCCTCCACATAAGCCAGGTGAAACTTCTTATGGAGACTTCTTTGTTGATTATGGCGGTGAGTCTAGTGAAGAACTGCAAAGTAGGATGAATGAAACATTAACAGAAATTATGAATACAGACGAAGCCAATACAATTTTAGCAGTAAGTCATGGGGGAGCATTATATATGTTTTTACAATTATGGTTACCATTTGAAAAAGTTAAAGAAGTGAAATTCTCCAATTGTTGCATACTAGAATTTGAATTTGAAGACAATACATTTAAATTTGTACAAGCCATTAATCCGACAGAAATGGCATAAAAAAGGGACAGTCATCGCTCATGATGTCTGTCCCGTTCTATTATTTAATTGAAGGTATATAGAATCTAGAATTTTCATAATGGAATATGATTTTAGAGTAGTCGAAAGGAATACCTGTGCTAGTGTAGAATATTTGTTCATATTCTAACGAAGGATCACCTTCATTTAGTTCTAAGTGTGTCGCATCTTCTTTATTTAATTTACCAATATTGAAATATATATCAGTGAATCCTACTTTGACTTTTAAGTTATTTTCAATGTAATGAAAGATAGAACCATTGGCGATTTCTTCATTCATGTATAAGACAACATTTTTACTAAAATAAGAAGTTTCAATACAGAATACTTCTCCATCAAGATATCTAATGCGATCTACAAGATAAACAGTATCATTGTCTTTTAACTTTAATTGTTGTTTAATATCATCTTCAGGTTGAATTTCCACGACTTTTAAGATTTTACTCGTTACATCGTGCCCTTTAAATTCATCTGAAAATCCATCAGCAGTAAATAAGTTAACAAATCCATCTCTTTTCGGATTTCTTACATAGATGCCACTGCCTCTAGCTTGATAGATTAAACCTGTTTTTTCTAGATTTTTGAGAGCATTGATAATCGTACTCTTGCTCACGTTAAATTCACTTCTTAAAACTTCAACACTTGGTAATTTATCCCCAGCTTCATAATGCCCATTATTGATAAGCGACTCAATACGTTCAGCAATAAGCTCGTACTTAAGCATATTAATCCCCACTTTATGATAGATATTACCCATATTATAGCACTTGTTAAATTAATAACACCAACTAAATCTATACCTATCTTTACAAATTGTACCGGTATAATTATAATGTAAGTGTATACAAAATATGCGGAGGTATTTAAATGGCTAAATTAAACAAAGACTTTTTATGGGGTGGCGCTTTAGCTGCTAATCAATTTGAAGGTGGATATGATCAAGGTGGTAAAGGGTTAAGTGTTCACGATGTGATGACTGCTGGTGAGCATGGTAAAGCACGTGAAATTACTGAAAAGGTTGAAGCGGACAAATATTATCCTAATCATGAAGGTATTGATTTTTACAATAGATATAAAGAAGATATTGGTTTGTTCAATGAAATGGGATTAAAGTGTTTAAGAACATCTATTGCATGGACGCGTATCTTTCCAAATGGTGATGAAACAGAGCCGAATGAAGAAGGTCTAAAGTTCTATGATAATGTGATAGATGAGCTTTTAAAATATAACATTGAACCTGTATTAACGTTATCTCATTTTGAAATGCCATTACACTTAGCAAGAGAATATGGTGGATTTAGAAATCGTAAAGTTGTAGACTTTTTCGTGCATTTTGCTGAAACTGTCTTCAATCGTTATAAAGATAAAGTGAAATATTGGATGACATTTAATGAGATTAATAACCAAATGGATACAAGTAATCCTATTTTCTTATGGACGAATTCTGGTGTCACTTTAACAGAAGAAGATGATGCTGAAGAAGTGTTATATCAAGTTGCGCATAACGAATTAATCGCAAGTGCACTTGCTGTATCAAAGGGTAAAGAAATTAATCCAAACTTTGTTATTGGGAACATGATTTCTCACGTACCTATTTATCCATATTCATGTAATCCTAAAGATATTTTAGAAGCGGAAGTTGCAAGTCGTTTGAGATATTTCTTCCTAGATGTTCAAGTAAGAGGATATTACCCAGGTTATGCATTAAAAATGTTCGAGAAAAAAGGTTACGACATTAAGTGGCAAGAAGGCGATGATGAAATCTTAAGAAATGGAACGGTTGATTATATCGGCTTCAGTTACTATATGTCTACAGTCGTTAAACATGATGCAGAACAAAGTGTTGATGGTAATATTGTGAATGGTGGATTACCAAATTCAGTAGAGAATCCATACATTAAAGTTAGTCAATGGGGTTGGGCAATAGATCCAATTGGTTTACGATATACTTTAAATGCTTTGTACAATCGCTATCAGTTACCATTATTTATCGTTGAAAATGGCTTCGGTACAACAGATGAATTTAAAGAAGACGGTACGATAGATGACCAAGAAAGAATCGATTACTTGAGAGAACATATAGAAGCGTCAATAGAAGCGGTTGATGAAGATGGCGTTGAACTAATGGGTTATACACCTTGGGGTATAATTGATATCGTGTCATTTACAACTGGTGAAATGAAAAAACGATACGGCTTAATTCACGTAGATCGAGATAATGCAGGAAAAGGAACATTAAAACGTACTAAAAAGAACTCATTCTATTGGTATAAAAATGTCATCGATACAAACGGTGAAGAACTTTAAGTAAATAATTAAATGTATATAAGTATACGTACAGAAATTTCATATGTGGCAATATTGCTAATTTAATATAGAGCTTGAGACAGTAAATAATGTCTTGAGCTCTTTTTTGATTGAAACATACACACAAGTTTATTGGAGATTTAACTTTATAATTTCTTCTATTTATGTAATTTACAAATACTCAAGATAATTATTTGTAAATTACAACATTGTACAACACAAATTTTATTTTAAAATATTTTCTTTTAAAATTAAGTATTGAATAATTTAAAATCGCAAAATATAATATTTTGTGATAAGTGCTCAAATATAAATAAGACTTATCAATAATTTAATTGATATTTTAGGAGGAATGTGGAATGAACAAAAAAGGGAAATCAGGAAGTAGAAGACTTGATTTTATCCCTAATAGACTCAATAAGTATTCTATTAGAAAATTCACTGTTGGTACTGCTTCAATTTTGGTTGGTGCTACTTTACTTTTTGGGATAGGTGAAGAGGCAAAAGCAGATGAGCAACAAAGTAATTCTGTACAATCACAGTCAAATAATTTAAAAGACGATGGTCATTCTGATGAGGATATAGAAAAACAAACATCAACAGAAGAACAAATTTTGAATCAAGAGCATACAGAAGGAAAAGCACCAGAAACTAGAACACCAGAAGAAGCGAGCACAGAAGAAAAAGCACCAGAAACTAAGACACCAGAAGAAGCGAGCACAGAAGAGAAAGCACCAGAAACTAAGACACCAGAAGAAGCGAGCACAGAAGAAAAAGCACCAGAAACTAAGACACCAGAAGAAGCGAGCACAGAAGAAAAGGCACCAGAAACTAAGACACCAGAAGAAGCGAGCACAGAAGAAAAAGCACCAGAAACTGATACACCAGAAGAAGCGAGCACAGAAGAAAAGGCACCAGAAACTAAGACATCAGAAAAAGTGAGCATAGAAGAAAAAGCACCAGAAGCTAAAACACAAGAAAGATTGAGCGCAGAAAAAGTATCCATGGTTAAAACACCAGAAGAAGAACCAAAAATCGAATCGCAACCTACAACAGTAGCACTAACTACTGAAGAAAAATCGACAACAGAGAAAACGCCAATTGAACAATCAAAAATAAATAACCAACTTGGTAATTTTACTGAAGAACAATTAACAAATGAAGTAAATGACAAAATCAATTATTTATCTGATGCTGACCGTAAGCAAATCATTACTAATGCAAAGATTGATTACAGTAAAGACTCAATTAAAGATGCAAGAAAGAAAATTGCATTAGAAGCGATTAGATATGCAGCTGAGAAGATTGATAAAAACAAAGTACCAGCTACAACTACTAGAAATTATACAGGATTTAGAGCTGCATCAATGGTAGATTCAAATGCAGAAGTTAAAGGCGAAAATGTGAATGATAAAGTAGTTATCGATAAGTTCAATTTTGATAAAAGAACTTTTGATCCAAACCAATCTGGATATACTAATATGAATGTGTCATTTAGAGTGACTGATTCTATTAAAGAAGGCGATTATTTTACATTTGACGTACCTAATAACTTATCATTAGATGGTGATATCGATTACAGTAAAGTTGGAGACCAAATGGGTATAGCTGACTTGAAAAATGCTAATGGAGATATTATAGCTACTGGAACTTACAATACTAAAACAAAGCAAGGTAAATATACTTTTACAAACTTCGTTAATGAGAAAGAAAATGTAAAAGGTGGATTTGAAATTCCAGTATTTACAGATAGAAAAGTATCTCCAAGAAGTGGAAATTATCCAGTGAGCTTTAATATAGCTGGAAAGCAATTCAATACAACAATTAATCTTAACCACAGTTCACCATTTGTTGGTGCTCCGGGTCCAAATGGAGCAAATGTATCATCATTTATTAATAAAATAGATATTGGTTCAGGTGAAAGAACTTATAAACAAGTAATATATGTTAACTCATTAGGTAAACAACTTTATGGAGCAAATGTTAATATCAAAGGTTATTATGATAACCCTGAGGTTAGTAGCACATTAGTTAATTCAGATGACACTAGTTATAAAATTTATGAAGTAATTAATCCTAATCAGTTGAATGAAAGCTATTATGTTGATCCTAATAATGAAAACTTTAAAGATGTTACTGCGAACTTTAGAAATTATATCACAGATAATAATGATAACTCTATGGATATAAGATTTGGTGATATTAATAAAGCTTATGTTATTTTAGTTGATGGTCATTATGACGACAGTGATAAAGATGTATTAACACGAGTTACACAAACAAACCGTAATTATTATGGTACACCAAGTTCATTCTATTGGGATAACCGTAATATTCTTAAAGCGGGATCAGGTAACGGTGATGGTGAAAACAGACCTAAATTCAACCTAGGGGATTACGTTTGGGAAGATACAAACAAAGATGGTTTACAAGGTGAAGATGAAAAAGGAATTGGAAATGTAACAGTTATCTTGAAAGATAAAAATGGACAAGAAATCAGTAGAACAACAACAGATGAAACTGGTAAATACATTTTTAGAGGACTTGAAAACGGTGAATATAAGGTAGAATTTGAAACACCGACAGGATATAAACCAACTATAGAAAATCAAGGTGACGATGCAAAAGATTCAGATGGTCTTAATGTAGATGCAAGAATTCATGGCGCTGATAACATGACAATTGACTCAGGTTTCTACAAAGAAACGCCTAAGTACAATCTAGGGGACTACGTTTGGGAAGATACAAACAAAGACGGTATACAAGGTGAAGATGAAAAAGGAATTGGAAATGTAACAGTTATCTTGAAAGATAAAGATGGACAAGAAATTGGTAGAACAACAACAGATGAAACAGGTAAATACATTTTCAGAGGACTTGAAAATGGTGATTATACTGTAGAATTCGAAACGCCAGAAGGTTACAAACCAACTGTCGAAAATCAAGGTGATGATGCAAAAGATTCTGATGGATTAACTGTTACAGTTCACATCGAAGATGCTGACGATTTAACAATTGACACAGGTTTCTATATGGAAGAAGACTCTGATTCAGATAGCGACTCAAACTCTGATAGCAACTCTGATTCAGACAGCGATTCAAACTCTGACAGCAATTCAGACTCAGATAGCGACTCAGATTCAGATAGTAACTCTGATTCAGACAGTGATTCAAACTCAGATAGCGACTCAGATTCAGATAGCAATTCAGACTCAGATAGCAATTCAGACTCAGATAGCGATTCAAACTCTAACAGCAATTCAGATTCAGATAGCGATTCGGACTCAGATAGCGACTCAGATTCAGATAGCAATTCAGACTCAGATAGCGATTCAAACTCTGACAGCGACTCAGATTCAGATAGCAATTCAGACTCAGACAGCGATTCAAACTCTGACAGCGACTCAGATTCAGACAGCGACTCAGATTCAGATAGCAATTCAGACTCAGATAGCGATTCAAACTCTGACAGCGACTCAGATTCAGATAGCAATTCAGACTCAGACAGCGATTCAAACTCTGACAGCGATTCAAACTCTGACAGCGACTCAGATTCAGACAGCGACTCAAACTCTGATAGCAACTCTGATTCAGATAGCAACTCTGATTCAGACTCTGACAGCGATTCAGACTCAGACAGCAACTCTGATTCAGACAGCGATTCAGACTCAGACAGCAACTCTGATTCAGACAGCGATTCAGACTCAGATAGTAACTCTGATTCAGACAGCGACTCAAACTCTGACAGCAATTCGGACTCAGATAGCGACTCAAACTCTGACAGCAATTCGGACTCAGATAGCGACTCAAACTCAGACAGCGACTCAAACTCTGATAGCGACTCAGATTCAGATAGCGACTCAGATTCAGATAGCAACTCAAACTCTGACAGCAATTCGGACTCAGATAGCGACTCAAACTCAGACAGCGACTCAAACTCTGATAGCGACTCAGATTCAGATAGCAATTCAGACTCAGATAGCGACTCAGATTCAGATAGTAACTCTGATTCAGACTCTGACAGCAATTCAGACTCAGATAGCGACTCAGATTCAGATAGCAACTCTGACTCAGACAGCGACTCAAACTCTGATAGCAATTCAGACTCAGATAGCGACTCAGATTCAGATAGTAACTCTGATTCAGACTCTGACAGCAATTCAGACTCAGACAGCGACTCAAACTCTGACAGCAATTCTGACTCAGACAGCGACTCAAACTCTGATAGCAATTCAGACTCAGATAGCGACTCAAACTCAGATAGCGACTCAAACTCTGATAGCAATTCAGACTCAGATAGCGACTCAAACTCAGATAGCGACTCAAACTCTGATAGCAATTCAGACTCAGATAGCGACTCAAACTCAGATAGCGACTCTGATTCAGATAGTAACTCTGATTCAGACAGTGATTCAAACTCTGAAAGCGACTCAGATTCAGATGGCAACTCTGACTCAGGCAGCGACTCAGATTCAGATAGCAATTCGGACTCAGACAGCAATTCAGACTCAGATAGCGACTCAAATTCAGATAGCAACTCTGATTCAGACAGCGATTCAAACTCTGACAGCGACTCAGATTCAGATATGGGAATGGGTTCAACTGATTCAAACAACAATGATGGAAACGGTATTGCAAAAGCTGCAACTACGTATGATCATGATAAATCAAATAATGATAAGAAATTACCAGACACTGGTGAACAACCAATAAATAATGGCGCTTTATTTGGCGGTTTATTTGCTGGAGTTGGATCATTATTCTTACTTGGTCGTCGCAAAAAAGATAACAAAGAGAATAACTAATTTTTTCTTAAGTAATATAAAAGTGGTTAGGTCATAGGGCTTAACCACTTTTTTTCATACAAATAGCTTGTTGAACAATAGAGAGTTTGTTTTATAAAGTATTTAAAGATTCCTAGTATTGCTAAAGGTTGATTTAATGAATAACTTTAAGTGATAATATGTATAAAGTTATTTTGAGATAATAAAAAATGATGTATGAAGGAGTCTTTTTAATGCAAGAGAGAAAATTAGTCGCTGAAAAAGAAATCGAAATTAATGTTTATGATATTGATGCTATGGGCATTGTGAGTAATATTGTCTATGTAAGATGGTTTGAAGATTTAAGAACGGCTTTTATCAACCAATATATGACTTACTCAGAAATGATGAGATTTAATATATCACCAATATTGATGAGGACTGAGGCAGACTACAAAGTACCATTGACGATTCATGACAAACCGGTTGGTAGATGTTGGTTAGTTAAAGTGAGTAGAATGAAGTGGGAACTAGAATTCGAAATTGCTACTGAAGACAAAGTGCATTGTACAGGATATCAAAAAGGTGGATTTTATAATGTGGTGGATGAGAAAATAGCACAAACACCGAAAGTATTTTTAGAAATTTAAGTTAGGGTGGCATATATGACAAATAATCAAGATACGTTATTTCAACCTATTGCTGTTTTTGATGCGGGAATTGGCAGTTATTCAATTGTAGAATTGTTAAAAAAGACATATCCAAATCAAGATTTAATATATTTGGCAGATCGCAATCAGTTTCCTTATGGTCAAAAATCTATCGATGAATTAAAAACTTTGATTACGGAAACCATTCATTATTTAGAAAAGTGGAATCCTCGTTTGATTATCGTGGCATCTAATGTACCAACGATTACAATTCTAGATGATTTGAAAGATGAATTTGATACTGAAATCATAGGTGTGTATCCACCAGTGAAAGAAGCATTAGAAAAATCTTCTACTAAACAAATAGGTATTTTAGGTGTTCAATCTTTAATTGAAAGTGATGCATTAAAAGAATTTATAGCCAATGAAGTTTCTTCAGGAAATGTATATCAATTTAATGCTTCTTCCTTAGTTGAATTAGTTGAAGACGGATCATTTATATCAGATAAATATCGTACTTTAATAACTGTGAAGAATTTTATGGATGATATTTTAGACCAACATGAAGAAATTGATATATTCACATTATCTTCTACACATCTACCGTGGTTGTATAGTTATTTTAAGGAATTATATCCACATATCATGTTTATTGATCCTGCTCAAACTGTTATTGAACAAGCAGCATCATTCACTTCCAACGGTCATGGAATGATTAAGACATTAGTAACTGAAAATGAGAACTATACTATAGAAGGTTTTGAATCCATACTTGAAAAGTTAAATATAGACTTGGACATTGAAAAAATTGAAATAAATTAAAATTTTCATTTTACAACTTTAGATTATATGTTAGTATATCTTAACGATTAATTTAAAGGGGGTAAATGATGTTTGATATCGTATCTTTTCAACTGTTTTTAATCACAGTGCTAATCATCTGTATCACACCCGGTATTGATATGATGTTTATACTAAATAGAAGTATTTCACAAGGTAGAGATGCAGGTATATATTCAGCATTAGGTGTTTCGGTAGGTGCAGTCGTTCATACTATACTGTCAGGATTAGGCTTGTCAGTAATCTTACAAACTTCCGTTGTCTTGTTCACAATCATTAAAGTTGTCGGAGCAGTTTATTTAATTTATTTAGGTATACAAATGTTTATAAGTAAACAATCTTCAATCTCAATAAAGAAGACCGTGCATCAGTCACGTAGAAAATTATTTGTACAAGGTGTGATCACGAACGTTACGAATCCTAAAGTAGCACTATTTTTTATTTCCTTTATTCCACAGTTTATTTCAGTGGATAATCAGTACGGTCCAATACCGTTTTTAATATTGGGCAGTATTTTTGCAGTAATGGGTGCGATAACATCATTTATCATTGCTATCTTTTCAAGTAGTTTAACAACAAAATTAAGAGATAATATCGTAGCAGAAAAAATTATTAATAAAATAAGTGGAGCAGTATTTGTCATATTAGGAATAAGTCTATTCGGTACAAAATCATAAAGATGAATAAAATGGCGCGGGACATTGAATGATGTCTCGGCCATTTTTTTATATTGATAGTTGGATGGAGTGGTCTGAACATTGCAAGTGGGGTGTGACTAGCAACATTGGAGCCTTGAATATTGCAAGTGGGGTGTGACTAGCAACATTGGAGCCTTGAATATTGCAAGTGAGGCATGACTAGCAACATTGGAGCCTTGAATATTGCAAGTGGGGTGTGACTAGCAACATTGGAGCCGTGAACATTGCAAGCGAGGCACGACTAGCAACATTGGAGCCTTGAACATTGCAAGTGGGACGTGACTAGCAACATTGGAGCCTTGAATGTTGCAAGACTCCCGAAACAAGCAACATACCTCCTCCAAACCACCGCCCCCCGAACCTCAGAACCCTCCCCACTTCATCTCCCTCACCTCTAAAATCCCCTATACGCCATTCGGATGATTTTTATATAAATGTATGAAAATTACGAACTTTCAATTTTTATATAAACTTTTTGTGCTAAAATTTTAAATGTGTAGATATAAGGGGAGTGTGGACGATTATGAAAGTATTTGCAAAATTGGGCTGGTTTATTAAACAAGAACGGAAAAATTATATTTTTGGCATTCTCATTTTATTACTTGTTGCGCTGATTGATTTGTTGCCTCCACAAATTATTGGTCGTGTAATTGATGGTATTAGCTTTAATACTTTAACGGGAAAGACGCTTCTTATTTATCTCATCATTTTATTTCTTGCTGCTGTATTAACATATGTATTTCGATACTACTGGCGCATTATGATATTCGGGGCGAGTATGAGATTAGGGAAGATATTAAGAGAGCGACTGTATCATAAATATACGTCGATGAGTCCTTCTTTTTTCCAAGAAAGACGCACTGGGGATTTAATGGCACATGCTACAAATGATATTAGAGCTGTTCAGAATACTGCGGGGGGTGGCGTTCTGACAATTGCTGATTCACTGATGTCTGGTGGTGCTGTTCTGATTACTATGGCGATTACAGTTGATTGGCGTTTAACTTTAATTGTTATGATTCCACTTCCTATTATGATTATATTAACGAGTTATTATGGAAAGTTGCTTAACCGCGGTTTCAAAAAAGCACAAGCTGCGTTTAGTCAATTGAATGATAAGACTCAAGAGAGTATTGCTGGGATAAAAGTCACAAAGACATTCGGTTATGAAAAAGATGATCAAGCAGATTTTAAGCAACTTAGTGATGATGTCGTATACAAAAATTTAAAAGTTTCTAAAATTGATGCGTTGTTTGATCCAACTATTATGTCAGTAATTGGTGTTAGTTATTTTTTAGCAATATTCTTTGGCGCAAGAATGGTGATTCAAGATGATATTACAATTGGACAACTTGTTACATTTACAACTTATTTAGGAATGATGGTTTGGCCACTACTCGCACTTGGATTATTCTTTAATATTGTTCAAAGAGGTCATGCATCATATGAAAGAATTAATGAAATTACCAATGTTCAAAATGATGTCGATACGGAAGTTAAGACTGATATGATTCCTGAAGGGGATATTCACGTTGACATTCAATCTTTTAAATTTCCAAACGATGATAATGTGGCATTACATGACATTCATTTCACGATTGAAAAAGGTACTACATTAGGCATTGTCGGTCGAACAGGGTCAGGTAAAAGTGCAATCATTCGTCTATTATTACGCGAATTTGATACGAAAGAAGTGGATGAAATCATATACGGTCGTCATCCATTGAGTTATTTTGATATTCGTCATTTAAGAGCGCAATTTGGTTATGTTCCTCAAGACCACTTTTTATTCTCGACTTCAATAAGAAATAACATTGCCTTTAGCGATCCGACTATCGATGATGACATCATTCATAACGCGAGTAATATTAGTTATATTCACCAAGATATATTAAGCTTTCCTGAAGGATACGATACAGTTGTCGGTGAGAGAGGTGTATCATTATCAGGCGGTCAGAAGCAAAGGATATCTATTGCAAGAGCATTAATTATGAATCCACCTGTACTGATATTAGATGATTCATTATCAGCAGTAGATGCAGAAACTGAAGAACATATACTTGAAAATATGCAGAACGTTAGACAAGGTAAGACAAATATTATTACAGCTCATAGAATGAGTGCTGTCAGTCATGCTGATATGATTATCGTGATGGATGAAGGCACAATCATTGAACGAGGTACACATCACGAGTTGATGAATCTTAAAGGTTGGTATTATGACACGTATCAATCACAAGCATTACATGAAAAGATTGCGAGTAGTCTAGATGAATTGGCAAAGGGGGATGACAACGATGGCACAAAATCATAATTTAACTGCCAAAGATCAGTTTGATGTACTCAAAAGATTAATTAAATATACGTTCCCCTTTAAAGGTATCATTGCACTTGCTTTCTTGATGCTGACGATTTCGACAGTTGCAAGTGTCGCAACACCTTATTTAGTAAAAGTATTTATCGATGATTATTTAACACCGCGTGTATTTCCAGAATCTGATATGACATTACTTATTGTGATATTCTTTGTCGTTCAAATCATCGGTGCTGTAACAACATATTGGAATGTATACTTATTTCAATATTTAGCTTTTAAAGTCATTCAACAATTAAGAATTGATGCTTTTGATAAAATTGGCCAACTAGGCATGCGCTATTTTGATAAAGAGCCAGGTGGTAGTATTGTATCAAGGTTAACGAATGATACAGAAGCCATTGTAGAAATGTTTATTGGTGTATTTTCATCATTTTTAATGGCATTATTTATGGTTATTTCAAGTTATGTCATGATGTTTATTTTAGATTTTAAATTGGCTTTGATGGCACTTGTATTTGTACCCATTATAGTTGTCATATTAGCACTTTATAGAAAATATTCTGCTATATACTTTTCTCAAGCGAGACAGCTTTTATCAGATTTAAATGCGAAGTTAGCTGAATCTATCGAAGGTATGAGGATTATTCAAGTATTTAATCAAGAAAAGAGATTACAAAAAGAATTTAATGAAATTAACGATGATCACTATGAATTTAATATGAAGACTGTCAAAATTGATGGCTTACTTTTGAGACCGGCAATCAGTATGATTTCTGTATTTGCGGTCATTATGATCTTAAGTTACTTCGGTATATTGAGCTTTTCTGGTGGCATTACAGCAGGTGTTGTATTTGCATTCGTACAATATATGGAGCGTTTCTTTGAACCGATTAACCAAGTCAGTCAAAATTTAAACGTACTTCAACAAGCACTCGTATCAGCGAGTCGTGTATTTAAACTTATCGATAATGATATGCTTGAACCTGATCAACAAGAGCGTCAAGATTTTCATATTACTGACGGTAAAATTGAATTTAAAGGTGTAACATTTAGTTACGATGGCCAAAAAGATGTATTAAAAAATATATCATTTACCGCAAACCCAGGTGAAACAGTTGCACTTGTTGGGCATACAGGTTCCGGGAAAAGTTCAATCATTAACTTGTTTATGAGATTTTATGAATTTGAACAAGGTGAAATTTTAATAGATCAACAATCGATTAAGCAAATCCCGAAAAAAGAACTCAAATCTAATATTGGGCTTGTGCTTCAAGATGCATTTATTTTCTACGGAACGATTACATCGAATATTAAATTGTATCACCCGACGATGACTTTTGAAAAAGTGCAAGAAGCGGCTGAATTTGTAAATGCAGATCAATTTATCAATAAATTACCTGGGAAATATGAACATAAAGTAATCGAAAAAGGTAGTGCATTTTCAAGTGGAGAAAGACAATTGTTAGCATTTGCAAGAACAATCGCAAGTGATCCAAAAATATTAATACTGGATGAAGCAACAGCTAATATTGATTCAGAAACAGAAGCGCAAATTCAAGCATCTTTAGAAAAAATGAGAAAAGGCAGAACAACATTAGCGATTGCGCATAGACTATCAACTATTCAAGATGCCGATCAAATACTTGTATTGAATAAAGGTGAAATTGTTGAAAAAGGCACACATGACGAGTTGATTAAACAAGACGGTATTTATCACAAAATGTATTTACTTCAAAATGGATAAAAGTACGAACTGATCAGATGAAAGTGTCTGGTCAGTTTTTATATATGTAATTATGTATAATAAACAGTAATAGATAAATAGAGGAGGATTTTACATGGGTGTTTTTGATGTAGATTATAATAAAATAACTGAGCGAACACAATTTCCATATGAAATCGAAGTGATTCATCACACTTGGATAACGATGCAAGATGGTACGAAATTATCAGCTAAAATCTGGCAACCTAAGACTGACACTAAGACTAAAGGTGCGGTATTAGAATATTTACCATATAGAAAAGATGAATTTACAGCTTTACGGGATGAAATTAGACATAAATATTTTGCGGGTTTTGGGTATACTGCTATTCGAGTTGATATAAGAGGAACTGGGGATTCTGAAGGTATTATCGAAGACGAATATCCGTTACAAGAACAAGATGATGCATTGGACATTATAGATTGGATAACAAACCAAGAATGGTCAAATGGCTCAGTAGCAATGATCGGTAAGTCGTGGGGAGGATTTAACGGATTACAAGTTGCTGCGAGACAACCAGAAGCATTGAAGACCATTATCTCATTATGTTCAACGGATGATCGGTATGCGGATGACGTTCATTATAAAGGCGGAACGCTTATGGCTTCTGATATGCTTTGGTGGGCTTCAACGATGTTTGCATATAATGCACGACCAGCTTTTCCGAAATATTTCGGTGATAATTGGTATGAAAATTGGCTGGAACGTTTAGAACATACACCACCGTTTGTGGAAGAATGGGTTAGTCATCAAACAAGAGATGATTATTGGAAGCATGGCTCTATCAATGAAGACTATTCAAACATTACCATTCCGGTATTAACGATGAGTGGTTGGGCAGACGGCTACACAAATACTGTGTTTCGTTTAATGCGTCATTTGAATGTTCCAAAGAAAGGTATTATAGGACCTTGGGCACATGAATTTCCAGACGTCGCAATTCCTGGACCTCAATTTGGATATTTACAAGAAGTTGTCGCATGGTTAGATAAATGGATGGAAACGGATGAACATATTAACTATAAAGATGAATTTCTTGTTTATGTTCAAGATAGTGTAGAACCACAAACTTCATACGATTATCGAGAAGGAAAATGGCTAGATTTATTAAAAGAAGACATCAAGACGAAAGATATTTTTAGTAGTATGACGCAAGAAATCACGTTGAAAAATAATCAACAACATGGTCTTTATTCAGGCGTGTTCTGTCCTTTTGGCCAAGAAGGGGACTTACCTGATGATCAAACAATCGATAATGCTTTAGCATGCTCATTTATGGTTGAAACGTATGGCGAAACATTGAATGTCATTGGACAACCTGTCGCAAAGCTTCACGTTAAATCAGATTGTGCTTATGGCAATATACATGTGCGTATTTCGGACGTGCATCCTAACGGCAAGAAGACATTGATTACGAAAGGTCAGCTGAATCTAAATCACTATAAGAGTCATGAAACACCAGAGACACTACCGATTAACGAGTATATCAATGCAGAAGTACCACTAGATGTTATAGGCTATCAAGTACCAGCAGGACATAAAATAGAAGTGTCTATCTCACCTACATATTGGCCACAAATTTGGCCGAGCAAAGAGGTAGCAAATATAAAAGTGGATTTAGAGTATTCACAATTGATATTACCTTTAATTGATCATTTTGAAGAAGTTCAATTAGATTATCCTTTATCAGAAACTGCACAGCCTCTAGAAAAAATCATTCATAGAGAAGGGTCTCGAACGAGAGATGTGACGAAGCGGTTAACGACCAATGAATGGGAATTAAGAGATTATTCAGATGAAGGATTGAGAACGTTAAAAGATAGCCATATCACATATGGAACAGAGAACTTAAATATCTACACAATTAAAGAAGACGATCCATTATCAGCCAAAGTCCAATGTGATTGGAAAGTGATCGTTAAAGATGATGATATAGATACTGAAGTAGAAACATTTAGTACAATGACATGCGATGAAGACTATTACTACTTATATAATAAAGTCGTAGCTTATAATGAAGGCGAACAATGCTTCTCAAAAACATGGAAAAAGAAAATAGAACGGGACTTTACTTGAAGATGAAATTTGAATAGAAGAATAGCGCACGAAGACTGAGAGATATCGTGCGCTAGGGTACAAAATCAGGGTGTAACGCACGAAGACTGGAAGATATCGTGCGCTAAGGTACAAAAAAAGGGCATAACGCACGAAGACTGGAAGATATCGTGCGCTAGGGTACAAAAAAGGGGCATAACGCACGAAGACTGGAAGATATCGTGCGCTAAGGTGTAAAATCAGGGTGTATCGCACGAAGACTGAGAGATATCGTGCGCTAAGGTGTAAAATCAGGGTGTATCGCACGAAGACTATGAGATATCGTGCGCTAATATTTGAAAAGTCATATGTTCTTTTTCAAATAACATATAAGAAAAACCGCGAAAACTAACGTGAACTGTTAGTTTTCGCGGTTCTTTTAGTCTATATAACGATATGACATTAATTCTTGTAGCATCTGAATTTCTTCTTGCAATTTGGCACCGATGTTTGTATCTCGAACTTTCTTTCTTTCGAGTTCTTCATCTACAACACGTCGAACGGATAGTTCATCAGCACCGTTGAGTAGTACATTTTCTTTTGTACCAAAGTGTTTGTGGGCAACGAGTTGCATACCAAATGAATTATACAATAATGTATAGCCTGCGATACCTGTTGTAGATTGATAAGCTTTTGAAAATCCACCGTCTATAACAATCATCTTGCCATTTGCTTTAATTGGATTTTCACCATCAATTTCTTTAACAGGTGTGTGACCGTTGATAATACGACCTTGTTCAGGGTCTAAATCAAATTCTTCTAACATTTTGCGACACATATCGCTATCTTCTCTTAAATAATAATAAGGGTTTTTTTCTTCTTTATGTGATACTTTATCTTTTATAAAATATCTTTCGAACGTTGTCATGGCACGTTTACCAAATAATGAAGAATATTTACCTGTCCATAAATACCAAATTAAATCTGTAGATAAATCATCTGTTTCATGTTTACGACTAAATGAATTTCTAATATGATATTCGAATTGGTCTAATAACTCTCGCCCATTATAGACTTTACCGTCAATTTCCATTTCTTCCATATTACCTTGTTCATCTACGGGTATACAGCCATGGATAAGTAAATTGCCATTATATTTTAAGTATAAGTTACCTTTTTTCATTAAAAAGTTCATATGACGTTTCAGTTTTTCGGATTCTTGTACAGAAAGTAGAAGTTTATTAATAACTTCCTCTTCTTCTTCGTTTAGTTGTGCTGGATTTGTAGGATCAACAGTTTCAAAGCATGTGTCTTCTAACTGATACGTTTGACCGTAAATGGTAATTTCATTGTTATCGTAATTTACTTTTTCAAGTACTAGTCTTTCTTCCATATCAAATGAAGGACGACGTTTAATAATTGGACTTTCCAGTTTAAATTGAATAATAGCGATAGCTTGATGAATCTTAGTGATTTGAAGTTTTTCTTCTTCTGATAGTTCTTTGTCGGCATGTTTTTTTGGATGAAATGCAGTATTGTCGCCGTAATATTTTTCTGCTAAATTAACTAATGGTCGCAAATTAATTCCATATGCATCTTCAATGATATCTAAATTATCATAACGTGCGCATATTCTTAAAATGTTAGCTAAACATACTTTTGAACCAGCATAAGCGCCAATCCACAATACATCATGGTTACCCCATTGGATATCAACAGAATGATAATTGATTAACGTCTCCATAATTTTATCGGGTTCAGGACCACGATCATAAATATCTCCTACAACATGTAAATGGTCAACGACTAATCTTTGAATCGTGTATGCTAAACCAATAATCAGTTTATCTGATTGGCCTAGTGAAATGATTTTTTGAACAATTGTTTCGTAGTAAGTCGTTTTATTGTTATAAACATTACTTTTATATAGTAACTCTTCGATTATGTATACGAATTGTTTTGGTAAAGCTTTACGTAACTTAGAACGTGTATACTTACTTGAAGCGTATGAAATAAGATGAATCATCTGTTGAATTGTTTCAATATACCATTCATTTAGTTCCGATTTCGAAGCAAATTGATTTTTAACAATTTTCAATTTTTCTTCTGGATAATAAACGAGTGCAGCAAGGTCGCTAATATGTTCTTCAGAATGTGTATCTTTAAATATGTCATTAATTTTAGCTCTCACATTACCAGAACCATTTCTTAAAACATGTTGGAATGCATGATATTCACCATGTAAGTCACTTACGAAATGTTCTGTGCCTTTAGGTAAATCTAAAATAGATTGTAAATTAATAATTTCAGTTGCTACTTTTTCTTCTTCATCAAACTTTTCTGCTAATAAATTTAAGTATTTTTCTTTTAAATTCTGGCTGTCGTATTGAGTCATAAAAAAATTCACTCCGTTCATCATTTCGAGATTTTTTATTTAGAAATTAAACCTACCATTTGAGATATAGTATAACACATTAAGCGTTTTCTTTTATGGTTTAAGATTCACTTCTAAAGGCTAAATATATATAAAGGAGTCGTTTATTCATGGTATGTAAAATAGATAGAATTTATAATAATCTTGATGAAAAAGGTGTAAGAGTATTAGTGGACCGAGTATGGCCAAGAGGGATATCTAAAGACAAAGCAAATTTAGATCATTGGTTAAAAGACATCGCGCCCTCTAGTGAATTAAGAAAATGGTTCAATCACGAACCAAGTAAATTTGAAGCATTTAAAGAAAAATATAAACAAGAACTCGAATCAGGAGATCAACAAGAAGCTTTAAATAAACTAAAAGAAATTTATAAAGAAAATAAACAAACACTCATCATACTGTATGGCGCCAAAGACGAAAAACACAATCAAGCAATCGTGTTGAAAGAAATAGTGGATGGGTGAGTCTTCGCTTAAGTACTAAATATAGCCAAGAGATAGGGTAAGTCATGGCTTAAGTACTGAATAAAGCCAAGAGATAGCCTAAGTCTTCGCTTAAGTACTGAATGAAGCCAGGAGATGCCCGAAGTCATGGCTTAAGTACTGAGTAAAGCCAAGAGAAAGCCCAAGTCATGGCTTAAGTACTGAGTAAAGCCAAGAGATGACTCAAGTCTTGGCTTAAGTAGTAAGTAAAGCCAAGAGATCGCTCAAGTCTTCGCTTAAGTACTGAGTAAAGCCAAGAGAAAGCCTAAGTCATGGCTTAAGTTCTGAGTAAAGCCAAGAGATAGCCTAAGTCTTCGCTTAAGTACTGAATGAAGCCAGGAGATGCCCGAAGTCATGGCTTAAGTGCCGAATAAAGCCAAGAGATAGCCTAAGTCTTCGCTTAAGTACTAAATATAGCCAAGAGATAGGGTAAGTCATGGCTTAAGTACTGAATAAAGCCATGACTTCACCCGCAATTGCCTCCTAGTCTTGCTCCAACTCCATCTTTCTCCCTACTTTATACACCTATTAAACTGTTGATATATATCTTCTGCGGTTTCTTGTGATTCTATACCGCGTACGTTCATACGACCGTCTTTGAATAAGGTCATGGTCATATCATCATATTCTATAAATTTTACATATGCGTTTTCTTTAGCAATTTGTCCTGGAAAATGATGTGCTAATTCAAATGCTTGTTGTTTAAATCTAAACAGGAACGTATCTCCACATAATGCTTCTATTGATGAAAGGGGTGGTGTGTTTAATGCTTGATATATCCCTTGTTCACATACAACGCAGTCATTGTCTTTTAATAAATTGATATTTGTTGACCGTATGTTCATTTCAAATGTATCTATTGTTATGAGCTTTTTAGAAAAAGATTTTCCTGAAACATATCTGAGTAATTCTGACACTTCGTAACTGGCTACTTGTTGAACGACTGGTGGTAGCACGCCGTTTATAGCACAACTTTCTCCAGTTTGAGGTACGCTTTGCAAAATACATCTTAAGCAAGGGCCACTATAATCAATTGCATAAACGGTCCCTTTACTTCCGACTGCAGCGCCATATATCCATGGTATATTTAATTTATGGCAAACTTCATTGATTAAAAAGCGCATATCAAATTGATCCATGCCATCGATTACAATATCTGGTTGGACATTTTTAATAATGGTTTCAATGTTTTGTGTCGTTAATTCTTGGTTGATAGCATTCAATTCAACATGATGATTAATTTGTTTAACTTTCCTTTTTAAAGCAACGACTTTAGGAAGCATTTCCTGTGCATCACGTTCATCATAGAGTGCTTGACGATGTAAATTAGAAAGCTCAACGATATCCATGTCGATTATCGTTAATTGATGAGCACCCATGCGAGCGAGTAGTTCTGCAACATGACTGCCTAATGCACCTGCACCCATAATCAATATATGGGTATTCTGCAATGTTTCTTGACTATGCTCACCGAACTGTTGAAACTTCATTTGTCGTTCGTAACGTTCCATTACAAGAATCCTAATCCTTCAGTTGGGCTTGATGCTTGTGCTGTATATTTAACAGGAATTCTTCCTGCTTCATAACTCAATAGACCGGCTTCAATACCTAATTTCATCGCTTCAGCCATTTTTACAGGGTCTTTCGCACTAGAAATGGCAGTATTCAATAAAATTGCATCTGCGCCAAGTTCCATCGCGAAACAGGCATCTTTCGGTGAACCAATACCAGCATCCACGATAACGGGAATGTTAGATTGTTCAATGATATATCTTAAATTAAGTGGGTTATTAATGCCTCTGCCTGTTCCAATTGGAGAAGCTAGTGGCATAATCGCGTGAACACCTAATGCTTCAAGTCGTTTAGCTAACACAACATCACACGAAATATAGGGACAGACAATATAGCCTTTATCTAATAATATTTCACACGCTTTATAAGTTTCAATTGGGTCTGGTAGTAAAGTCTTATCATCTCCAATGACTTCTACTTTAATTAAGTTGCAAAGCCCAGCATGATTGGCAATTTCTGCAATACGTACAGCTTCTTCTGCAGTATGTGCACCAGCTGTATTAGGAAAAGTAATAAAGCGATTTAAATCAACATTTGCTAATGGATTGGGTAGTGATTTGTCATATAGATTCATTCTTCTAACAGCAAAAGTCAGCACTTCTGCGCCTGATGCTTGGATTGCTTTAGATTGTATTTCTTCATCTTTAAATTTACCAGTACCTAATAATAATCTTGAGTTGAGTTCATATGGTCCTATTTTTAACATTTTATCCGCCTCCAACAAATTCTAGTAGTTCTAATCTATCTGATTCTCTAACAGTAATATCATTGAATTGTTCACTTTTGATGAGTGTATCGTTCCATTCGACGATGATTCTATCTTTATCTAATTCCAGTGAGTCTAGTAAATCTGACAATGTTAACGCATCTTCAAAATTAAATTCATCACCATTAATGATACATTTCATAAATGGACACACCTCCTCACTTTAAACGCTTCTAATAACGTAGGTCTTACTTCATAAACAATCCATTCAGCCATTAATTTGCCGATGATAGGTGACAGTAATATGCCATTACGATAATGGCCCGTAACAATATATAAATCTTCATCGATTTCATCCATAATGGGCCACTCATTATCAGTGTATGGTCTAATGCCTGACCATTTATGAATGAGTCGACTACTTGATAATAATGGAATGTATTTACATGCCTGACGCATTAACCAATTTTCTCCTTCAACTGATGTGCCAACAGTATAGTCATCTACATAACTCGTTGCACCCACTAAAAATCGATTGCCACGTTTCGGCACAATGTAACAGCCATTCGTCATGAACAGTGTTTGTTCTAATTTTAAGTCTGGATGTTCTAACAGTAGAACTTCGCCTTTAACACCTGTTACTTTTGGCTCAATTTCATAGTCTGCTAATAACTGATGACTCCATGCACCTCCGGCAACAATGACCTTTTTGGAAAGTAAAATTTGGTTTGCAGTGAGCACTTTAAACGAATCATTTAAGCGATGTATGGATTTAACTTCAGTATGATAAATGCGTTCAATCCCTTTATACTCAATGGATTTCAATAAAGCTTTAGCATATTGATTGGCATTAATTTGGCCATCAAATGGAATATAAATCGCTTTATGATTATAGGCAATCGTATGATTTGAAAGATGACGAAGTGATTGACTATTTAATGTAGTAACTGAACGATCACGTTTATTTAAAAAACGATATTGCTCAGTTAAGCTGTCGATATCATCTCGTGATGCGGCCATTTTAATTAAACCGTGTGCTTGATAATCAATATTGATATTCGTCTCTTTATATAACGTGTGACTGAGTGATTCGAAATAATCTCTCGAACGTAATGCAAGTTGATAAAGGGGTGTATCTTCAATAAATTCATTTTGTGCACCTAACATCCCACCAGCTTTATAAGATGCGTGTAATCCAGGAACATCTCGATCTATCACAGCGATAGACAACGAATCATTTTTAAGGGCTAATTCACGCGCAATAGACATCCCCATGACGCCAGAGCCAACAATTAACACGTCATACATATGCAAGCCACTCCTCTCTTAATAACTGAATTTCACGCGAACTTCGATCTCTGAAAAATGATATTGCACAAACACCTTCGAAACCATGAGGCAATGACTTAATAGAATGTGTATCTATGCCACCAATTGCATAAACAGGAATATCTATAGATACAGCATCCTTTATTTCTTTATAAGACCTTGGTTTAAGACCATATTTAGAACGAGATTCAAACACATGACCAAAGAATACGAAATCTAAAGACCATTCACGTGCGCGTTTCACACTTTCAACTGAATGTGTAGACATACTAACGGATATATGAGGGTGAAGCTTTTTAAATTCAAATGCTTGCACGTCATCTTCACGAAAATGAATAAAATTTAAATCATATTTTTCAAGTATGGTCATATCAGAATGAATCATTAATTTCGTTTGCGAAAAGCCATTTGCTAATAAATAATCAAGCGCCCAGCATAGATCATCATGTGTCATAGGCACTCTCAGTAATAACAAATCAATCTCTTCTGCAATCTCTATATAATGTTCTAAATCATCAACATCTAAGTCTTTATACGGTGTAACAGCAATAAACAATGAAATCACTCCAAATAAAAAACGCTATTTTTCTATATAGAAAAATAGCGTAAAAATTTAATTATAAGTATAAGTAAGCTTATATACGCCACTTTCCTACGCCAGTATGAACTGGATCAGGTTCAAGGAATCCCGAAGTCACTACTTCAGTCTCAGCCTATAATAAGGCACTTCCAGTGGACATTTATTCAGTTATTACATCCATTGTACATATAAAAGTAAAAATGTTCAAATTTATATGTTATTTAGTTACAACCTAAATTATTCCATTCTATTAATTTTTAAATTTTGAGAAATAAAATTTGTATAACTAACTATTTATTAAAATAGAAAATAATATTGACATTGATAACCATTATCAATTAAATTATAAGGTGGAAGGAGATTTCAAGAAATTTACAAAGGAGGTATATTATGCAAAGGTTTAAACAACTTTTAAATATTGGGTTATTAGTACTTATTTTATTATCAGTAGGCGTAGGTAAGGTGGCTTCTGCTGATGTTAAGGATGGTACTTATGATGTTGATTACACAGTATTGAAACATGGTACTTCAGATGTTTCGATTGCAAATGATTATTTTAATAAACCAGGTAAGTTAGTAGTTAAGAATGGCGAAAAGCAACTTCATTTAACGATGAATCACAGCCATTGGATAAAAGGTATTACAGTTGATGGATCTGCTGAAAGTATCGTAAGTGAAGACAAAGGTTCAGACGTTAGAACGTCTAGCTTTAAAGTGAATTCTACATCTGGACAACTTGCTGGAACAATTGATGTTTATATCAATGAAAAAGTCGATGGTAAACCGTTCTTATACGATAACAAATACAAGATCACATTTGACGTGAAAGAACCTTCTGGCCAAGCTGCAGCAGTTTCATCTAATGATGATTCTAAGAATTCAACAACAGCAGCATCTTCTAGTTCTAATAGTAGTACGCCATCTAATGGTTCTACTACTACTTCACAAGATGTGAAAAATCCTCAAACGAGCGCAGGCACACCGGTAATGATCACAGTCCTTCCAATTGTTGCGGGTATGTTATTAGTCGTTACGTTTATGTTCAATAAAAAATTGAAAAGAGGTCATAATTAATGAAGAAAAGTGTTAAGTCACTATTAGCGTTTTCTTTATTATTCTCAACTCTTTCATTCAACACTTATGAACCGCTTAGTCATACGACAATGAAAAAAGTTGAAGCAGCAGAAGAACAAGCATCAGCAGTGGAAAGTAAGGCAATTGATTTTGTAGTTAATAAAGATAAATCAAATGAAATCTCTTATATGGATCAATATATGGTGAAACCAGCAAAGGTATATTTTGAGAATGGGGAAACGTATGTTGAGATGACTTTGAAAAGTGCTTCTTATTGGAAGTCATTTGAACTGTATGATGAATCAGGCGCAATTGCCATTCAAACAGTTAAAGAAGATCATCAAGCTGATACAAAAATCATCAAGTTTAAAGTTAAACCAGGTAGCCAATCGCTTACTTCAAAAGTTCACATTGTTGTACCGGCAATCAATTATGACAACAAATATACGACTCAAGTAAATTTTAAAGAAGTTATTCCTAGTGCACCGACAACTCAGAATTCAAATCAACAAGATACAGGAAAAGTAGATTCAAACCAATCAACGACTGACCAAAAGCAGGATAATGGAAATCAGAATAATGAAGATACACAACAAGCACCTGCAAAGGATTCGAATCATGAGAAACCACAAACAGAACTTCCAAAGCAAGATACACCAAAGCAAGATACACCAAAGAACGATGAAAAGCCGATAACAAAAAAAGAAGTGCCAATTCCTGATAAAGTTAAAAATCCGACTGGCTCCAACCAAGGATCAACTATTCAAGAAAAAGCAACTTCAACGTTAGGTTACATGGTCTATAAAAATGGTTCAAGTGAAATATCTTATATGGACCAATATATGGTGAAACCTGCACGTATTGTTGAAGAAAATGGTAAACAATATGTTGAACTAACATTGAAATCAGCTTCATATTGGAAGTCGTTTGAATTATTCGATCATGATAAGAAATTAAATGTCACAACCGTTTCAGAAGACAAATCTGCAGATACAAAAATCATTCGCTTTGAAAAGCCGAAAGATTTAAAAGTATTAACATCTAAAGTGCATATTGTTGTACCAGCGATTAACTACGACAATCATTACACAACACGTATTGAATTTGATAAAGAAGAGACGTCTATCAATGTAAATACAGACACAAGTGATGAACAGCAACGATTTGTCAACACACCAAGTAAAGATGATGACACTAAAGGTCATGACTCTCAAAATGTTCAACACGATCAGACAACACCGACAGATGACCAAAAATCCGAATCTTCAAATGCTTCATCTGGAGCAAATAGTTCAACAAATCATAGTTCATCACCTGTCACACCTTCAAATCAAGCTGCGACAAGTGGTAACAATGAAACAAGTACTACAAGTGCAGATAAAGTGAGTCCAAGTTTCGATCGTAATGCAGATGGTTCAACAAACATGAAACTCGTTAATCCTTCAACAAGTAGCAGTGGAGATGCGATGACATATGCACTTATATTCAGTGGTGCAGTATTGTTATTAGCTGGTTCATTCTTCTTAGGTAAGAAGCGAGCATCTAAATGAAGATCAAATCGCTATTAATTTTAATGCTTATATGTAGCTGTCTACTTGCGGCTTGTAACATCAACTTTAGTAAATCATCAGAACCTTCAAGTAAACAAAAGAAAGAAGAATTTAGAATCGTACCAACTACTGTAGCTTTAACGGAAACTTTAGATGCATTAGATTTAGATATCGTAGGTAAACCGACAACTTATAAAGATTTACCGAAGCGATACAAAGATGTACCTGAAATTGGTCAGCCTAAGAAACCGAATGTTGAAGTTGTGAAATCACTTAATCCAACACATGTATTAACTGTTACAACAATTAAATCTGAGATGGATCCAGTGTTTGAACAACTTAAAATGAAAGGTACTTATTATGATTACGACAGTTTAAATGGTTTGAAGAAATCTATCACCGAAATGGGTAATACGTTCAATCGTAAAGAACAGGCTAAAAAGCTTAATAAAAAGTTTGATAATGCCGAAGCTGAAATTAAAGCTAAGATTCAAGGTAAAAAACGCCCTAAAGTACTGATTCTTATGGGTGTACCCGGTAGTTATCTTGTAGCAACAGAACACTCTTATATTGGTGATTTAGTGAAAATTGCCGGAGGAGAGAATGTTATACAAAATGAATCAAGAGCATATTTAGCCTCTAATACGGAAGAACTTTATAAAGTCAATCCTGATATTATTTTAAGATTGCCACATGGTTTTCCAGACCAAGTAAGAGAAATGTTTAAGAAAGAGTTTAGTACAAATGATATATGGAAACATTTTGACGCAGTTAAAAATAATAGAGTTTATGATTTAGAAGAAATACCATTTGGCATAACAGCAAGTATTAAAACTGACGATGCGTTAGTACAGCTTTATGACATTTTATATCATAAGTAAAGAGGTTAAAACATGAAAAAATATTCGCAACTCACGTTCTGGATCATGTTATGTATGCTTGTCATAACAATTTATATATCGCTTGTAAGTGGAAAGTTACCTTTAAGTATAGAACAAATCATCACGAAACTCACAACAGGTACTGAACCTCAAGTAGATGCAGTTATTGATTTACGTATGCCAAGAATATTCATCGCGTTATTTGTTGGAGCTGCTCTGAGTGTATCAGGGGCTTTGCTACAAGCGGTATTACAAAATCCTCTAGCTGAAGCGAATATTATTGGTGTGACATCTGGTGCACTTGTTGCACGAGGTGTCATACTTATATTTTTACCTACCTTGTATTTCTATTTACCGATATTCGTCTTTATTGGTGGGGTTATACCGTTTCTCATATTATTCCTATTAGTATCACGTTATCAGATTACTCCGATAAGACTCATATTAGTAGGTGTTGCGATATACGCCATGTTAAATGGTGTAATAGAACTTTTATCTATGAGTCCTGTTATGCAGTTACCAACAGGTTTAACGATGAAAATATGGCAAGATGTCTATATAATTGCCGTCACTTCAACAATAGGGATTATATTCGCGCTCATGTTAGTAAACAAAGTGAACTTGTTATCATTTGAAGATAAACAAGCGCATAATATTGGTTTTAATATTACGAAATATCGACTTATCATCGGTTTAGTTGCTGTATTTTTAGCAAGTAGTGCAACAGCTATAGTAGGTCAATTAGCTTTTGTAGGCTTAATCGTGCCACATATTATAAGACGTATCGTTGGAACGAATTATAAAAAGGTCATACCATATTCCATTATATTTGGTGCATGGCTCGTATTATTAGCAGACACGGTAGGTCGAACAATAGCACCACCTCTAGAGATACCAGCGAGTACGATTACGACTGTAGTAGGTGGACCATTCTTGATTTACCTTATTTGTAAAGGAGCGTATGTCCATGCGAACAGAGAACGTTAGTTTCAAATACCAGAGAAAGCATATTTTTGAATCGTTAAACATACAACTCAAAAAGCATGCCATTACAACTATCATTGGACCTAATGGATCGGGTAAATCAACATTGTTACAAATATTATCACGTAATTTAGAGCCGAGTGAAGGTATTGTTTACTTAGATAATCAAGCTATTTCATCATTAAATAGAAAAACATTAGCAAGGCAGTTAGCGACCGTACATCAAAATAACCGTGCGCCAGAAGATTATACAGTTAAAGAAGTCATACAGTGTGGAAGATATAGTTACCAATCCATATTGAAGAAAGATATCAAACAAGAAGAAGTCATTCAGCATGTGTTACATCAACTAGAATTAGAAGACTTTCAAGATAAACCAATTAGTGAATTGTCAGGCGGAGAATTACAACGTGTGTTTATCGCAATGTCACTTGCGCAAGAACCACAATATATGTTGCTAGATGAACCAACGACATACTTAGATTTAAATTATCAATATCAAGTGTTGGATATTATCCGGTCACTGAATGAGAACTTTAATATCACCATTATTATGGTGTTACATGACATTAACCAAGCGATAGAATATAGCGATGAAATCGTATGTATACATAACAATCAAGTCATCCAAGGACCTCCAGAAGAAGTCGTAACAGAATCCTTTATTTCACACGTATATAATATCGATGCGAAAATCATCCATGACCCAGAATGTGGCATGCTGATTTGTAAGAGAAAGGGCAGAGCAACACGTGAAAATCATCATTAAAATCATTCAAATAGCATTAGTCGCTGTCATCATATGGTCTGGATATGTCATGTATCACAATAAACAAGAAGATAAAGAAGCGGAAGAACGCTACATTCATTTACAACAAAATTATACGCAAATGACAAACACCAATACCGTGCGACCACAATTCAAACAACTTAGTAACATCAACAAAGATATTATAGGATGGATACATCTAGAAGGTACATCATTGAACTATCCAATACTACAATCGAAAGACAACAAGGACTACTTAAAGAAAGACTTTGAACAACAAGATAGTAGAAAAGGTAGTATCTTTATGGATTATCGTAATACACCTAAGCACGATAAAATGAATACCGTCATATATGGACATCACGTAGGAGATAACACCATGTTTGACGTCGTAGAAAAATATTTAGATCAATCATTTTATAACCAACATAAAACGATCCAGTACGATACACAATACGGTAAATATCAATTAGAAGTCATTAGCGCATATGAAACGACAACAAAAGATAATTACATACAAACAGACTTTAAAAACAAAGCAACATATGAACAATTTCTAGAACAAACATTAAAAAAATCACAAATCTCAACAACGACAGAAGTTAATAAAGACGACAAAATCGTCACACTCTCAACATGTGAAGATCCATATTCACTGACATCAGGACGAATCGTCGTCATAGCCAAACTCGTAAAAGTATAAAATAGAAAAGAGGCAATAACATGTTTATGGCAGAAAATAAATTACAACTCTATAAAGGGACAGCAGACGAAACAATAGAAAGATTCTATATGAGACAAGGAATAGAAACAATAGAAGGATTCAAGAAAATGTATGTTACAAAAACAAACAACCTCGAAGAATATGACGAAGTAAAAATACTCACAATCTGGGAATCAGAAAAAAACTTTAAAAACTGGTTAAAATCAGACGTATTCAAAGAAGCACACAAGAACGTACGACATAACAGAGAAGATAGCGAAAGCCCTATATTAGAAAACACAGTCACAACATATACAATCGGTTATCACTTTGATAATGAAGTAGAAGTTAAGGAAAAAAATCCAGCATGACATTGAAGTCATGCTGGATTTTTTCTATATATTCTATTCTTTTATTACTTCAGAATTTTTCGTATCTAAATAATCAAAATAATATCCTGAAAAACCAGCTATAAAAATAAATGATAATGCAATAATCGGATTGTTATGTAGATGAGAAGCAAAGAATATAACGTAAGAGCACGCTGCAATTATAATAAAATGAATCATTCTCAAAATAACATTGCGTATGAATATCTTATGATTAATAGCCTTATATTTATTTTCAGCAATCGTTAATAACACATGAACGAATCCAAAAACAAATATTAAAGATAAGTAATATAATATGAAGTTGTCACCAATAGGTAACATAAGACCAACTAGAACAAACGGAATGAGAGAA
This sequence comes from Mammaliicoccus sp. RAM2, assembly GCF_045897195.1. Taxonomy (NCBI): domain Bacteria; kingdom Bacillati; phylum Bacillota; class Bacilli; order Caryophanales; family Staphylococcaceae; genus Mammaliicoccus; species Mammaliicoccus sp. RAM2. Next base: position 89,644 of record NZ_JBJNWI010000003.1, on the reverse strand, counting down.
GCAATCCTGATTAATGTAGAATATTTTATGATAAATTTCATAAGTCCTCCTGTTTATTTAACATACCTATAACTAATTTTACATAAAAACTTAGCATGATAATATGCGCACAACCTTAAATTTTACTTAACTATTTATTAGAAATTTAGGCTGGATTTTATTTGAAGTAGGATGTTTTTATAATAAGTGGTTAAACGTTTACATTCAAATTGCACAGAAAGAATAAATGTTATAAAATTAGCTTAATAAATTTAATTTATTAAATAATAAAATTATTTATAAGTGAAGGGGGAATACATATGATTGAAAATGAATTGGATAAAATCATGGATATAGCGCATAAAGATGACTATGCAATTTCTAGAGAAAGAGCATTTGATATTCTTATGTGTTCAATTTATTGCTATAAATCTCTAGAATACAAAAAGAATTGGTACGACTTGATCAATGAAAATATCACTGACGGTAAAAATGATGGAGGAATTGACTTTGTATTTTACGATGATGAAAATTCTAAAGTGATTATTGGTCAGAATAAGTATTCAAAAAATATTAAAGTCAATGATGTAAATGCAGAAGTTAGTAAGATAAATAGTACTTTAAGTGATTTTGAAAAAGAGAATACGAATATATATAGTAGAGAAGTAAAAAAACACTTAAGAAATGCATTAGACAGTTTACCAGAAGAAGAAGAAGGTAATATTGAAATAATCTTTTCATCGACAAGTCAAGTTAATGAGAAAGATGTAGGTCGTAAGATAGATAATATACAAAGTGCAAAGTTTGGTGATTTTAACTTATTAAATAAAATTGATATTGATAAAATGATTGAAGAAATGCAGCAAACTTTAGAAGTTGCTAAAGAGTTTAAATTTGAAATAGATAAGTCTAAAAATGCTCTGAAATATGAATCAGATAATTATGAAGGGCTAGTTGTAAATATAAGTGCCAATAGTTTAAAAGTTGCATATGAGAAATTTGAGAGAGATGGTTTATTCAACATGAATATTAGAAGATATATTAAATCTAAAAATGTTGATGAATCTATTATACGTAGTATGAGAAAAAATCCTGAAGATTTTTGGGTAATGAATAACGGAATAACTATTGCTTGTAAGGACTATATACCCGATGGAGATAACATAAAAGTATATGATTTTTCAATTGTAAATGGAGGGCAAACAACACATTTAATCGCGAAAAATTTAGATTCAAGTAAGGAAGATTTTTATTTAATATGCAAAATCATTAAAAAGAAAAATAGTAAAGTTGATGAGAGGTCATTTTTCAATAGTATTGCTGAAGCAACAAATTCTCAAAAAGCCATACAACCAAAGGATTTAAAAGCAAATGCTCCTGAGATGATTCAATTGCATGATATATTATTGAATCATGGAATATTTTTAGAAATAAAAAGAGGGATTAACACGCCTAGGAAGTATGCTACTAATAAAATTAAAAACGAAGAATTTGCACAAATATTTTATTCTTTTGTTTATCAAAAACCTGGTACAGCAAGATCAGCGAAAAGAAGTTTGTTTGCGAACAATAATCATTATAAAAGTATATTCAAATTAAATTATGCAGCAGATAAAAATAAAGTAAAATTTATTAAGGACTTGATTGATTTAAATAAACGAATTGGACACATCATACAAGAAATAAAAGATAAAAAACAAGGAAACGTGATATTTGATAATGAAGAAATGATAATATTAAATAATGGTAGATATGCATTAATTGCAATAATAGGACTTATTTATAGAATCGTTAATAATGATCCAAGCTCGAAAAATAAAGATGATCTTGTAGGAGATGATTTTGTATTTGGGGAATTTTTGTCTAATTATAAAGAAGATGATCTTGACGATAAGCTGAAAGATTTGATAGTTGAATATGTACAATTGTTAAAAGAAATTTATGATGATGAATATACATTAGGTACTGTTACAAGCCCTAGTAATTTCTTTAAGACTGATAAAAAATATATAGATAAAATTGCAAATAAGATCATTAATAAAAGAAAAGTAACGAGAAGTTATAAGGACTTAATTAGCCCTTATAGTGATATATTTAAAAGAAGAGAATCATAGAGTATAAATAATGTTCTGTATTTTGAATAAACTATTCAAACTCCCAGACACGACTTCTTACGTCGTGTCTTTTTTTGCAGATTTTTTTGTTTTTCTTTCACTTTTTTGGGAAAAAATTTAATTTTTATATTACATTTTTTGAAGTTTATGGTGTCTTAAATATTACTTTTACGTAAATTATGTTTAATAAATTTTTTTGAGAATTTTACGATTTTGAACTACTTATTTCGAGATTTTTTGAAATTTTTAGTCTTATAAAACGTTTATTTAACGGGGTTTCATTGTATTTTAAATATTTTGTATAAAAAAAGTATAGAAATTTATTGACAATAAATGATTCCTAAATATAATAAAAATATAACCTATAACATCCCTTAGAAAGGAGGCTAAAATGTACAATATTATTAAGTTTGAGTTTTACGATATTCAGGGGTTTATTACTGAAGGTAAGATTGGCATGCATAGAGTGGAGGAACTGGTGATTCCTAAAGATATTAGTTTAGATGATATTTTGGATGATTTGGATGAGAGATATGGAGAGTCTCTTAATGATCAGACTGAATTTTTTAATTCTATTTTTGTCTTTGCATACGTGAGATTGGAAGAAGACCAAAAGCATTTTAAGATTCTTAAACGAAGTTCTACTTTGTTTGGTGAGACAATTGATACAATAAATGAAATTTGTTTATATTTGAATCGTCATTTTGAAGATGCGATTGGTACTTAGATTTACATTGTATTTTAGCGTTGCACATACTTTTCATAGCACACTTTATGATTTGATATTGATTGATGGTTTTTGCGAAAGAGCTTGATTTTTGATTTGATATTGTACATTTCTTCTTTTCGGATGGGTTATTATAGGTTATAAAGAGGATTTAGAGGAATTTAGTGAATTTAAGAAATGTTTAGGGGAGTTTTAGGTTTATAAATTATTCATGGCGCTAAAATGATACTCTATAAGATTTTAAGCACTAAATAAGAGAAGTTTTCATAATCAATGGGGAAATCGATTATGAGTTTAGAAGATATGAATAGATAATATATTTTAATATTGATTACACATTTGTGTAATACGGAATCTATATCGTGTGAATTACATTTATTTCAGTAAAATATGGAAAAACGGAAAATAAGGCCCTTAAGGAGTGAACCTTAAGGGTCTTTGTTTACATTTTTTTAAGTTTTGTATTTATTTTTTTGCTTTGTTGAATATTGAGATACATAAATATAAACCAGATAACGAGGAATATTAATGCGAAGGTTGTGAGGCCTCCGATAAGTGTTGCTGGTTGTAATGGTATCCAGTTATTAATTGTTGAAACGATAAAGAATGTAATGATACTACCACCTAAATGAATGATGAGCTTGAATAAGAGTGGTATTTGATCGATTTCATAAACTATTGGTAGAAATCCACAAATGGCACTGAATATATAAACGCTGAAGACTGCTTGGAAGTCAATTGTTACTTCAAATATTGCGATGAATATGAGCATAATACTGCTTCCTATACCGATACCTTGTAGAATAGATTTAAAGATTTTGTTCATAATGGTCTCCTCCTTATATACCTAATATTTCAGTTAAATTTTTAACATATCTTCTTGAAATGGTTACTTTTTTATTATTGGATAAAGTTGCATATAAATTCCCTGAGAATGACGGTGATACTTTGTTGATATGTTCAATGTTTACGATAGACGATTTACTAATTTGTACGAACTTCTGCTTAGGCAAAGTTTGTTGTAAGGCAGTGAGTGACATTCGAGTTGTGAGTGTTTCACTGGTTGTTATGATGTTCAGTTGTTTATCAAAAATTTCTGCAAAAATGATGTCTTCCTTTAAAATAAGTGATGTACCTTGTGATGTTTTAATACCTATTTTATGGTTGGATGTTTCAAATTGTTGAATATACGTTAATAGGTTATGACCAAGTTCCTGTTCAAAGGTTTTGATTGAAATATCCGTCGTCTTTTGTGAAGTGTCGATGTTTAGTTGAACGTTGAATGGCTCTGTCATAGCATAACCTCCTTTGCTTATATGGTATGTTGTTTCTAAAAATTTGTCAGTAGTTATGTCATAACCGGTTTAATATACGGTGTAAGTGGTTAGCTAATGATTGTATAGAAAAAGCTTCCTGAACTTGTCTTCTTGAGACAAATTGAGGAAGCTTTATTTTATATTTTTAACATGCTTCTAAAACCTCTTGCGCCATAATAAGAATCAGCGCCATTATGGTAAGTGAATACTGTGTCATACCGTAAATCACAGAATAATGCACCACCAAGGTCTCTAATTTTTGTCGGTGTTTCAATCCAGCTTGATGTTTTCTTATCAAATTCACCGAGTGTTTGTAAATGTCTATATTGTTCTTCATTAATTAATGTAACGTTCATTTCATGAACCATGTCCATTACACTTGTTTCTGGTTTGTGTTTCTTTCTAGATTCTAATGCTGCTCTATCATAACAAACACTTCGACGGCCTTTAGGACTTTCTTTAGAACAGTCTACGAATATATAAGCATCATCTTCTAATCCTATTACATCAGGCTCTCCTTCAGTTTGTTCCATTTGATTAAGTGACCATAATTTTTCTGGATGTTCATTTAATCGTTTTTCTACATCTGACCATTCTATATTTTTATGACGTTCTGGAAATTTTTCGAATCGTTTTTGTAAAGTTGTAAGCAGTTCAGCTTGTTCTTCTTGTGAAAGTTTTTGAGTTGTCATAAAATACCCCTTTTTTATTTTATTGTAGCAAACTATGAAGCGATTAAAAGTAATATGTGATTAGGCTTTATCTTTAGTATTTAAAAAGTCTAAAAATTCGTCTCCCCAGTCACAAATGCCATTAACAACAGGTTCTAAATCTTTACCTATTTGTGTCAAACTATATTCAACTTTAGGTGGTACGACCGGATATACAGTACGGTTTACGATATGATCGTCTTCGAGTTCTCTCAACTGTCTAATAAGCATACGCTGATTAATATCTGGTAGTTTCTTTTCTAATTCATTGAGTCTAAGAGGTGACGCTTGTAGTAAATGCCAGATGATTGGTATTTTCCAACGACCGCCAATAACAGATAATGCTAAGTCTTTAGAATTATAATATTCCGTTTCTTTATAGTTAATTAATACCATAATACAACCCCATTTCTTCACTAAGTGACATATTTGTCAGTATTGCATAATTTTATACATTGTATCACAATTATAAGTGTAAAGTAATATAGATAAAGGAGATATGATTAATATGAAATTACAATTAGCAATTGATTTATTAAATAAAGAAGAAGCAGCTCAATTAGCGCAACAAGTTGAGGAATATGTAGATATAGTAGAAATCGGTACACCTATCGTTATTAATGAAGGATTAGGTGCAGTAGAAAAATTAAGTCAATCTGTTAAAGATGTTCAAGTATTAGCTGACTTAAAAATTATGGATGCTGCTGGTTATGAAGTAAGCCAAGCTGTTAAATTTGGAGCAGATATCGTAACAATTTTAGGTGTAGCTGAAGATGCTTCAATTAAAGGTGCAGTTGAAGAAGCGCATAAACATGGTAAAGAATTATTAGTGGATATGATCGCAGTTCAAGATTTAGAAAAACGTGCGAAAGAATTAGATGCATTAGGTGCAGATTATATCGCTGTGCATACTGGTTACGATTTACAAGCTGAAGGTGTATCACCATTAGAAAGCTTACGTACAGTTAAATCAGTTATCAAAAATTCAAAAGTAGCAGTAGCTGGTGGTATTACACCAGAAACAATTCAATCTGTTGCTGATGAAAATCCAGATTTAATTATTGTTGGTGGAGGAATTGCTAACGCAGACGATCCAAAAGCAGCTGCAAAATTATGTAGAGAAATAATCGAAGGTAAGTAATATGAGCCGTTATCAATTAATATTGAATGAACTCACGCAAACATTAAATCAAGTAGACTTGAAGGATACTGAGCAATTCGTAAATAGCTTGCAGTCAGAAGTTCCAGTGTTTGTAGCAGCTAAAGGACGCTCTGCATTTGTCGCGAACAGTTTTGCTATGAGATTGAACCAATTAGGTAAGAAAAGCTATGTAGTAGGTGAAACAAGTACACCTTCTATTAAAGAAGGAGATAAATTATTGATTGTCTCTGGTTCAGGCTCAACAGCTCACTTAAAATTACTCGCACAAACAGCAAAAGATATTGGAGCGAACATCATATTAATTTCTACAAAAGAACAATCACCAATTGCTGAAATAGCAGATGACGTGATTGTTTTACCAGCAGGTACTAAATATGATGAAAAAGGATCAGAACAACCACTAGGAAGTCTGTTCGAACAAAGCACTCAATTATATTTAGATAGTATCGTAATGGATTTAATGGAACAATTAAACGTAAGTGAAACATTTATGCAAAATAAACACGCGAATTTGGAATAATAAAAGAAACCGTCTGAAATTTTCAGACGGTTTCTTACTTTTTAGATAGAGATGAGTGTTGTTGGAGGTGTGAATATTGCAAGTGAGGTGTGACTAGCAATGTTGGGAGGCTGAGAATTGCAAGTGGGACGTGACTAGCAATGTTGGAGGTGTGAATATTGCAAGTGGGGTGCGACAAGCAATGTTGGGAGGCTGAATATTGCAAGTGGAGCATGACTAGCAATGTTCAGGGCTTCGTATTTATCAAGACAGCCCAAACAAGCAAAATAGCGCCTCTCATATTTCCCATATCAATAGAGAGACTGGCACATTTTATGTACCAGTCTCTCTATTAATATTTACTTTTGTATGATTAATGATTTTGAATATTTGGTCTGCCATTAATAAGCCTACTGCTATAGCGCCCGCTATCAATAATGCTCTAATAAATATATCTACGGCGCTATTAAATTCTAATTCTACTAGTTTCCTTGTTGCTTCAAATGCTATGCCTCCTGGTACTAAAGGGATGATACCAGGAATCATAAATATGATGACTGGGGATTTTAATGTTCTTGCCATGGTGTGACTGATTAAGCCGAGTGTTAAACTGCCTAGCAAACTTGTATAGATGGCATCCATATTTGTACTTTCTAATAATAAATAATTAACGAGATAGCCACAACCACCACCAAAGCCTGCAGCTAAAAATAACTTACGTGGTGCGTCATAAACGAGTGCAAATAGATAAGATGCTAAAAAGCTAAATACAAAGTGTAATATGATAGTTAACATATCAAGCTCCTATAAAATTAAGAATGATGTTGTGACACCTGATCCTATACCAAATGAAGTGACGATGGCTTCTAGCATCTTCGTTGTAAACATGACCATATGCCGGTCGAATAAATCTTGTACGGCAGTCGTAATAAGCACACCAGGTACAATTGGCATGACACAAGATATAATAATAGGGCTTATATCTCCTGTTGCCATCAAGTGGTGACCCCAAATGGCGATAAGACCTATTACAAAGGATCCTATTAGTTCGGGGATAAATAATGTAGGTATTCGCATCTTGATGATTTCAACAATTGAAAAACCAATAGAGCCTGCAATAAAGGCAGGGATGATATCACCAAATTCACCACCAAAAAGATATAAGAAACTGAGAGATATTAAGCCTGATACTAAAGTTTTAAGAAGTAATGGATAATTTTTAGTGTTTAAATCAATATCTTTCAATTTTTTATAAGCTTCTTCTAGGGTGATTTCTTTATTAACGAGTTTGCGTGATATCGTGTTTACATTTGCTATTTTAATCAGATTCGTATTGTTCTTATGAATTCTAATGATTTGAACTTCTGAATTCTGTGATAATGAGAATGTAATAAAAATATTCACGACATAACCGTTACTATGTTGATAACCTAAACTCCTCGCAATACGGTTCATAGTGTCTTCGATTCTAATGGTTTCGGCACTACATTCTAATAAAATTCGACCTGCTAACAATATGACTTTAGTTAAAAGCTTTTCATCAATGTGATTATTAGATGTATCTCGGATCATGCCACACCTCTATCTAATAGAACCTGCTTCTTGTAGATTCATATTTTTAGTTTCTGGGGCCATCATAACAGAAATAACAAATCCTATAAGTAGTAAGAAACCAGCGATATACATTGTATTACTAACACCGAAATTCGTTAATATAACAGGGAAGAAGAATGTACTTATTGCTGATGCTACACGACTAATCGTCGTTGTAAATCCTCCACCTGTACCTCGTATATTAGTTGGGAAAAGCTCATATGGATAAATCCATTGATGACAACCCATAGCTGTGTTGAAAATTCCGTATATGATAAAGAGTAACAGTATAACTATGAATGGTGCATTTAAACCAGATGCATATCCTAATGCAAATAATGCAAGTGTTGAGATTAAGAATGGCCAAATTAATGTTGGTCTTCTTCCATAACGTTCTATTAAATAAAGTGCAGGGATAACACCGATTAAATAGAAGATATTAATAACGGCTGATCCCAAATACTCTTGAGAACCGTCTTGGAATCCAAATTCATAAAGAATAGACGGTATATATGTGCCGATTGCGAATGTTGTCATAACTTGTAAAGACCAGAATGTTGAAACAAAGAACGTCCATTTACCTTGACCATTTCTAAAAATATCTTTGAAGTTCGTCTTTTTATGTCCAGTTGTATCTTTGGAAACAACAACGTTATCACCAAATATTTTTTGGACGATCTGTTCTGCTTCTTCTTTTCTACCTTGTTGTACGAGCCAATGAGGTGATTCTGGCATATTTAATCGCGCAAGTAGTAATAATATGATAGGGAACGCACCACTTAATAGCATCCATCTCCAACTTGTATCTCCAAGAGGTATTAGTAGATACCCAACTAAGAATGAAACAGCATAACCTACAAACCAGAATCCATTAATACCACCGAGTAAAGCACCACGTTTTTTTTGTGGAGAGAACTCACTCATAAGTGAACCGGCAATTGGATAATCCGTTCCTAAAGCGATTCCGATAACAAATCTTAATGCGATTAATTGTACTGGATCAGTTGCGAAAAACTGTAATGTCGTAACAATTGCTAAGACGAGCATATCTAAGATGAACATCTTTTTTCGGCCAATTTTATCTGTGAAGTAACCGCCGAACATACCACCTAGAACCATGCCTGCTAAAGTTGCCGTACCTAATAAACCAATAACTGTAACGGACATATCAAAACTATTTTGCATAACAGCAAGCGCTATTGCGATAATACCTAAACTGTATCCATCAACAAATGTACTTCCACTTGAATAAGCAAAAATCTTCATGTGAAATCTTGAGAATGGCATTTCTTCCATTGTGCAATCTTTATTCATTAAATGTCCTCCTAATATAGACCAGTGCATCATTACTTTTAAAGATAGCGCTTACATAAAGGGGTGAAGGGTTTTATTGATAACTGTATGATAATAAACTGTTAATATCTTGTGCTGCGTTAAAACCTGTTTGAATGGCTGTTTCAGTATATAAAGTACCTAAATAATCGCCAGCTAAATATAATCGATTGTCAGGTTTCGTAAGAATAGGTTGAATTTTAGCTCTTCCCGGGAAGATGTAAGCAGATCCTAATGGAAATTTTTGAACGTGAGCTTCAACAACTTTATCACTGAAACCTGGAAACATTTCATTTAAGTCATTCAAATAAATATCGATAATTTCTTCGTCTGTTTTGTCTAGTAATTTTTGTCCTCTTCCTGCGGGGGAAAATGTCATAAAGGTACTACCTTTAGTTCTATTTTTAGAAAGAGAATGTACAAGGTTAGAGCTATGAATTAATACATCAAATGATTTCTTTGGTGTTGCAAATGAGTATATATCATCCCAAACTTGTTTGCCTGTTTCATTTGTTAAAAATGCTGCGCTTACGTGTGGACCATATTTAATTTGATCTAATGCAGCGCCAACTTCAGGACTGATATTTTTTGCGATTTTTCTAGTGATAGGTGCTGGTGTAGCAAGTACGGCATACCGAGCTTGTATTTCATGTTCTTGTCCATCTTGAACATATTTAACAGTTACTGAATCGTGGTCTTGAATCACTTCTTGTACGTCAGTATTTAGTAGTACGTCGTCGCCAAGTGAACAAGCGATTGTATCTGTTAATGTAGAAGGACCTCCCATAATATTTCGTGATAAACCTTCATCTTTGTTCCAAATCATATGGAAGTATCCTACACCTGCACCTGCAGATATTTGTTCAGGATCGCCAGTTGATCGACTCACGGTCGGTCTGAAAATAGCATCGGCATCAAGCGGTAAATGACCTGTAAAGTCTGTAAAAGTTTTATGGTTCATAAAGTCTAAAATACGTTGTTGTTGAACACTTTTATCTTCTAGACTTTTTTGTTTCGCGATTTTTCCATAGCGTAGAACGGAAGCTCTTACTTTAGCACCAGCTCTAATTAATGCGAAACGGTCTTTCCATGACATATTGACACGGAAAGGATATGTTTCAACAGGTCCGCTTGTGAGTAATTTGCCATTTAAAGACATGGCTGTTAATTTACCTGGGACTGGCATAGAGGAAATGCCGACAGATTTAAATAATTCATCTGTCGCCGAACCAGTTCCTGCGTATACGTGACCGCCCCAGTTTAGCCAATATGAGCCTCTTCGTTCAGACATTACACGTCCACCAACTCTATTTGTTGATTCTAAAAGTAAAATATCATGATGTTTTAATCTCCAAGCGGCGGATAAACCCGCTAAACCTCCGCCTATAATAACGACATCTTTCATTTCCAACACCTTCTTATTATGAGTTTTGATAAAGTTCATTTAATTTTGATGCAATTTTTTCTTTGAATTCTGGTGAAGCAGACACTAATGGTGAGCGGCTAGGTCCACCAGGTAATCCGATTGCTTCTAGTCCTGCTTTTACAGTGCCTGGAATAACTTCTTCTTCTATTAAATTATATAAAGGGATGAGTTCTTTATTTAATTCAGCTGCTTCTTTTATGTTGTTTTCTTTCACGATCAAATCATAAAGTTTAACAATTTTATCTGGCACTAAATTATGGACGACACCAATTGCACCAACACCACCTGAAGCAAGTGTCGCTAGTATTAAATCTTCAAATCCTGTTAATAATGAGAAGCGGTCATTATCTTTTGTCAGATTTAATAATTTAGATGTATGTACACCGTCTGCTGTATTCTTAATACCAACTATTCCATCTAATTGACTGATTTCATGTATAAGTTCTGGAGATAGCTCGATACCTGTAGCATCTGGGTAATGGTAAATAACGATACCGATTTTGCTGTTTTCAGTGACAGCTTTGTAATGATTTAAGATACCTTCGTCACTCGTTGCCATATAATATGGATTAATGACTAAAGCACTTGATACGCCAGCTTCTTCAGCAAATTGAGTTAATTTAATTGTATCTTCAGTACTATGACAGCCTGTTCCAGCCATTACTGGAACACGTGCGTCGACTGTATCACATACGAATTGAATCACTTGTTGACGTTCTTCTAGTGACATTAAAGAATATTCACCAGTACTTCCGCCAACTAGAACACCATGAACACCGTTTTTGATAACATGTTCGATTAACTGAGCAAGGCCGTCATAATCGATGACGCCGCCTTCTTTCATTGGAGTAGGTAATGCAGGTATAACACCATATGGTTTAAACATAATAAGCACCTCTTTAATTTATTTTTGTTGCATATTCACGTAAACACTTTTAACTTCTGTATAATTACTTAATCCATATTCGCCGCCCATTTCTCGACCAATACCAGATTGTTTATAGCCACCAAATGGCATTGTTTCTAATTCCAATCCAACATCATTGATCCAAACAGTACCAGATTGGAGTTTGCCAGAAATGTAATGCGCTTTTCTAATATTTTCTGTCCATACACTTGCTGCTAATCCGTATTCGCTGTTATTCGCTTTTTCGATGGCTTCTTCAACTGTATCGAATATTAAGATAGACATAACTGGACCGAATATTTCTTCGCGAGCGATTGTCATATCATCCGTAACATCAGCAAATATCGTTGGTGGTACATAATATCCTCTATCAAATGATTGAATGCCGCCTGTTACAAGTGTTGCACCTTCATCAATACCAGATTGAATATATTGTTGAACGGTATTTTGTTGTTTTTGAGAAACAAGTGGCCCCATATCAGTATCACTATTTAAACCAGGACCGAGTTTAGTTTCTTCAGCAAGTTTCTTAACACCTGCTACAACTTTGTCGTAAACATTTCTTTGAACATATATTCTTGTACAAGCACTGCAATTCTGACCATGGTTATACATCGTACCGTTATAAGCGCCTGTAATAGCTTCTTCTAAATCTGCATCTTCTAAAATAATAGAAGGGGATTTACCACCAAGTTCTAACGTTACGTTTTTAACTTGATCGGCAGCTTGTTTCATAACATTCTTTCCGACTTCTGTAGAACCTGTAAATGCAATTTTGTCGACTTTTTCATGCTTGATTAATGCTTCACCAGCAATGCGACCACTACCTGGAACAACGTTTACAACACCATCTGGGAAACCTGCTTCTTTAAATAATTGAGCTACATAAAGTAATGAAAGTGGTGTTTCTGTAGCAGGTTTAATTACAACTGTACATCCTACTGCTAAAGCGGCACCTAATTTCCATGCCGCCATTAACAATGGGAAGTTCCATGGAATAATTTGTCCTGCAACACCAATTGGTTCGTGAAGTGTGTAGTTAACATAGTCAGGTGAAACTTGTGTTGTCTTACCAGAAATCTTAGTTGCAAAGCCTGCATAGTATTCAAATTGTTGTACAGTTCCGCCAACATCATCACTAAGTGCGATGTGATAAGGCTTACCGTTATCTAAAGATTCTAGTTGTGCAAGTTCTTCACGATTTTCTTCAACAAGTTGAGCAAACTTATAAATCAGCTGAGAACGTGTATGCGCTTCCAAATTTGTCCATGAACCATGATCAAAAGTCTCTCTCGCTGCATTGACAGCAATATCGATATCTTTTTCATTCGCTTCATGAACCGATGCTATTTTTTCTTCTGTAGCGGGGTTGATAACATCAAACGTTTTCCCTTCAGAAGATTGAACATACGATCCGTTAATATATAAACCTATGTCTTGTTCTAAAAATACTTTTACTTTCGGTTTTAAACTTTGTGTTGCCATATCAAAATAACCTCCTGTTTTTATATTTTGATTATTTAGAATCTTAACACTAGTTTGAAACAATGTAAACCCTTTCATTTAAAAAGGGAATTTTTATGTTCTAAAATGGTATAATATTACATTGTTGTGAAGGGTGAAATTGATTTAAGAAGTTATTATCGTTATGATGAAGATAAATAAAGTGGGTATGAGGTGATTTATGAGTATGGACAATCAACATACGATTAAACTGAAATTAATCGACATTAAAGATCAATTACCGAAAAAACAAAAAAAGTTATGTGATTATATTCTTAAAAATTTTCAATCACTAGGACTTGTTACAATAAAAGAGTTGTCTCAAGATGCAGATGTTGGGATTTCTACAGTCATGAGAACTTTGAAAGCAATCGGATATGAAAATTTTAATGATTTCAAAAAAGATATTTATGAAGAAGTAATGCCGTCAGAGTCAACATGGGTTATGCAAACATCACTGATGGATTCAGTAGAAAAGAATAAAACGCTCGTTGATGTATGGGATAAAAGTGTTGAATTATTAAATAAGTCTTACAACGAAGAGTTGGATGAATATTTCAAAGATGCTGTGAAACTTATGAAAGAAGCGGAAATGATTGGAATCATTGGGACGCGACCATATAAAGCAGCGTCATTATATTTAGAGCAGTTACTAGGGGAATTTACGAATCAAATTGCGCAATTAAGTCATGATACAGAAACCGTAATTGATAAAGTATTACAAATGGGCAATCGTGATTTAATCGTTATGTTCGCTTTTGAACCTTACTCTCAATTAGTGTCGAAAGTAGCAAAAATAGCTCATAATAATCAAGTGCCAATACTGTTAATAACAGATTATGATTCATGTCCAATCGTTCAGTATGCAAGCGAAACACTGAAATTAGCAGTAAGTAAAAATCACTTTTCAATATTGCCAATCATCGCATTGATAGACGCTATCGTTATCGAAATGGGTAAATATAAATCTGAGCAATCCGTCGACAAACTAAAACGATTAGAAAAAACACTAAAAGACTACGATATTATATAAAGAATGGTTATAGAGAAAGAGTGAGACATAATGTTCATGTCTCACTCTTTTCATTTTTGGTGATGATGGAGGCTGAACATTGCAAGTGAGGCGTGACAAGCAATGTTCAGGACCTCGTATTTATAAAGACTGGTGAAACAAGATAAATAGGCGCCTCGTATTTATCAAGACTGGTGAAACAAGATAAATAGGCGCCTCGTATGTTGCAAGACTCCTCAAACAAGCAACATAGCACCTCATACAGACCTACAAACTCACTACAGCCTCTATCTTTGTATAATCTTCATCTCTAAATTTTCAATATACTAGTATAACAAACAATGGTATCACGACTGAGCTGATTAAGGCTGTTAGAATCATGCCGATTGAACTGAAGGCTGCTGATTCGATATCAGTTTCTAATATTTTGGCTGTTCCAATAGCATGTGATGCATTGCCATAAGTGAGTCCTTTGGCAATGGATGTTTGGAATTTTGCTATTTTGATAAGATATGATCCCAACATACTTCCAATTAATCCTGTACCTATAATAAACAACACGGCTAAGCTATCTATTCCGCCAATTTGTTGTGATACTTGTACACCGACTGCTGCTGTTATAGATCTTGGCAACAATGATGCAATCATTTCTTTCGAATAACCGAATATATTTAAAATCGTAAACATTAAAATAATATTAATCGTTATCCCAACTAATACACTTGTGATAATGACTTTAAAATGTTGAACAATCATTTTTCTATATAAATAAAGTGGATATGCTAAACAGACAACTGTGCAATTTAAAAAGTCATAAATCCATTGACCCCCTACCATATAGTCGTTGTAATTATATCCAAACAACACAAGTACGCATATAATTGCAATGGATGAAACGAGTGCAGGATGTAGGATGGCAATCTTGAATTTTTTATGTATAAATAATGCAAATATGTACATGACAATTGTTAAAAGAATCATTAAAAGTCCTTTAATCATCATGATTGATCACCACTTTCTTCTATATGATTCCTTTTTAACATTTTCTCAGCTATGTATCCTGATGAGAGTGCAACAATGCATGTACTTGCGATGACTAATACAATTAAAAAGATAAATTGCGCGTTTATTTGGTTAACTAAATTCATAGCACCAACGATTGATGGAATGAAAAAGAAAATCATCGTACTTAATAATAAATTTGCACCGTCTTTAATCCACTCTTCTTTTATAATTTTAAATTGTAATAATAAGAAAAGTATCACAAGTCCGATAATACTACCTGCAATAGGTATGTTTAATGTTTCTTGTATCCAACTACCTAGTACGGTAATAAAATAAATCATACATATTTGGAGTATGATTTTTATGAATTTATAAATCATGACAACTCAATCCTTTTAACATTTTATGATGATATTTATTATAGAACTGATTTGGATATTTTGAAATGCTATCGGAAGGTCTTTTTATTTTTAAAAATTTACAATTAGTGGTTCAATAGACTTAACAATTAAAAGATTGGAGCGAATCATATGCCAAAATTAATTTTATGTCGACATGGGCAAAGTGAATGGAATGCGAAAAATTTATTTACAGGTTGGGCAGATGTAGAGTTATCAGAGCAAGGGTATAATGAAGCGAGAATCTCAGGTGAAAAATTATTAAAGCAAAATATCGAAATAGATGTTGTGTATACATCACTTTTAACAAGAGCAATTGAAACCACATATTTATTATTGAAGTATTCTCACCAACTTTGGATACCTGTTTACAAAACGTGGCGCTTAAATGAGCGTCACTATGGTGGTCTTCAAGGTAAAAATAAAGATCAAGCACGTGAAGAATATGGTGAAGAACAAGTTCATATATGGAGACGTTCTTATGATACAAGACCTCCAGAAGCGGATGAAAAGTTACGAGAAGAATACTTGAATGATAGAAGATATGAAATGTTAGATAGAAGAATCATGCCTGTTACAGAAAGTCTTAAAGATACATTGGATAGAGTTATTCCATATTGGATAGATCATATTTCAACAAGTTTATTAAACCATCAAACGACTTTAGTTTCTGCACATGGTAATTCTTTAAGAGCACTTATTAAGTATTTAGAAGATATTCCAGACGATGAAATTTCAAACTTAGAAATCAAAACAGGCGCACCCTTGATATATGAATTAGATGAATCATTAAAAGTGATAGACAAGTATTATGTATAGGTTTTAGCACATGATAAAAGTAAAATAAAAGTTTAATTTAACTTAAAGCTTTACTTTCAATCATTTATAGCGTATAGTGGGTAGCAAGTGATATTTCGAGATTAAATTAATTGGTAGTTTTATTCATAGTTAATAAAGTCCATTTAAGTTTGAAGATTGATTATTGCAAATATACGTGCAAAAGCACAATAGGAGGACTTTTATTATGAATAAAGGTACAGTAAAATGGTTTAACGCAGAAAAAGGTTACGGATTTATCGAAGGAGAAAATGGTAACGACGTATTCGTACATTTCTCATCTATCCAAACTGAAGGTTACAAATCATTAGACGAAGGTGCTTCAGTTACTTTCGATATCGAAGAAGGACAACGTGGACCTCAAGCAGTTAACGTTATCAAAAACTAATATTTAACCATTAGTTAAACACTTCATAACTTTGTTATGAAGTGTTTTTTTGTATATCTTAAAATTGGTGAACAATTCTGAATATAATCATTCGCTTTATCGGCTGTGAAATGGTTAAATAAGTATAACAACATATAGGAGGTAAACGTTATGACAAAAATCCAACATTTAACAGTAGGAAGCAAAGACGCAAACATAACAATAGAAGCATTTATTAATTTTGCATGCCCATATTGTTTAAATTATTTTGCAGCAGCTGACGAAGTTTTAGAACCTTATATTAATGAGAATAAAGTACAATATATCGTCAAGCATTTTGATAAGACGAAACAAAGACTGCTCAAAGGAACTGTTGCGAATATTTATTTGGATTACTATGACCCCGAAGAAAGTTTTAAAATAGTAAGACACCTATATGAAACACAAGACGAATGGACATTGAATTTTGAAACGATAGAAAGAAAAATGGAACATGAATTAGGATTATCACCACAAAAAAATGCAGACGATCGATCCTTAGCCATTATGCAAGAAACATTTGAAAGAGGGATTAAAGGCGTGCCAACCGTTTTTATAAATGATGAAAAATTTGAATTTAATCCTGTAGAAGATGATAAAGAGACGATACAAGAAAAATTAAGAAATGCATTAGAAGGTATATGATGAAGTGGTGAGAACGCACGAAGACTGAGAGATTTCGTGCGCAAAGGTACGAAATCAAGGTGTAACGCACGAAGACTGAGAGATATAGTGCGCAAAGGTACAAAATCAGGGTGTAACGCACGAAGACTGCAAGATATAGTGCGCAAAGGTACGAAATCAAGGTGTAACGCACGAAGACTGCAAGATATAGTGCGCAAAGCTACAAAATCAGGGTGTAACGCACGAAGACTTCTGACCTAAAACCTTTGTATAGTATGCTATAAAAACCATACTATACAGAGGTTTTTTTATATTTACAGAAAATTATAAGTTGACTGAATTATTCGAAAGATATAAAATTGAAGATATTTTTAATTTTAGAGAGAAGGTATATCGTGTCAAATCAGTCATATAAACGTGATATGAAACAACGACATATTATGTTATTAAGTTTTGGTGGTGTAATTGGGACAGGGTTATTTTTAAGTTCTGGTTATACATTGCAACAAGCGGGTCCATTAGGTACGATGTTATCTTATGTGGTTGGTGCTATTCTCGTGTATCTCGTTATGCTATGTCTCGGACAATTAGCGATTGAACATCCGGTGACAGGTGGATTTCATGTATATGCTTCAAAATATATACATCCTTCAATAGGATATATAGTCGCTTGGTTTTATTGGTTAACATGGACAGTAGCACTTGGTTCTGAATTTACGGCAGTGGGTATTTTAATGCAGAAGTGGCTACCGGATGTACCTGTATACATATTTTCAAGTATTGCGATTATACTTGTCTTAGCTTTTAATATTGTATCTACGAAATTCTACGCTGAAGTTGAATTTTATTTTTCTTTAGTGAAAGTCTTAGCTATCATACTGTTTATTTGTTTAGGTGCCCTCACTTTATTCGGGCTTATTTACTACAATGGTTATAGCGGTCTAGATACAATTAAATCACGATATACGAATCCAACATTTCCAAATGGTTTAGGCGCCGTATTCTTAACGATGTTAGCTGTTAATTATGCATTTAGTGGTACTGAACTGATAGGTATTGCAGCAGGTGAAACGAAAAATCCTAAAAAAGTAATTCCGAAAGCAATTAATGCAACGTTATGGCGATTAATCATTTTCTTCATTGGAACGATGGTTATTATTTCTATTCTCATACCGAGTTATCAAGGGAAATCATTAGAAAGTCCATTTGTTGTTATCTTTCAAAATATGGGTATCCCGTATGCTGGTGATATTATGAATTTAGTCATTATTACCGCATTATTATCAGCGGCCAATTCAGGGTTATATGCAGCTAGTCGAATGGTTTGGAGTCTTTCAAATGAAGGCATGTTCCCTAAATATTTTAAGAAACTAAACAAACATCAAATGCCGATACGCGCTACTATTTTTAGTATGTGTGGTGGTTTACTGGCATTATTCTCAAGTATTTATACTGCGGATACATTATATATCGTACTTGTTTCTATAGCAGGTTTAGCTGTCGTAATAGTATGGATGAGTATTTGTTTATCTTATTTCAATGCGAAACGAGCAAATAAACATTTGAAAATTCATCAAAGTGTACCAATCATTGGCTTTATACTTTGTTTAGTGTCATGTATTGGTATGATTTTTGATCCGAACCAATCACCAGCATTATATTTCGGTATTCCGTTTGCGATTATTGCGATTGTATTTTATTTTGTAAAATATCATAAAAAGGACGGTCAGATCATTGAGACTTCTGAATAAAATTAAACAAGAACGCACTTTAGTATTAGATGGTGGATTAGCCACAACATTAGAAGGTTATGGATGTGATTTGAATTCGTCATTATGGTCTAGTGAAGTAATCATTCATGAACCTAATAAAGTGAAACAAGCGCATCAAGCATTTACAGATGCAGGTGCTGATATTGTATTAACAAGTACTTATCAAGCAAGCTTTGCTACATTTGAATCTATTGGTATGCAAACGTCAGAAATAAAACATTTATTTGATGTTGCTGTCGAACAAATAAAAGCATCTGTGACAGATGAACAAGTTATAGTAGGCAGTTTAGGCCCATACGGCGCATATTTAAGTGATGGCTCAGAATATACTGGAGCATATGAAGTATCTATAGAAGATTATATCGACTTTCATCAAGCACGTATTCAAGCACTTATTGATAGAGGTATATATGATTTTGTATTTGAAACTGTGCCTAACTTTAATGAAATTAAATCAATCGTTGAACATATCATTCCTCAATATTCAGATGACATCACATTCTGGATATCATGTACCGTAAGTGATGAAGGTAATCTATCCGATGGTACTGAATTTGAGACAGTGTGCCAATATATTAAAGGCTATGAAGAGCGACTACCTGTATTTGGCGTGAATTGTTCAAAGATTGAAAGTGTTGATAAAGCAATTAAAAAGGGATTAACAGCATTACCACAAGTCATTGCTGTTTATCCGAATGGTGGTAAGACATTTGATCCAGTAGAAAAAGTTTGGGTAGGTCAAGGAGATCATGCATTGCTTGCTCAAAAGTCTAAAGAGTGGATACCGCAAGGCGTTCAAATAGTAGGTGGATGTTGTGAAACAACGCCACAAGATATTCAACACATACATCAAGCTATTAAATAAAGTGTATAATTTCTCTATTTGAGTAATGATGAGGCATCTTGAGATGTCTCATCATTTTTGTATGTGTGACTCTCTAAAGTACTGCTGTTATAGGGATTATAAGATTTTTGAATAATAATCATTTTTTTATGAAAGCCCTTTACTTGATAATTTTTAAAATACAATAGTAAAATGTTTTATAAGAGGTATTTATCTCTTATTAGGTTTATAATTTAGGAGGTATGAAGGATGGTAGTAGAATTTCACAATGAACCAGCAACAGATTTTACAAATCAAGAGAATCAACAAGCGTTTAAAGATGCATTAATAAAAGTTAAATCTGAATTTGGGAAAGAAATTCCTCTAGTAATTAATGGTGAGAAGATTTATACAGATGATAAGTTTGAATCTGTAGATCCAGCAAACCACCAACAAGTACTAGGTACAATTTCAAAAGCTTCTAAAGAACAAATTGACCAAGCGATGGAAGCGGCTAAAGAAGCCTATAAGACTTGGAGAAAATGGTCTCATAAAGAAAGAGCCGAATTATTAATTAGAGTTTCTGCAATCATTCGCAGAAGAAAACATGAACTTTCTGCATTAATGGTTTATGAAGCAGGTAAGCCATGGAATGAAGCAGATGGAGATACAAATGAAGGTATTGATTTTATTGAATATTATGCGCGTTCTATGATGGAATTGGCTAATGGTAAGCCAGTCTTTGATAGAGAAGGGGAGCATAACCAATATATTTATAAACCAATGGGTCCTGGTGTTACAATTCCACCTTGGAACTTCCCATTTGCAATTATGACAGGTACGACAGTTGCACCTATTATTGCAGGTAATACAGTATTACTTAAACCAGCAGAAGATACACCATTAATTGCATATAAATTAATGGAAATTTTAGAAGAAGCAGGTCTTCCAAAAGGCGTTGTAAACTTTGTACCAGGTGATCCGAAAGAAATCGGTGATTACTTAGTCGATCATAAAGATACGCACTTTGTAACATTTACAGGTTCAAGAGCAACAGGTACACGTATCTTTGAAAGAGCAGCTAAAGTTCAAGAAGGCCAAAACTTCTTAAAACGTGTTATCGCTGAAATGGGCGGTAAAGATGCAATTATAGTTGATGAAAATACAGATACTGATTTAGCAGCTAAAGCAATTGTAGATTCTGCATTTGGCTTTTCTGGTCAAAAATGTTCTGCATGTTCAAGAGCAATCGTGCACAAAGATGTTTATGATGAAGTTCTAGAAAAATCAATCGCATTAACAAAAGAACTTTCAATTGATCACACAGAAGGCGGTTCTGATGTATACATGGGACCAGTTATTAATAAAAAACAATTTGATAAAATTAAAAATTATATCGAAATTGGTAGTAAAGAAGGTAAGCTAGAAGTTGGCGGTAAGACTGATGACAGTAAAGGTTATTTCGTACATCCAACAATCATTTCTGGACTTAAATCAAGTGATCAAATTATGCAAGAAGAAATTTTCGGACCAGTTGTTGGCTTCACTAAAGGCGATAACTTTGAAGAATTATTAGAAATTGCTAATGACACAGATTACGGATTAACAGGTGCAGTCATTACAAATAATCGTGAACATTGGAGACAAGCATGTGAAGATTATGACGTAGGTAACTTATACTTGAACAGAGGTTGTACATCAGCAGTAGTAGGTTATCATCCATTCGGAGGCTTCAAAATGTCAGGAACAGATGCTAAGACAGGTAGCCCAGACTATATGCTAAACTTCTTAGAACAAAAAATCTTATCAGAACAATTCTAGTATAGATTAAGAGAACCTGAGGCACACGATGTGCCTCAGGTTCTTTCTTTTTGATGCGTATTTTGATTTGTTAGGGACAGAATTCCGAGAAATGTCCGTAAGAGGAGCAGTTAGGGACAGAATTTCGAGAAATGTCTCTAAGAGGTGTCGTTAGGGACAGAATTCCGAGAAATGTCCGTAAGAGATGTCGTTAGGGATAGAATTTCGAGAAGTGTCTCTAAATGAGCGCTCATCTATCAACCAGAATTCAGAATAATGGAAGTTACATCCCAGCACAGATCTCAATACACATCCCAAATCTTCTCCAGCAAATCTCATTTATGCCAAGATTTCTTCTGCTAGTAATTGATATGATTTTTTCTTAGCTTCGAAATCATAAATATTTGTTATAATCATAAATTCGTTAGTTTGATATTCTTCTGCTAGTTGATTAAGTTGCTTTCTTACTGTTTGTGGTGAACCTATAATACTTCTTTTTCGATTCGTCTTAATGAGTTCTAATTCTTCTTCTGTATAATCGTCTATATTGATTTCTTCTGGTGGTTGAACTTTTGTTCCTAATCCTTTACCTACGTTTAATAACCATTTGTCTTGTGAAATGGCTAATTGTTCTGCTGCTTCGTCTGTCTCTGCGCATACTACAAAAATACAAACAATGGCTGTTGGTTCTTTCATATTAACGGATGGTATAAAGTCTTCATAATAGCGCTTTATTGCGATTTCTTTATATTTAGGATTAATAAAGTGACCGAATACAAATCCAATTCCTAGTTGTGCTGCGTTTCTAGCACCATTTTCAGTTAAACCTAATAACCACATACTTGGTGGATTGTCTATGCGTGGTCCTGCTTTAACGAGTCTAAATTTATGATCTCTAGGTAACGAGTTATGCAAGAATCCTTGTAAGTCAGATGCTTGTCTGTAAAAGTCTTCAATGGGTTTAATATGATCATCAGTTAAAGCTTTTTGTGTAATTGGAGAACCACCTGGTGAATTACCAAATCCTAAGTCGATACGGTTAGGAAATAATGCAGATAAAGTCTTACCGTTCTCTGCAATTTTATAAGGGTTATATTGTGGTAATAATATGCCACCAGAGCCAACTCGAATATGTTTAGTTGAAGCTGCAATTTGAGTCATCAAGATTTCTGGTGATGAACTTGCAAGACCACTCGTATTGTGGTGTTCAGCAACCCAATATCTGTGATAACCTAACGACTCAGTCCATTGTGCTAATGCGATAGTATTTTGTAATGTTTCTTCAGGCGTACTTCCTTTAGAAATGGGTGCTTGATCTAATACACTTAATTTCACGTTATAACGCTCCTTATAATTGACGTTTGTATTTTAATGAAATGTAGTTTTCATTTTCTGGTAGAGTATACATTGGTTTTTCATATTGGTATTTAAATTCTTTGGCTTCATAAAAAGGAATTCCCATATGGTTTCCTTTACTTACTGAAACCCATTGTTCTGTGGCACCTCTTCTTATTTGATCTTCTGTAATAATATTTAATAAACACGAACCGATGCCTTCTCGTTTACGCGTTGGATCCAAGTATAGGACATATAATTCAGAGATATGTGGTTCTCTAAAACCGCCGCCACCAGCGCCAACAATTTGTCCATTATCTTCAGCAACAAACCATCCATTCCAATATTGATCAATATGCGTTATTTCGTTAGAAACCCGTTGTTCATTATAAAATTCTTTAATAATTTGTGTGATGTATTTTTCAGGTAGTATATCTTTATATGTCACATGATATCCATCAGAACAAACTTTTATAATACCTTGTACATCATTAATTGTGGCCATTCTATACTCCATATGTATCACCTTCATAATTTATTTAATTCTAGTATATCTTATCTTTAAAAATTTTAAGCATTTTTGCTTATGTGTCTGGTTATTTTTTAGAAAATGTATATAATTGATAATGTATATCAATTAGAAAGTGGGAAGCATAATTTGAAAAAGCTTATTATAGGATTGTTAAGTTGTATTTTACTTCTAAGTGCATGCTCAAATAGTTCAAATGATACGAAAAAGTCAGAATCGAATGAAACAAAAGATTACAAACTAGAGAACGGGAAAACGATTCAAGTTCCAAAAAAACCTAAGAAAATTGCTGTCTTAACAGCTTTTTATGTAGGGGATTTTATTGAATTAGGTATTAAGCCAATTGCTGTTCCGGATTGGGCAAAGGAATCATCTATTATTAAACCACATTTAGATGGTGTAGAATTCGTTGGTGATGGGAATGTTGAGCAAGTAGCGAAACAGAAACCGGATTTAATTATTGCGGATTCAATGGATAAAAATCTTAAAAAATATCAAAAAATTGCACCGACTGTTCCTTATACTTATACAAAGTATAACCATAAAGAAATTTTAACAGAGTTAGGGAAGTTAACTGGTAAAGAAGATAAAGCTAAAGATTGGATCGACAAGTGGAATAAAGAAACAGCTAAAGATAAAAACGAGATTCAAAGTAAAGTTGGCGATTCAACTGCATCAGTATTTGAACCAGACTCCAAAGAAATCTTTATATATGAAAGCACGTGGGGACGTGGATTAGACATTGTACATGATGCATTTGGTATGCCAATGACTAAAGAATATGAAGCTAAAGTTAAAAAAGGCGGAAAAGGTTATGAATCTATTTCTAAAGAAGAAATATCAGATTATGCCGGAGACTATATCTTCTTAAGTAAACCATCATACGGTAACTTTGATTTTGAAAAAACAGCAACTTGGAAAAACTTAGACGCTGTAAAAAATGACAGAGTTATTACGTATAAAGCAGAAGATTATTGGTTTACAGATCCACTTACATTAGAACAACTTAGAGTAAAACTTAAAAAAGAAATTCTTAAAAAAGCTGAATAATATAACGGGATTCCAGTATAGATGAACCTTCAAATTAATCTATACTGGAATTTTTTTGAAGGTTGAAATAAATATTAATTAAATGTAAAGTGGATGTGAAAAAATAAAAAGGGGATGAAAGTATGAAAAAATTAATTGCAAGTTCAGCTTTAGTTGTATTATTAGGGGGTGTAACAGGTGTTTCAAATGCTGATCATGTATTAGCTAATCAAACAGCAACTAAAGAAGTTAAGAAAGATAAAGTTACTAAAAAGGATTTAGCAGAACAAAATGTAATGAGTGTTGCATGGTATCAAACGTCAGCTGAAGCAAAAGCATTATATCTACAAGGTTATAATACTGCTCAAGATAAATTAGATGAAAAATTAAAGCACCATAAAGGTAAAAAGAAACCTGCTATCGTATTAGATTTAGATGAAACAGTTCTAGATAATTCACCTTATCAAGCATACGCATCGCTCAAACATAAGACTTTCCCTGAAGGTTGGCATGAATGGATTGCAGCAGGAAAAGCAAAGCCAGTATATGGGGCTAAAGAATTTTTACAATATGCTGATAAAAAAGGGGTAGAAATTTTCTATGTGTCAGATAGAGACCAAAAAGAAGATTTTAAAGGTACTTTGAAAAATATGAAAGACCTTGATATGCCACAATCAGATAAACATCATATACTACTAAAAGGTGAAAATGAAAAAGGTAAAGAAGAAAGAAGAGCCAAAGTACGTAAAAATCACGATTTAGTTATGTTATTTGGGGACAACATACTTGATTTTGATGATCCAAAAGAAAGTACATTAAAATCAAGAACTGAATTTGTTAAGAAACATAAAAAAGACTTTGGAGAAAAATATATTATATTACCAAATCCAATGTACGGTAGTTGGGAAGCAACACTTTATAATGGGAATTATGAGCAAAGCCCAGAAGACATTAATAAATTAAGAAAAAAAGAACTCACATATTATAATCCAGAAACAAATAAATTAGAAAAAGAAAGTAAGAAATAATAACTATAAAAATTGCCTGTTATAACCGAATTGAAGAGGTTATAACAGGCAATTTTTCTCATTTATGTTCACAGAATATGGACCAGATAATGTTGTTGTTTTACATGCAATAGACGATATTATGTTTACAGAAGAATACCAAGTTAAGTATTAGAAAGCAAACCATGAAATGATTGATCATTGCCTAATTTTGTAGGAGTGTAAGTATGAAATATCGCAGACTTTGAAACAAGTAATGGTGTCATTCGCGTGTAAGAAAATCATAAAGGTATCTATATAAGAGAAAGAATACCAAAAGCAGTTGCACATTACTTCAGAAAATGTTGAAATAACATACTAGAATTTGGTTATAAGAAAAATAAGCTTTTAAGAATAGAGTACTAGATACAGAATTCTGACTTTAAATGAATATACACTAAGCGTCTTATTCGTTATTAATCACTAGCGGGTAAGGCGTTTTTATTACACTCTATTAAAACGCTTACATTTTTTCCGTTTTCAATAAGAATATAAAAATACTAACAATTGTCAAAGTATAAATTTACAATATTAATTAAGGGAGATGTTAAAAATGTTAAAAAGTCGGCCGATAAATATTTTGAATGTTTTTCTTAATAGTAAAGAAAGTGTTTCTGCTAAGGAACTCAGTATTATGTTCAACAAAACAGAAAGAACGATTCGAAATGATTTACGAGATATTAATGAATTTCTGAATACTTATGAATTTTTGGAAATTAATAATCAAAGTGGTTCGTTTATTTTAAATTTAACTAACTCGGAAAGGGTTAAGTTAAAAGAGATTGTTTCTGGGAGGATTGAAGAGCAAACTTATAATCCTGTATATCGTAGGGCATATATCTTGAGTCATGCTTTAATGAATCATTCTCACAAGAAGATTTATGAGTTATGTGAAGACTTACAGATTTCTAAAAGTACGATGGACAAAGATATGAAATTACTTCGCCAAGCGTTAGATAAGTATAATTTGAAGATTGTTTCTAATGTTTCAACTGGTTTATCTATTGATGGAAACGAAATCGATATTCGTACTTTTTTATATGATTATCTCGTAAGAAGAATAACTGAAGATAAAGTGGTTATTGACGATTTGTATGATCAATATAACCCTTTAGTTGCTTACATTGGTTTGAACCATATCAATAAAATTAGAGACAACTATTCTAAAGTTATTGCGATAGAACAAAATGATATTAAATTATCCGTGATTATTTTAACAGCTATTTGGATTTGTAGAGTTCAGAACGGTCATATATTAGATACTGAAAAAGATGATAAACAGAAAGAACTCAGCATTATCAATATATTTGTAGACGAAGTAATGGATTGGAATTTTCAAGAAGTGAGTTTAGGTGAGTTTAATTATATTTACAATAGGCTGGATGTACTCATAGGTAATAAGAAGCAAGTGTCAGATGATAAACATGACGCATTGTCTCAGCTTGTCAGTCTTAAGTTGATAGAATATGTCGAACATGAATTGTCGATTGATTTTAATGGTTATCAAAGTTATTTATTTGAAGGTTTGAACAAACATATATCCGGCTTAATTAGTCGGTTACAACAAGGGATTCAAATCTATAATCCACTAAAAGAAAATATTAAAAATAGTCATTACAAGTTCTTTAAAACCATTAAAAAATATTCTATGAACCGCTTGAATCGTTATATTGATTTAGATTTTACAGAAGATGAAATAGCCTTTATTACTGTTTACTTTTCAACGGCATATTTTAAATATGTACAGCAAAATAAACATTTCTTTAATGCTGTTATTGTCTGTAGCTTTGGTATTGCAACGAGTAATTTATTAGCTGAAATTTTAAAGTCGCACTTTAACGTAAATATCATAAGAATATTAGCATCAAATGAAGAAGATTTTATAGAAAATGATGATGTCGATATTGTGTTTACGACAATTGATACTGAATTTAATAAACCGACTTGTTACGTTAATGCCATTGTGAATGAAACAGATATAAAGAAAATAGAAGGATTTTTAGAACAACATGCTTATTTATCTAGAAATAACGAAAAGGTAAAAAGAAATGAAGTTTCCTTATTCAGAGATATATCTATTTGGTTAGAGAATAAAGGAATGAAATTAAATGAAACAGATTATAAAGATATGAAACATTTATTCGAAACAAACAATTTTAATTTCAATGATAAAGAGGTGCAGCCTATGTTAAATGAAGTATTGGAAGATCATCACGTACTATTAAACGAAACTTGTACAGATTGGAAAAATGCAATCAAAAAAGTTTCTAATCCACTTTTAGAAGATGGCATTATCACATCACAATATCAAAATGCGATGATTCAATCAGTTGAAGAATATGGTCCATATATCGTAATAGGTAAGCACATTGCTTTAGCACATGCCAGACCAGAAGAAGGCGCTAATGAACTTGGTGTTAGTATTGCGACACTTAATCCAAATATAGAATTTGGAAATGAAATCAATGATCCAGTAAAAATTATATTTTGCTTATCCGCTACAGATTCATTTTCACATTTAAATATTATGAAAAGTATTGTTTCACTTGTAAGAAATGAAGAAAAAGTCAATCGCTTATTAAGCTTTGATGATAAAAGTCAATTTATCGATTATTTATTAAAGGAGGAAATATCATGAGTAAATTAAATATATTATTCGTTTGTGGAGCAGGTTTAGGAAGTAGCTTTGCGTGTCAAATGGCAGCTGAGGATGTGTTGAACAAGTTAGGTGTTGAAGCAGATTTAGATCATGACACAATCTCATCAGCAGTATCTAGAAATGCTGAAATTATCATTACAGGAGAAAACTTTAAATCACAATTTAATAACTTTTCAATAGATGAAAATACAACTTCTATTGTGTATTTAAAAAATATTGTCTCAACTGAAGAAATTGAAGAAAAGCTTTCACCAGTATTAAAAGAAAAAGGGATCATTTAATAAGGAAGTGATGCTATGCAAATTATAAACTTTATTATACAAAATATTTTGACACAAGCAGCAATAATTGTCGCTTTAATTGCAATGTTAGGTTTGATATTACAAAAGAAAACGCCCGGTCAAATTATATCGGGTTCATTTAAAACATTGCTCGGATTTCAAGTATTAACTGCAGGTTCAGCTATTATTGTAGGAAGTTTAACCTATTTCGGGAAAATATTTTCACAAGGTTTTAATATGGAGGGCATTGTTCCTTCAATTGAAGCAATTAATGGTCAAGCAATGGGTGATTTAGGACTCGGAAGAGAAATTGCTTTTACATTTTTAGCAATTTTTATTTTTAACATTTTGATCGCAAGATTTACACCATGGAAATATATTTTTCTAACTGGTCAAGCATTATTATGGATGGCAACAATGACGACGATTGGTGGATATTTTGCAGGTTTAAGAGGTCTTTCACTCGTTATTATTGGCGGTTTAATTGGTGGTATATTCGCGACAATGATGCCAGCTATTGCACAACCATTTGTAAGAAAAATCGTGGGTGGCGATCATATTGCTTTAGGTCATTTTTGTACGCTTGGCTATGTATTTGAAGCAGGTGTAGGCTACGTATTCGGCAAAAGAGGAGAAAATAGAAAATCAGTAGAAGATTTAAAGCTACCTAAGAACTTTGAATTTTTACAAGACACATATTTATCTTTAATGGTCGTTATGGCACCACTTTTTTTAGTAACTGTATTATTTGCAGGAGAAGACTTCTCATCTAAATTATCAGGTGATACAAACTATATTATGTATGCATTTTTACAATCTATTCAGTTTGTAGTTGGTGTCTATGTACTATTAGCAGGTGTGAGATTACTATTAGGCGAAATTGTTCCAGCATTTAAAGGTATTGCAATGAAATTAGTACCTGATGCAAAGCCCGCCTTAGACTGTCCAGTACTATTTCCTTTCTCACCAAACGCTGTAATTATTGGATTTATTACAACGACTATCGGTACAGTTATTGCAATGTTCTTATTCCCAACTATCGGATTAGCAATGATTATACCTGGTATACTGACAAACTTTTTCGCAGGTGGTACGGCAGGTATATTTGGTAATTTAACAGGTGGTTTAAGAGGTGCCATTATTGGCGGTATCGCACACGGGCTGTTTATTACATTATTACCGGCACTATTAATAACCGTCTTAAGTAATATGGGATTTGTTAATGCAACCGCTACAGATGTTGATACAGTTGCAGCAGCATTATTCTATGCATGGATTATTGGACCATTAATGAAAGCATTCTAAAGGAGCGAATATTATGTATATTAATTTGAAAGAAGCAACAGCAAAAGCAGAAGGTCTAAATTGTACAATTGGTGCTTTTAATGCACATAATCTAGAAATGTTACCAAGTATGATTGAAGCAGCAAAAGAAGCAGGCAGTCCAATCATTATTCAAACAAGTGTGGATACTGCTAAATATATTGGATATAAGACTTTAGTAACCGTTACTAAAAGCATCGCAAATTCAGAAATGGTAGATGTTGTACTCCACTTAGATCATGCGAAAGACTTTAATGATATAAAAGAAGCGATTGATGCAGGATATTCATCTGTCATGTTTGATGGTTCATCATTACCATTAAAAGAAAATATCATGAAAACAAAAGCAGTTGTAGGTTATGCACATCAACATGGAACATCTGTTGAAGGTGAGCTCGGTATTATTGGTGGTACAGAAGAAGGTATTACAATAGATGGTTCTGAAGTAAGATACACAGATCCAGAAGATGCAAAGTATTTTGCAGAATCAACAGGGGTAGATGCGTTAGCTGTTGCAATTGGTACGAATCATGGGCAATTTAAATCAAAGACAAATGTCAATATTCCATTGTTAGCTGAGATTAATGCAATCGTAGACACACCGTTAGTCGTACATGGTGGTACAGGTGTTAAAGAAGAAGATGTTCCTGAACTCATTGATAATGGTATAAGAAAGTTTAATGTGGGTACAGAATTACTTGTTACTTGGACAGAAACGGCCAAAAAATATTTTGGAGAAACGAAGGTCAATAAGTCTTTAAGACATAATATAATTCCTTGTAATGAAGCGGTGAAAAATATCGTTGCGCATAAAATAAATCTCTTTATGAATAAAGAACGTGTTAAAGTATGAAAGAAAAACAAAAGTCTATATTAATATTGGCCGGTCCACCAGGTACAGGAAAGACTTACTTAGCAAATCAAATTATGAAAGCAAATGATAATTGGCACATCTTGTCTTATGACGATATTAAAGAAAGTTATTTTGATAAATATGGATTTAATAATTTGTCTGAGAAAGCAACACTTGGTGACAAAGCTTGGAAAACATTCTATATTCAATTAGATGATTTGTTTCAACACTCTAAGAAAGTCATCATTGATTATCCTTTTAGTTATAAACAAGAAGACATGTTAACAAGTATGATAAATCAATATCAATACAAGCCTAAGACATTAATTTTGTACGGAGAGATGCATGAGCTTTATAAGAGGCAGAAAGAAAGAGATCTTGATAACGCCAGGCATGTAGGACATATTGTTACATGTTATAAAGATGGTGATTTTCCGAATACACCAGATGATTTAGATGATTTCGAACAATTTAAATCTAGGTGCGAAGATAGACAGTATGACCATTTCCATATCGGAAATTATAAGAAAATAAATGTTACGCACTTTGAAAATGTTAATGTAAATGAAATATTATCATGGATAAATCATAATATAGAAAATTAAAGTAATTTAAGGAACAAAGTATATAGAAATGTTCGTGACGAGCCTCGTTCTAACAACTACAATTCGTAATAGTGAAAGTTAGCGAGTTCTAAGTTAAAAAGGAAAGGCTGGGTGAAATTTTTATTACCCAGCCTGTTTGGTTGGAAATTTTTTATTTTGATGTTTCTTCAACTTTAGATAAATTTTCATAAGTGATACTTTTGCATTTGTTTAATGTTTTATTAATAGCCTCGTAATTGATATTTTTTAAAATGATAGAACGCTCATCTTGAGGGTCTCTTACTTTATTGAAGTATTTCAGTTCTTCCAGTGATTTTAATGCTCCTGTTAATTCTGAAGAAGAAGGTTCAAACATGAGTCTGCGCAATTTACGTACGTAGACTTCCTCTTCATTGATCTCGTTAAGATAGAATAGTGTGATTAAATCCATACGTTTTAAATGCATTTCATCAAAAATTCTATTAAAGATATCTTTTTTAAGTAGTTCATAATGAATAATGTTTTCCATATTATCCTCCAAGTATTTGATTTTTAAATTTAATTGTTATTTAAGTATTTCGTATCTCTAAAAAAGTAAAATTGTAATGTCTAAAACTTGTTGAAATTTTATAAGTGGAAATAGTTACTCCTAAATAATACCAAAAAATTAACTACTTACGCAATATAATAAGTAAAAAATCATATGTATTTTATTAAAATAAAAAGTATTAAAAATAATTGTATAATACAATTGAAATAATATATATATTTTGCGAAATGTAAAAAATGAGTTATGAAAAATAAAAAATCTCGAACAATTGTTCGAGATTTTAAAAAATAGATTAATAAAGTATATATTTAAGTTTATAGTTATTTTACTTAACCATTAAATTCCGAAGGATTTGGTCCAATGCGTTTATCTTCATTAAGTGCGTCCAACATTTGTATTTGATCATCATTTAAATTAAAATCAAATACTTCAAAGTTCTCTTCTATACGTGATGGTGTAACAGACTTAGGAATTGTGATGACACCATGTTCTATATTCCAACGTATAATGACTTGTGCAGGTGTTTTGTTAATTTCTTTGGCAACATGATTAACGACTTTATCTTTTAATATTTCTGCGTTCATTAGAGGAGACCAAGATTCCATTTTTATGCCATTTCTATATAAATAATTTCTAAGTTCTAATTGAGTTAAGTATGGATGGAATTCTACTTGGTTTAAGACGGGTTTATATGTCGCTTTGTTTGATAATTTTTCTAAATGATCTATATTGAAATTACTTACACCGATATTATTAACTAATTTTTGTTGGTATAATTCTTCTAGACCTGACCATGTGTCTATCATAAGATTTTCATCTGTACCTGGCCAGTGCATTAAATATAAATCTAAATAATCTAGACCTAATAACTTTAATGACTTTTCATATGCTCGTTTAACATTTTCCTTACCGTAATCTTCTAACCATAATTTAGAAGTTATAAATAAATCTTCTCTTGAGATATTTGCTGCTTTAATTCCCTCTGCAATACCTTCTCCAACTTTACTTTCATTTCCATATATAAATGCTGCATCAATACTTCTATAACCTGAGATGATAGCGTGTTTAACTGCATCTTTTGCTGTGTCATCATTTTCCACTCTAAAAACACCTAGTCCTACACTAGGCATATTGTTACCATTATGAAATGTTGTATCATTCATGTTCAAAACTCCTTTTTATTATTATAGGGGTTAGTATAAATGTAAATATATCAGAATGTAAGTACGCACTATTTAGTTCCATAGTTACAAAAAAGTAATATTCAAACTTAATAGTTGACGGATTGAAATATCATTGTATGATAATAACGAGTATCAAAATTTATAAATTAAAAATATATATGGAGATGAATTTCATGATAAGAACAATGATGAACGGGAAGATTCATCGTGCTAGAGTAACGGAAGCTAATTTAAATTACGTAGGTAGTATAACAATAGATGCAGACATATTAGATGCGGTAGATATTTTGCCTAATGAGAAAGTAGCAATTGTCAATAATAACAATGGGGCAAGACTTGAAACATATGTTATTGAAGGTGAAAGAGGAACTGGTAAAATTTGTCTTAATGGTGCTGCAGCTAGACTTGTACAAGTAGATGATGTCATAATTATTATGAACTATGTTCAAGTAACTGATGAAGAAGCAAGGTCACATGCGCCGAAAGTAGCAGTTATGAATGAGAAAAATGAAATTATTGAAATGATTCATGAAAAAGAAAGTCAAATTATTATATAGAGGTGACCAAATATGAGTATTCTAGCAACAATTTTTGTCGTTATTGTAGCAGTTGAACATTTGTACATTATGTATTTAGAAACAATCGCTACGACTTCTAAAAAAACGGCAGAAACATTTAATATAAAGCAACAAGTGTTAAAAGATAAAAATATTCAAACACTACTTAAAAACCAAGGTATTTATAATGGTTTACTCGCATTATCTTTATTTTATGGTGCCTTTTTATCAAGTAATCCTAAAGAGTTTGTAGCGGTTCTGTTAATATTCATTATATTAGCTGCCATATATGGCAGCCTTACAAGTTCAAAGTCTATTATTTTAAAACAAGGTGGACCAGCAATTCTTGCATTAATTCTACTATTAATATAGATCTAAGAAATCCCAAATGTGAACGTTTTGTTAACAGCTTTTCTACAATTTTTGAAAAGTGTAGACAAAGTATACACATTTGGGATTTTATCTCTTTTTATGGAACATTACAGGTGCTAGTATAAACGTTATGCTGTATACACTGTATGCATAAACTATATAGTAGATTTAAGGGAGGAAATATTTTTGGCGAACTTTTTATACAAATTGGGTTCTTCTATTGCTAAACATAAGTGGTTAACAATATTTATATGGGTCATCTTATTAGCTGGAATCGTGACGCCATTAACGATTAATAAACCCACATTTGACAACGATATTACAATGAGTGGTATTAAATCAATCGACACGAATGAAAAGATTGAGAAAGAATTTAATCAAGATAGTGAAAAAGCAAATATAAGAGTTGTCTTTAAAAGTGAAGATAAAAAAGGCATAACGGATCAAAAAGTTATGCAAGATATTCAAAAAGCTTTAAAAGATGTAAAAGATAAAGATGATGATATTAAAGAAGTGACAGATCCTTATAAAAATAAACAAATTAATAAAGATCAAACAACTGCTTTTGCAGATATCAATTATAAAGTATCTCAAACTTCTATTAAATCCGATTCAGTTGACAAAGTTAAAGATGCTGTTAAAACTTTAGAAGATGATGATATTCAAACTGAATTAACAGGTAATGCTTTAACTGCGAATACTGAAATTGGTGGCGCTTCTGAAGCTATTGGTATTGTAATTGCTTTCGTTGTGTTACTTGTGACTTTCGGATCATTTATTGCTGCAGGCATGCCAATACTAAGTGCGGTTATCGGACTTGGTTCTAGTATTGGTACAATCGCTTTACTTACGTATTCATTTGATATTCCAAACGTTACGCTATCATTAGCAGTTATGATTGGACTAGCGTTAGGTATTGATTATGCTTTATTCATTTTATTTAGATATAGACAAATTATTAAGACTGAGAAAAATCATATTAAAGCAATTGGATTAGCATTAGGTACAGCCGGAAGTGCTGTTATCTTTGCAGGGGTTACGGTTGTCATAGCTGTCTGTGGTTTAGCATTAGTTGGTATTGATTTCTTAGCTACAATGGGATTTGCATCAGCACTAAGTGTTATCTTTGCTGTACTCAGTGCGATTACATTACTACCAGCATTAATTAGTGTCTTCCATAAACAAATTCATCCGAAAAAACGTAAAATACATTCAAATGAAAGTTTGGATACACCATGGTCAAAATTTGTAGTAGGTAAACCGTGGATTGCTTTAATCATTGGATTTGTCATTTTAATTGCAGCAGCACTACCGGTGACACATATGCGTTTAGGTATACCAGATAATGGTATGAAACCAAATGATTCTACAGAGAAGAAAGCATATGATATTATTTCTGACGATTTTGGAGAAGGCTTTAATGGTCCAATCGTCATGCTTGTAGATACTTCTGATAAAAAAGATAATCCAAAAGCATTACAAAATGATTTACAAGATTTGATGAAAGATGTAGACGATATTAAAAATGTTGAAACTGTCACACCACCTCAATTGAACAAAGATCAAGACTATGCACTTGTGACAGTTCTACCTAAAAAAGGTCCAAATGCAGAATCAACATATGATTTAGTTCATGATTTAAGAGATTATAATAAAGATGCTAAAGACAAATATGATTTAGATACAGAAATATCAGGTCAAAGTGTTATTAATATAGATATGTCTGAAAAACTTAACGATGCGATACCGTTATTTGCAGGTGTTATTATATTATTAGCCTTCATATTATTAATGGTTGTATTTAGATCAATTATTATTCCTTTAAAGGCAGTACTGGGATTTGTATTATCATTAGCAGCGACTTTAGGATTCACAACACTTATCATGCAAGATGGCTTTATGAGTAGCCTGTTTGGGGTAGATACAACAGGTCCGCTATTAGCATTCTTACCAGTTATCACAATAGGTTTGTTATTTGGTTTAGCCATGGATTACGAAGTATTCCTTATGTCACGTGTACATGAAGAATATGTACGTACAATGAATAATACGAAGTCCATTAAAGTTGGTCTTAAAGAAAGTGGACCGGTTATTGTCGCAGCAGCACTCATTATGTTCAGTGTATTCATCAGCTTTGTATTCCAAGATGATGTTATGATTAAATCGATGGGTATAGCATTAGCATTCGGTGTATTATTCGATGCATTTATCGTAAGAATGACAATTATTCCAGCATTGACGAAACTATTTGGTAGAGTATCATGGTATATACCAAATTGGCTAAATTCAATTTTACCTAAAATCGATATAGAAGGACATGCATTAAGTGAAAATAATCAAGTTGCTGAAGAAGCAGATACAGACAATACAAATGCGACAACAATAGAAGTAAGTCCAAAAACAAAAGCAATATACGATAAGATAGATGAAACAAATAAAGATGAAGTATTATATGAAGCATTGCGTCAACATCGTAACAAGCAAGAAAATAATACTCAAGATGATATTAAAACAAACAAAGACAACCAAGAGATCGTAGAAATATTGAATCGACAAACTAAAAATATCGAACAAGTAAACCAATTAGTAGAACGTTTGATAAATAAGAAATAATAGAATAATGAAGAACGCCGGAACTGCAGAAGTTCCGGCGTTTTTTTGGGGTGGGGAGTAATCTTAGAGATTGAATGTATTAAATTTAAATAGAGTCTTGGCTTAAAGTGTGAATAAAGCCAAGAGATCGCTCAAGTCATGGCTTAAAGTGTGAATAAAGCCAAGAGATCGACCAAGTCATGGCTTAAAGTGTGAATAAAGCCAAGAAATCGCTCAAGTCATGGCTTAATTACTGAA
The DNA here is from genome assembly GCF_045897195.1 of Mammaliicoccus sp. RAM2. NCBI lineage: Bacteria > Bacillati > Bacillota > Bacilli > Caryophanales > Staphylococcaceae > Mammaliicoccus > Mammaliicoccus sp. RAM2. The sequence continues at coordinate 52,547 of NZ_JBJNWI010000003.1, read as the reverse complement.
TAAAGCCAAGAGATAGCTGAAGTCATGGCTTAATTATTGAGTAAAGCCAAGCGATTGAGCAAGTCATGGCTTAAGTAGTGAATAAAGCCAAGAGATAGCTGAAGTCATGGCTTAAGTACTGAGTAAAGCCAAGAGATAGTCCAAGTCATGGCTTAAGTAGTGAGTAAAGCCAAGAGATAGCCCATTACTTTCAAATTTACCTACAATCCCCACATTCTGTAACGATATTTCGCAAATATTCATACAAACTTTTAACTATTGAAATATTGTTTCAAAAATGAGATAATGTAAACGATTCCAATAGGGGTGAGTTGCTATGTTAGGGTTTTCGGTATATTTAGGTGAGGCGTTTGATGAATTATATATTGAAACGATGTTAAATCATGGTTTCAAATATGTGTTTACTTCTCTTCAAATTCCTGAAGAGAATTCGGAATTGTATTTTGATAGGTTAAAAGCATTAAAGTTACTTATAGGTGATAAAGCTGAGATTATAGCTGATGCGAGTCCTCATGCTTTTCAAAACCTTGGCCTTTCTTATAAGCAACCTGATGTATTAAAAGGTTTAGGTATTGATTATATAAGGTTAGATATTTCTCTAGCGATTCCAGATATTATTTCATTATTAAGTGAAGTTAAAATTGTCTGTAATGCTAGTACGGATGCTATTAGTTTGTTGGATGAACTTAAAGATCAAGATATTGATATGTCTCGTATTATGGTTGCGCATAATTATTACCCACGTCCTGAAACTGGACTGGATAAAGGTTACTTTATAAAGCAAAACACAAAATTAAAGACTTCATTCCCGGATATTTCAATTATGGCTTTTGTAACAGGTACGGTATATAGAGGTCCGGTATATGAAGGTTTACCTACATTAGAAGATCATAGATATTGCCACCCATTAATTGCTGCTCATGAATTAGCGGCATTAGGAGTAGATGATATATGTATAGGGGATACAGGTATCGATACAACAACGATTAATCAATTCAACAACTTCTTTCATAAAGGAATCGTGTCACTTCATGTGCAATCTGAAACAAAGCATTTAGAAAGTTATATTGGGAGAATTTTTCATAATAGAAAAGACAAAGCAAGAGATGTGATTAGAGCGGAAGAAGGACGGCAAATGTTTCAATCTGAAATATTACCTGAAAACACGGTTGCAAGAACAAGGGGTGCGATCACTTTAGATAATAACAAGTATGGTCGCTATATGAATGAATTACAAATCGTCAATAAAGATTTAAAGCGTCATGAAGCTGTTAATGTTATTGGACATGTATACCAACAAGATATACCATGCATAGATTTAATTGATGCAGGTACAGCTTTTCAGTTTGTGAAGGGGGAAGAAAAAATGGATATCAGTCGTTTAACGACAGAATCAAGAAATGAGCACTCGTCTAAGTTAGACACATTAACACCTGAGCAATTTGTTGATGTTATGAACAACGAAGATCAAAAAGTAGCTCAGTTTATTAAAGAAGAAAATCATGCAATTGCTCAATTAATTACACAAGTTATTAACGGATTAAACAATGGTGGAAGATTAATTTATATGGGCGCAGGTACAAGTGGTCGATTAGGTGTATTAGACGCAGCTGAATGTGTACCAACATTTGGTGTAACACCTGATGTTGTCGTAGGACTTATTGCGGGTGGTCCAAGTGCGATGACTGTAGCTGTTGAGGGTGCAGAAGATGATGAAAGTCTAGGAGAACAAGATTTAAGAAATTTAAATATTAATGAACATGATACGGTTATCGGGATAGCTGCCAGTGGTAGAACACCATATGTAATAGGTGGTTTAAGATACGCACAAAGTATAAATGTACCTACTGGCTGTGTGACATGCAACAAAGCATCTGAAGTTGGTAAACATGCAGATTATCCGGTCCAAGTAGATGTAGGTCCTGAAGTATTGACAGGTTCAACTAGATTGAAGGCTGGTACTGCTCAAAAATTAATTCTTAATATGATATCAACAGGGTCTATGGTTGGTATAGGAAAAGTATATGAGAATTTAATGATTGATGTAAAACCAACTAATAAAAAATTAAAGCAAAGAGCTATAAACATGATTCAAGAAGTATTGCAAACAACGGATGAAGATAGTGAGAGATTATTCAATCAAAGTGATGAACAAGTGAAAGTTGCAATTGTAATGGGGATGCATGGAATTTCTAAAGAGGAAGCATTAGTAAGACTTAAACAAGCTAAGGGGTTTGTGAGAAACACGTAAATTAAGGGGTGTGTAGGCTATGTCAAAAGAAAGAGAGATTGCACAAAATATTCTTAAAGAAGTCGGCGGAAGAGATAATTTAGACAAAGTGATACATTGTATGACGCGTGTCAGAATGAATATCGTGGATTACAGTAAGGTCGATGTCGAAGGTTTAAAGAATATAAAGGGCGTAATGGGTGTAGTAGAAGATGATATGCTTCAAGTTGTAATTGGACCAGGTACTGTTAATAAAGTAGCTAATGAAATGAGTTCAATTATAGGGGTTCCTTTAGGTGAAGATATAAAGCATAAAGCATCTAATAAAGAACAAGTTGAAAAAGAAGCGGATTTATTTAAGCAAAGTATTAATAAGAAGAATCAAACACCATTTAAAAAAGTATTAAGATCTATTGCTAATATATTTGTACCGTTAATTCCAGCTTTTGTTGGTGCAGGTTTAATTGGTGGTATTTCTGCAGTACTGTCTAATATGTTAACAGCAGGTACAATAGATGGTGCGACTTGGGAACAATTCGTATTAGTATTTAATATCATTAAAGATGGTATTTTTGCATATCTCGTGATTTATGTTGGGATTAATGCCGCAAAGGAATTTGGTGCGACACCAGGATTGGGTGGTGTTATTGGTGGTACAACCATGCTGACGGGTATGGATCCAGAAAGTCCACTTAAAAATATTTTTAATGGAGAACCATTAGCTGCCGGTCAAGGTGGTGTCATTGGAGTTATCATTGCAGTTTGGATTTTATCTTTAATTGAAAAAAGGTTACACAAAGTCGTTCCGAGTGCGGTAGATATCATTGTCACGCCAACGATTACACTATTTATTATGGGACTAGGAACAATTTTCTTAATCATGCCAATTGCCGGATTTATTTCAAATGGCTTATTAGGCGTAATAGATTGGGTTCTAAATATAGGTGGTGCATTTAGTGGATTTGTACTAGGTGCAACGTTCTTACCACTTGTCATGTTTGGCTTACACCAAGTATTAACACCGATTCATATCGAAATGATTAATCAATCTGGTGCAACTTACCTCTTACCAATTCTAGCTATGGCTGGTGCAGGTCAAGTAGGTGCAGCATTTGCATTATGGTTTAAATGTAGAAAAAATAAAAAGATTATCAACTTACTTAAAGGTGCATTACCAGTTGGTATTTTAGGCATTGGAGAACCGTTGATTTACGGTGTAACACTTCCTTTAGGTAGACCGTTTATTACAGCATGTATAGGTGGCGGTGTTGGTGGTGCAGTTATCGGTGGCATTGGTCATATTGGTGCATCAGCAATTGGACCGAGTGGCGTTTCACTTATTCCACTTATTTCTGATAATATGTATTTAGGATATATCGCAGGATTGCTTGCAGCATATCTTGGAGGATTCATTGCCACATATTTATTTGGAACAAATAAAGAAATGACGGCACCACAAGAATTAGAAGAGGATTAAATCATATGGAACATCAACATTTACTCATATTTATAAAAGAACAAATGCCACGTTTAACGAAACATGAAAAACGTATTGCAGAATATTTTATTGAACATCCTGAAAAAACAATTAACTTGAGCGCTAAAGAACTTGGCAAATTAACGAATACGAGTGCAGCTTCTGTTATTAGATGTACACATAAACTTGAATTTAAAGGGTTCACAGACTTGAAGTTAGCAATTTCTAGATATTTACCGCAACATGAACAAAGTATTTATCAAGAAATTAAACAAGATGAAACAGTCGACTCAATTAGTAAGAAGCTTATTACAAGAGCTTCTCATACACTTGAAATGACCGAAAAGAATATTTCGAGTAAACATATTGAGCAGGTTGTCGATCAATTATACGATACAGATACGATTATCGTATTTGGTGTCGGTGCTTCAAGTTTGGTTGCTCAAGATTTGTATCAGAAGTTCACAAGAATAGGTAAACAAGTGATTCATTCATTAGATACACACTTTTTAGCGACAGCCATTGCTTCACATAGTGATAGTTGTGTGCTGATAGGTATATCCAATTCAGGCGAGAATCATGAGACGTTATCTTTAGCAAAAGTAGCTCGAAAATATGGTGTAAAAATAGTTGGTTTAACACAGTCAGAACAGTCTACATTAGCAAAAGCTTCTGATATATATTTAATTCATGACGCAAGTTCTGAAAAAAGTTTGAGGTTAGCAGCGACAAGTTCTCTTATATCTCAACTTATGACTATAGATATTCTTTTCTATAGTTACTTATCAAGAAATTATGATGAACATGTCGTAACAATGAGTAAAACAAGAGATGCAGTAGAATTGTATCTAGAATAGGATTATCAAAGGGAGCGAGACAGAAATCTAATTTAAAAAAAAGATTTCGTAGTCTCGCCCGGGCAAGGATGACTAGAGTTGAAAAAAGCTTGCTACAAGTGCATTTTCAACTCAGTCATCTACTGCCAAGATACTAAAAGAGACTGAGACATTCCATTATGTCCCAGTCTCTTTGAATTAAGTATTATATTGAAAAAACAATAAAAAAATAGTACAATTTAACTAATAATCCTATTGCCAAAAAATGTAATGTAATGATATTAATAATGTAAAAAGTTTATATATCCTAAAGAAAAAGAAATGGCATAAGACAAATTATATAAATATTCTTCAACTCTATGAAACAATAGTAGCAGTCATCTAAGCGCTTATCATCACCATTTCATATAATAAGAATTAAAGGAAGTTAGCGTGAAATCATGAAACAAGTGGAAATTATAAGAATATTAGATGATACGTCATTTATTATTAATGCAGGAACAGATAAAGGTATTAAACCTGGCTATTATATTGATGTATTGAAAAGAGATAAGTCATATAATTATATTGCAAAAGTGGAAGAAGTATATCCTGAGTTATCTTTATGTACAAGATATGGAGAACAAAGGTTATTTTATGGGGAAGTTGTCAGAATTAGATATCCAGATGAGTTTAATATAAAAACAAAAGTTATTAAATCTAAAACAAATAGAAATAGACGCAAAAAGAGAGGATGAGATCGCCGAATCTCATCCTCTTTCCCGTTTAATATGTCATATAAATTAAAAAACAAGTAACGTTGTAGATTTACAATAATACTCTATCATATAATGTATAGACTTTCCAGAAATAAGTATGGAATCTTTGTATAACTTAAATATTCATTATAGGTGCATTTAAGTTGTGCACATAATTATGTTCAATATGGAAATATGGTATAAATAAATGTATAATAAAGAAAAAATAGAATGGACTGAGAACACGTGGCAAACCAATATGAGCGTTCTACAAAGAAAAAGAAGTCAACAGCATTCAAAATAGTAACGACAATCATTATTATTTTATTACTCGTATTTTTATTAGTGATCGCATTTTTTGTCTATAAATTCTTTGCATTAGGTAATTCAATACATAATCCATTAGACAGAGATAAATCAGAATTAAGAAAGAAAGCAGTAGATACGAATGGCGATCCGATATCTATCGCATTATTCGGAATTGATTCAGATTCAACAAGAGCAGCAGAAGGTGGCGGAGAAAGATCAGATTCAATCTTACTATTATCCATCAACCCTGATAAGAAAAAGACTGTAATGGTAAGTGTACCTAGAGATACAAGAGCTCAAATCGTAGGCAGAGATTCTGTCGAGAAAATTAACCATGCATATGCATATGGTGGACCAAAAATGGCAATTAATTCTTTAGAGAAATTAATGAATGTACCGATTGACCACTATGCGACAATTAATATGGATGGTGTTAAAGAATTAGTAGACCAAGCAGGTGGCGTAACCGTTAAAAGTAATGCAACATTTACAGTTAAAGGGAATTCATATGTTAAAGACCAAAAGTATAAACTTGATGGAGACGAAGCTTTAGCATTTATTAGAAGTAGAAAAGAAGATGGCGCTGGTGGAGACTTTGGTAGACAAGAAAGACAACAACTTGTTATCCAAGCATTAGCGAAAGAATTAGTAAGTATCGGTTCATTACCGAAAATCAACCAAATCTTTGATACATTAGGCGATAATGTTCAAACAGATTTAAAAATTTCACAAATCAATAGCCTAAGATCTAAATATAGTGACGCATTAGATAATGTTGATAGAAATCAATTAGAAGGTCAAGATGCCATTCTAGATGATGGATTGTATTATTTTGTACCTAGCGATTCAAGCAAGAAAGAAGTCGTAGATAATTATCGTACTAACTTAGAATTAGATTAAATATAAAAAATCTTGGACATCTATTCGATGCCCAAGATTTTTTTGAATATTTATTTCGTTTGTTTTAATATGTGTTTCTCTATCCTCTATTTTGTACAATTAATAGTTGTACAGCGTTCGTCTTTAAGAAATAAGTTTCGTCAATTTTATTTGTATTATAATCTGCCATTTCTATATCTGGTGAACAATATCTATCTAATAATACTGTATTTAAGAAGTCCAAATTACCATGAGTATGATCTAACTTTCTAATAGCTTTAAAGATATTTCCATTGTCTTGATCGAAAGTAATTTTAGTGACTCTGAAATTATTGAATGGAATGTCTCGATAAGATAGTATAATCCCGATATTATTTTGATAGTTGATATCATGTGGGTGGTACAGCTCATAGTTAAATAATAAATAGAATATTTTATTATGAATTTCAAATTTAATATAGTTTGGACCTTCAGAAAATTCATGACCGTTAAAATGACTCAGTATAGATAATAAATAATTCGTTGGACTTTTACAGTGATATTTTAAATATAAAGATAAAGGTTGATCGATGGTTGAATATTTAGCAGATGATTCTTCCATTAACCAAAATCCTATACCAGATATGTAATTTGTAATACTCATTAAATGCTTTAACATAATTGACGCATTAAAATAAAAGCTTTTACTTGTATACGTATCACCGTTTAATATATTCCATTCAATAGGGATAACATGTTTATTTTTTGATTTTAAATAAGCCATATTTTGAATGAGTTGTTTAGTATATTGATTTGTAATGTCTGCGATATCATAATTATTGATCTCATCTAAGTTATACAAGTCATTAAAGTTATAACTTAATGCAAAGGCATCAATGTCTTCATATTGCGAGAAATCGATCTCTAATTCTTCATATATATGCATAAATGGATTTGGCGCATTTAATCCAATATGTATATCAGGTAATTTCATCTTTGTTTCTCTAATTTGCTTTTTAATATGATGAATATCATTATAATCTAGATCGAAGAAGATTTCTCCGTTCTTATTATAGAAATAGTTATAAATGGCATCTATTAATTCATGCCAGTTGTTTTTAAAGTTGTCGTCGTCATAATCAATATCATATATTTTTATGGCAGGTATAATTCTCGTATCTGAAAACATACTTAAACAAAATGCCAAATTTTGTTTATAATGATTTTGGTGTTCTTCACTAAAGAATGTCTTCATAGAACAGTGAATGACAATAATCGGCATATCCGTCATTTTTTCTACATTTTCTAAAATTTCTCCAAGAAAAGGTGTATAAAAATCATAAACATCACCGATATGTAAATATGTCTTATGATTTGCTGAGAGTGTCTTAAAAGGTACATCACTAAATGCCATCCTTTTATATTCATGAACAAACGATTTATTATGCATCAATTTTTGTAATTTCGAAATCAATGAAGCTTTTTCCTCTTTAGAAATCACTTCATTTTCTTTATCTTTTTTATGACGTCTATATTGAAGACGATATTGATTAGGCGTTACATGAAACTGTTCTTTAAATTGTCTATTAAAGTTATGATAACTAGAAAAACCATGACTATTTGCGATTTGTTCTGTTTTAAACTGAGTGAACAGTAGTGCATATGTCGCTTGAAAAAGTCTTGTTTCTTTTAAATATTGTATGAATGTAGTACCCATTTGTTTAGAGAATTCTCTAGATAGATGTTCAGGAGAAATATAAAAATGACTCGCGACACTATTAAGTGATAATCTTTCGTGATAATTTTGATCAATATATTGTTTTACTTTATAAATAAGGCTGCTGAGTTCAATTTCAATATGACCATAATTTTTAGTATCCACTTGAAAACGTTCAAACATGATTTTATAAATTTCAACAACGTAATTACTACATCTAATTTTAACGTTTGTTAAGTTTGCAAGTATGGCTCTAATATATAATTCTTTAATTTCATGCTTATATCTATCTAATTCATTTGTCTTCGTCGTACGTGGAATCCTAAAGACAAATGCTTCTTCTCCACTTAAATTCTCCATCATTGCATAACTAATATGAAGTATAGCGACTAATCCATTATTAATAATCGGCAAATAATTATCGTTATCTTGAAGATAAAATAGGTCACCGACATTAAATTCATAAGTCGTTTGATTTAATGTAACTTCTGTGTGACCTTCTAAAACAAAACATAAAGCACCAAATCCAAGTAACTTCGGATTAATGATACTTTCTTTATGGAGTGAAATCTTATAATTGTACAAATAATCACCTCTAAATATAGACAAATTATGGAATAAAACATCAAAATCCGTCAATATATTTCTTTATTTAACAATATGATATCAAAAATCGTATGTAAATGTTACCTAATTTAATAAAATGGAGAAGATACTTTATAATAAATCAAATATGTTAATCGATTTAATCAAAATATGAATTTAAAACGCGTTAAAATAATAATTAATGTAATTTGTGTATTGTGAACTATTAAAAATCGGGAAAAATTAAATTGGGAGGGCTTTACTTGATAGAAACATTCAACAAAACCATTCAACAAATGATCGACTATGAGAATAAATTGACAACATTAAAAAATGAAAAGAAATTATCACTCGTGGATTTCATTATTTTAGAAGAAATATATACTGCAAAAGAAATTACAATCAAAGAAATTCTTAGTGGGAAACTTTTAGAGTTAACAACAAGACCTTCTAATATAGGTACAAACTTAGCAAAATTATATAGAAAAGGTTTAATCGATAAATATAGAAGTAATCTCGACGAAAGAAAAGTTTACTATTTTATGGATGCGTCACATAAAGAAAAATACGAAACACTCGTTAAAGATATATAAGAAAAAGGCAAGGACAAAATTAATGTCCTTGCCTTTTCTGTTACTCTAGCATATTTATTTAATCAATTGGCGTGTGCTGCGCTCGATATATTGTGCGGAATGGATTGATACGAGCTCACCTTTGTTTAAGTTAAATAAGTTAAGATTCATAATTTTATTCATCGCATTTTCAACGATATCACTTGATAAGTCTGCTTTTGGATTTTGAATTTGTAATGTGAATGTTTTATCTAAAGATGTTTTAAATGTTAATTCTAATACTCTTTTCATATTTTCACCTCCTAAATCTTTTTAGATAGCATTAATTCTCTATCTGTATTGTTTTGACGATATATGCATCTTTAAATTTCTCGTCACTTAATGTTTCGATAATGCCTTTAAAAGTTTTAACTTGTTCGGGTGTAACATTTAAATTAATTGCATTAAATTTACGTTGAACAGTTTTTACTTTAGAAGCTTCATCTAAATACTGATGCAATAAAATGATGTTGATATCTTTAACTGTTTCCATGATTAAAACCTCCTTTCACTTTATATATCGAAGCAAGTATGTAAAAACGACAAAAAAATGTATAAATTACTTTCATGTTACTCAAATATATATTATTATTAATATGTACCTTAATTAGGAAGGATGGACCAAATTTATGCAACAAGTATCTCCAATTAAGAATAAAGATGACATTAGAGCAATGTATGAAGTATTGAAATCACATAGTGAAAGAGACTATTTATTGTTTAGCTTAGCTATTCATACGGGTATGAAAGTAAACCAGCTACTTAATTTAACGGTCCAAGATTTATTTGATGAGGACAATGATATAAAGCAAGATTGGATAAATGACGAACAGGATTTAATTAAAGTTGTTATACCGTTACATTTGAGATCAAGTTTATCCACTTTTATATATGAAGAAGGATTAAAAAGAGATGACTTTGTGTTTATGTCCATCAAAACAAAAAAACAATTATCAAGGCAACAAGCTTATCGAATTATACATGTTGCAGCTGAAGAAGTAGGGTTGAAGAATATCGGGTTGTACTCGTTAAGAAAGACTTTTGCATATCATGCCTTCAAATCAGGGGTATCTGTTTCGATTATTCAAAAATACCTCGGACATCAATCTTTAATAGAAACTTTAAAATTCATTGATGTCACGACTATAAAAAAAGAAACGACAATTGAACTTAATATATAAAGAGAAAGGGGTCAATGTATGGCTTTAATATGGCTGTTTTTAATGATTATCGTTGTGATGTCGATCGTGCTCATGACGATGAATACAAAGTTTAGCCGATTTGCTGGATGGCTAAGTTTAATTGCGCCAGTTCTAAGTTCCATATATTTCTTAAGTCAGATTAAGACGATATATGCTGGCCAAAGTATTACTTATTTCCAAGAGTGGATTCCACTTGTAGATGTTAATTTAGATTTACGTTTAGATGGTCTATCTTTAATTTTTGCACTACTTATTTCATTAATTGGTGCAGGTGTCTTCTTATATGCCATTTATTATCTTTCCCATGAAAAAGAGAATCTTCCAAGATTTTATACGTATTTGTTAATGTTTATGTTAGCAATGTTAGGTGTCGTACTTTCAAATAATACGATATTGTTATATACATTTTGGGAGTTAACAAGTATTTCTTCATTCTTGCTCATTTCATATTGGTATCAACGTAGAAAGAGTCAAGACGGTGCTTTGAAATCATTCTTAATTACAGTGTTTGGCGGTATGGCAATGTTAGTAGGTTTGATTTTGCTATACAGCATTACGGGTACGAATACAATTACTGAACAAGTCGGTATGATTGATAAAATTTATGAATCACCATGGTTTGTACTTGCAGTCATTTTAATCTTACTCGGAGCATTCACGAAATCTGCACAATTTCCATTTCATATTTGGTTACCAGATGCAATGGAAGCACCAACACCTGTCAGTGCTTATTTACATTCAGCAACAATGGTTAAAGCAGGATTATATTTATTATTAAGATTTACACCAATTATCGGTCAAAGTACATGGGTCGTTTATACAGTTGTCACAATTGGTTTAGTGACGTTATTAGTAGGTTCATTCTTTGCAGTTAACAAGAAAGATTTAAAAGCAATGCTTGCCTATTCAACAATCAGTCAGCTCGGTATGATTATGACGATGATCGGTTTAGGATTATTAGCATTAAATAGTAATTTTAAAGCAGATAATGAAATCTTTTTAGCAAGCTTATTTGCGGCATTATTCCATTTAATTAATCATGCGATTTTTAAAAGTGTTCTATTTATGGGTGTCGGTATTATCGACCATGAAACAGGAACAAGAGATGTTAAAAAGCTTGGTGGATTAAAAACAATCATGCCTTTAACAACAATTGTCATGACAATCAGTGCTCTATCTATGGCAGGTATTCCGTTATTTAATGGTTTCTTAAGTAAAGAGAAGTTCTTTACGAGTTTAGTAGAAACAGGTCATACAGATATATTTAATCAAACGATGTCTATCGTTATGATATTAGCTGGCTTTGTCGGCAGTATATTTACATTTGTATATTGTATTAAACTCATTAAAGAACCATTTTTCGGTAAACTAAAAAAAGACCAACTACCGAAAGTACCACGTCATGATGGGGGTGGGTTATTAATCTCTCCATTTATTATCGTATTGTTTGTTCCAATTATTTTCTTTGTACCGAATGTATTAGGGGAATATCTAATTGGTCCAGCATTAAGAGATATCTTCCACGATAGCGAGATTATGGCTCATTTACCACATATTAAAGCATGGCATGGATTTACAGTGGAATTATTCTTAACACTTGGCATATACATTATTGGGACTCTTCTTATACTCGTGCCAAAATGGGATGTTATTTATAGTAAGATTTCTAAAAAATTAGAAATCAATACGCTATATACAAAAGGTATGGATGCATTAGATCGTATCAGTACTTTTTCAATTCAAGGTATTATGAATAATAAATTGAACCAATATTTACACATTATCTATGTAATCTTCTTTGTCATTATGGGATATGGTATTTATCAAGTAGGTATTTATGATATTGCTTATTACCATATTACTGAAGCGACAACATTTGAAATCATTATATTAATTAATATTGTGATTACTGCAACAGCATTAATGTTTATTCGAGAAAGAATGACAATGACGATTTTAAATGGTGTCATCGGATATTCAATCGCGGTCGTATTCATATTTATGAAAGCACCTGATTTAGCTTTAACTCAACTTGTTATAGAAACGATTACGACAGTATTATTTTTATTAGTCTTCTATCATTTACCAAATGTTCAGAAGGATACACCAAATGTTATCAGTGAAATTGTGAAATTAACAATTGCTTTATTAATGGCAGTCTTTGTTGTTGTCTTTGTTATTATGATGCAACAAGATAGTCTGTTCGACAAAATTTCTTTCTACTATGATAATGCATACGAATTAGCAGGTGTTAAAAATATCGTCAATGGTATTCTAGGAGACTTTAGAGCATTAGATACAATGCTTGAAGGGATCGTTATATTAATTGCAGGATTAGGTATATTTACATTAGTTAAATTTAAGATAAGAAAGGATGAGCCAAATGAAAGAAAATGATGTTGTATTAGAAACGATATCTAAAATTGCTATATTCATAATATTGACGTTTGGATTTTATATTTTTCTTGCTGGTCACGATAACCCAGGTGGTGGGTTTATAGGTGGACTCGTCTTTAGCTCAGCCTTTATCTTAATGTTTTTAGCTTTTGATGTGGAAACAGTCGTTCAATCTATGCCATTAGACTTTAGAGCAGTTACGATTATTGGATGTCTCATTTCAATTGGTACAGGTATTATTCCTATGTTCTTTGGGCATCCGATGCTAACACATGAAGATGGCTATATGACTTGGCCGTTGTTAGGTGAGATTCATTTATCAAGCGTTACACTATTCGAGCTCGGCATACTACTTACTGTAGTAGGGGCTGTTGTAACAATCATGCTTGCGATAAGTGGTGATAACAGTTGAATTTAATACTTGTCATTATAATAGGCGTACTCACGTTTGTAGGAACATATATGATTTTGTCTAAGAACTTAATTCGAATTGTTATTGGTACAGCAATTTATACACACGTAGCAAACTTAATGATTTTATCAATGAGCGAGTTTGGTGGAAATAATGTTCCACTTATTAATGGAGAAGGAAAAGATTATGTCGATCCTTTACCACAAGCATTAATCTTAACAGCTATCGTTATTGGTTTTGCTGTTACAGCATTTTTACTCGTGCTTATATATAGAACATTTAAGTTGACGAAAGTAAATAGAATAGAAGCGTTACGCGGTGAGGATGAAGATGTAGATGAATAATTTAATATTAGTACCATTACTCGTACCTTTAATTACTGGATTAATATTGTTCTTCTTTAAAGAACGTTTAGCTTTAACAAGACGTATCGCGATAACGAGTTTAGCAATCATAACAATCATAACAGCATGGCTTCTGGTAGAAGTCAGTTTAAATAAAGTACTCGTTATTAACTTTGGTGATTGGCAACCTCCATTTGGTATACAATTTGTCGGAGATGAATTGGCACTTCTATTTACAACTGTTTCTTGTTTTGTTGTAACAGTTATTATATATTTTGGTTTTGGTAAGCGAGAAAGAGTAGCAAATAGATATTTCTTACCATCTTTTATACTATTTTTATTAACAGGTGTAAACGGAAGCTTCTTAACGGCAGATATCTTTAATTTATACGTTATGTTTGAAATTATGTTATTAGCCTCATTTGTATTATTAACACTTGGACAATCTATTGAACAATTAAGAGCGAGTGTTATCTATGTTGTTATTAACGTTGTCAGTTCTTGGTTCTTCTTAATGGGTGTAGCATATTTATATGGAACGTTAGGTACTTTGAACTTTGGACATATCGCAATGCGTATTACTGAAAGTAATCAACCAACGACCGTTACTTTAGTAGCAGTTATTATGATTTTTGTCTTTGGTGGTAAAGCAGCTTTAGTCATGTTTATGTGGTTGCCGAAAGCATATGCAGCTTTAAACACTGAGTTAGCAGCATTGTTTGCCAGCCTTATGACTAAAGTCGGGGTTTATGCATTGATAAGAGTTATGGTGTTGATGTTCGATGAAAAGCCAGAAGTTACACACTTCCTTTTATATATCATGGCTATCATCACAATGATCATCGGCAGTATCGGTGTATTAGGATTTAAAGATATTAAAAAGATTGCAGCGTACCAAGTTATTTTATCAATAGGATTTGCTGTTCTCGGTTTAAGTGCAAATAATAGTGATGGCATCACGGGCGCAATATTCTATGTCAGTCACGATATGATTATCAAAACATTACTATTCTTAATCATTGGTACTTTCGTATTATTATCTGGCACGAGATATTATGATCAATTTGGTGGATTAATTAAATATTATCCGAGTCTAGGGATTATATTCTTTATCACGATTTTATCAATCGGTGGTGTGCCGCCATTTAGTGGATTTCCTGGGAAATTATTAATTATTAAAGGTGCTTTAGATAATGGTTATACAATTGGTGTCATCGTGATGGTAATTACAAGTGTCATCGCAATGTACAGTTTACTAAGAATTTTCTTAGTGATGTACTTCGGTAGAAACGATATTCCTAAAGTTGAAAAAGTCCCACTTTCTAAACATAAATTATACGCGATGATTATATTAACAGTAGCTACCATATTATTAGGTATTGCATCACAATATGTATTAAACATTTCAGAATTAGCAGCACAATTTAACATACATGAACAGTCATATATTAAAGAAATTATTCCAAACGTAGAAGTGGAGGCGAAGTAATAATGGCACAGTTGTTATTAAATATTTTAATCGCCTTCTTATGGACGCTGTTCCAAGATGAAGATAAATTTCATTTATCAACCTTTGTTGGTGGATATCTCATTGGTATCTTTATTGTTTATTTAATGCATAGATTCTTTGGACATGTCTTCTACTTGAAAAAGGTTTGGGTAATCTTCAAGTTTATATGTGTTTATAACTATCAACTTGTGACTTCAAGTATGACAACAATCAATTATATTTTATTTAAAACGAACAAAGTTAATCCAGGTCTTGTAACTTATGAAACAACGTTAAAACAAGATTGGGCGATTACATTGTTAACATTGCTTATTATGCTTACACCAGGTTCCGTCGTGCTTAGACTTTCACCTGATGGTAGAAGATTCTTTATACATGCAATTGATATTTCAGATAAAGAAAAAGAAATTTTAACGAAGCAAATTAAGAAATACGAAAAACTAATCTGGGAGGTGCTTAAATAATGTCATTTATCATTTTAGCAATTATCAAAACAGCGCTTGTTATATATGGTATTTCCATTGTTGTCGTACTTCTCAGAATGATCATAGGTCCTACTACCGCAGATAGAGTCATTGCTTTTGATGCTATCGGTGCGATTCTAGTTTCCGTAGTAGGGGTATTAAGCATTATTTATGATACATTCAGTTATTTAGAAGCGAGTTTAATTATCGCAATACTTTCTTTCTTGAGTACAGTAGGTATTTCACGTTTCATAGAAGGGGGTCGTGTCTTTGAATCTAAGCGAGATCGTTAGTTTAATTGCCGCTTTATCAATATTGTTAGGTTCAATAGCAGCGCTCATTAGTGCGATAGGAATTGTACGCTTTAGAGATACATTTCTTCGAAGTCATGCCGCTACTAAAAGCTCTACATTATCTGTGTTGCTTACTTTGACAGGTGTGTTTATATATTTCTTAGTGACACAAGAATACTTTAGTGTCCGAACATTATTAACAATACTGTTCTTATATTTAACATCTCCAGTAGCAGGACATATGATTATTAGAGCAGCTTATAATTCAGGATCATATATGTATATGAAAGAATTTACTAAAAAAGGTACTTCACTAAACTTCAGGTATGATCGTAAAGAAACAAAAAAAGACAGAAGAAGAAGAGCCGAAAAAAGACAAATGATGAACGAAGCATTTTCTAAAAATGATAAAGAAACATTTAGTAAATATAAACAAGTCATGAAAAAAGATGATCCAACATTAAAATAATAGATATTGTTTGAGAAGTGTATGTTATGGGTGTCGTTAGGGACAGAATTCTGAGAAATGTCCGTAAGGATACGAGTTCTAATTACCAGAATTCAGAATAATGATAGTTAAATACACAAAAAAAGAGGTCGAGATGATTAAATCTCGACCTCTTTTTTTATTATTTCATACTGTTATGAATAGCTTCTGCATTGTGTTCCATCATGTTGTAATATGAGTTACCTTTAGATTCTTTTTTACCGATTGAATCTGTAAATACTTCATCTTTAATGTTGAGGTTTGTTTCTTCTGCTAATGTCTGCATACTTTTCTTATCAACACTTGTTTCGACGACTAATGATTTTAAATCGTGGTCTTTCACAAATTTAATGGCTTGTTTCATTTGGTCTGGTGTACCTTGTTTTTCTGTATTAATCTCCCATATATATCCTGGTGTAATATGATAGCTTTTCGCAAAGTATTTAAATGCACCTTCACTTGTTATAAAAGCACGTTTATCTTCAGGAATATCATTGAATGCTGTCATCATTTTATGATGTAGTTTATCTAATTTATTCGTGTATTTCTCAGCATTATCTTTAAATTGTTTACTGTGATCTTTATCTATATCACTTAAGTGCTTTTCAATTGTATTTACGTATTTTATACCATTTTCAATGCTTAACCAAGCATGTGGATCGATTTTATTTTTATCGCCTTCTCCACCTTTTAAATAAATAGGCGTAACGTCTTCAGTTGCTTGAATAACATTTTTGTCTGAGATTTTTTTACCTGCTTGTTCTAATGCTTTTTCAAACCAACCATTTCCACTTTCAAGATTAAAACCATTATATATAATGACATCTGCATCTGTTAAAGCTTTGACGTCTTTAGGTTTGATTTCATATTCGTGAGGGTCTTGTCCAATAGGAACGATACTTGTGACTTTTGCGTCAGTCTTTGTTACTTCTTTTGTCATATCAGCTAATATTGAGTTTGTTGTTACAACTTTTAAATTTTTATCGTCATTTGAAGACGACGCATTACAAGCACTTAATAAAATAATAACAACGAGTAAAGGCATAAATAACTTTTTCATGTTTAACCTCCTAAGCAAATTTTATTTTCATTTTATGTATGGTGAATGTAATCATATATACAAAGCAGCAGACTAATACGATACACGCGCCACTTGGTAAGTTATAAAGGTAGCTAACATACATGCCACAGGCCGCACATATTGCACTGATAATACTTGCGACAATCATCATTGATTTTAATGATTTAGTTATTAAAAATGCAGCTGAACTCGGTGTAATGAGTAGTGCAACGACAAGTATAATGCCCACTGTTTGTAAACTAGCAACTGTTACGAGCGCCAATAGCATCATGACAAAATAATGAATGAATTTTACATTTAAACCACTCATTCTAGCTGCAATAGGGTCAAATGTTGATAAATGCAAGGGTTTGTAAAATAATATGACACAAGCGATAACAATCAGACTGACAATACTCGTTGTATAAAATGCACTTGAAGTTACTGCTAGTATGTTCCCGAATAAAATATGATATAAATCAGTAGAGGAGTTAATTTGACTTATGATAATAATTCCAAGGGAAAAGAATGCAGTAAAGATAATACCAATAGCTGCGTCATTTTTAGTTTTAGAGTGTTGGGCAATATAACCTATCAGAAAGCTCGTTAACATACCCGTGAACAAGGCTCCTATAAACATTGGGATGTTTAATACATAGCTTATTGCAACACCAGGTAGTACAGCGTGGCTCATAGCATCACCCATTAAAGATAAACCTCTTAATATTATGAGGCTACCTACAATGCCACAGACAACACCAACTATAATTGCAGTAATCAGTGCTCGACTTAAAAAATTATATTGTATTAGGGATGAGATAAATTCATTAATCATGGTGTAACGCCTTCCTTTAGAAATACTTCTTTAATATTGTGTTCTGTTAAAGCTTCAGATGCTGAGCCAAAAAATTTAATAGTTCGATTGAGGAGGATGATTCTATCAAAATATAATTTGGCTTTTTGAATGTCATGATGAACAATGATGATGAGTTTTCCTTCTGACTTTAATCTTCTAAGCATGTTTATCATGATTTCTTCACTCTTAAAATCAATGCCGACAAATGGTTCATCGAGACATAATAAATCACTGTCTTTCATTAAAGACTTTGCTAAAAGAACACGTTGTAATTGTCCACCACTTAATTGATTTAATGTCTTATCTTTTAATGAAGTAAGTTGTAACTCTGACATTAATTGATCCCTTTTTTGATAAGCTTCCTTTTTTAACGGTCTAAACCAACCTGATGTAGCATAGTAGCCTGTTAACAAACTATCTTGAACAGTGATAGGGAAATCTAGATCTAATTGATTTCTTTGAGGAATATACGTTAACTGTTTCAACTGTTGGTTTATCGGTTTGTCTTGCCAATAAACTTCACCTGATGCCTTAAATTCACCCAAAATCGATTTAATAAATGAAGATTTTCCTGCACCATTTGGTCCCATTATGCCAATTAATTCACCCGTAGATTTAATTGTTAAATTAATATCATGCAATATGTGCTGTTGACCTAAATATAAATTCAAATTTTTTACCTGCAACATGTTATCACCTTTTCTAAAAATAAGTTTAGGTTAACCTAAACTATAATTTGATTATATTAGAAAATTATCTAAAGTCAAGAGATAGCCTGTAAAAATAAATCGTGGTACAATAAATATACGATAATAAAAGTGAGGTCAGAGTAGATGTTGACTGAAGAACAAGAAGACTACTTAAAAGCGATTTTTGGATTAAATGGCACAACAGATTACGTATCCAATAAGAATTTAGCGCAAGATTTAAATATTAAACCTTCATCAGTAAGTGAAATGATGTTACGTTTGAAAAAGGATGATTATGTAGATATTCGTCCATATAAAGGTGTGAAATTAACTCAAAAGGGTTTAGATCATACAACAAATATTATTAAAAGACATAGACTAATAGAGCGATTCTTAATAGAAGAACTTGAATATACTTGGGATGAGGTTCACGAAGAAGCAGAAATACTTGAACATCGTGTATCTGACCGTTTTATAGATAAGATAGATAAGTTAATGGGTTACCCAACAACTTGTCCGCATGGTGGTATTATTCCAAGAGAGAATCAAATAGAAGAAATTTATAACACATCATTAAATGAGTTTGAAATTGGAGATGACGTTGAAATTAAACGTGTAATGGATTACGTGAATCTCCTAGATTATTTAAGTAATCAAGAATTGCATATTGGAGATGTAGTAACAATTAGCAATAAAGATAGCTTAAACCAACTCATAGAACTTAAACTTGAAGATAAAACAATTATGATAAGCGAAACAAATGCATCATATTTGTTTGGTATAAAAACAGCTTAATAAGTAAAAACCAGCAGAAATTCAAACGAATGAATTTCTGCTGGTTTTTTGTTAATGGATACAATATAACGCACGAAGACTAAGAGATATCGTGCGCTAAGGTACAAAATCAGGATGTAACGCACGAAGACTGAGAGATATCGTGCGCTAAGGTACAAAATCAGAGTGTAACGCACGAAGACTAAGAGATATCGTGCAGTAAAGTATAAAGTCGAATTATACTACGCGAAGACTTCATATTAAAAGTTCCAATATCTATGGCCATAAAATATTAAAAGTATACATAACCGCATATACATTAATTGCTATCCATATGACACTAAAGAAAATAGTTGGAATTTTAGTGAGCTGTTTTAACTGACTACCATCCCATTCTTGTCTTGAACGAGAGAATGTTAATAGGAATATTGTAATACTTGATTGTGCGACTTCACCTAATAATGTTCCTAAACTAATGTGATAAATATACGTAATGATTTGTCCAAAGCCATGTATATTCGGTGCAGACAGTACTTCATATAAAGCTACTGCAATAATGACGAGAATGATACTTGGGATAAATTTCTTAGATGTTAATATGACATAGAATAAAAACATAATCAGAAGAATGATTAAGAAAATTGGTCCGAATGTGTGATGTTTAAGCCATACACCTAAAATCAACATAATTGGCGGCATGATATAACCGAATAAAGTCGTTATAAATTGATTTAATCGTGATTTAGAACCAGTAACGGCGTAACCTTGTCTACCGGTTTCCATACGCTCTTTACGACGCCAAACAACTACGAGGTCTTTAGGCTTACCACCTGATAGTTTATTTGCTATAACATGACCCATCTCATGGATGAGTATTGGAAAATATCCTAGAATAATATCGATTAAACTTAAAATGGGTTGTTGTCTTCTATGATGAACAAATACATATATAAGCGCGATGATCGTTATCGTTGTTAAGGATAAATTAATTGGTTCTGATAGAAAGTTCGGTAAAAATTGAATCAAAAAAACGTCACCTCGTATTGAATAGTTTAAGACTATTCTACACTAAAGTGACGTTTTTGTTGTCGGACTTAAGACTTAATATCCGTTATTATTTTTTCTTACGCTTGATTAACCAAGTTAATAAAAGGATAATACCGACAGCAAGTAAAATAGATGCTGTCATAATAATAGGTCTATTATCAGTGCTTGTAACTTTTTTCTTTGTTTCGTTAAATTTATGTTTACTTGGTGTTTCTACTTTTACAGATGGTGGACCATAGCTATCATCGATATAAGATCGGTTATAATCAATGCTTGCACGTCCATCTTGAAGTACAACTTTATAATCTACGCCTTTACGAACGACATCATATAAATCTTCTGTTACATAATATTTCTTGCCATTAATTTTTTGAGTCCCTTTAGATAATACTTTTTTCCATTCATATTCTTTAAATGATTTTTCCATCAAGCTATTACCCATCATATTACGTTCTTTCTCACCACCGACACTATTATAGTCTCCGGCACCAAAGAGAATTTGATTAATTCTTAATCCATCTCTTTTAGTAGAAAGACTGTGGTTATAGTCCGCTGTGTCACTAGAACCCGTTTTTAGACCATCTGTACCTTTAAGTGACATATCTGCACCTTCAAGTGAATGATTATACGTATAATATGTAACGTAGTGAACAGTAGGGGCAACTTTTTTAGTGTATTCTAAAATATCAGGATACTGTTTTACAAGGTGTTGCGTTAAAATTGCATAGTCTCTAGATGTTGAATAATTATCCTCATCTGATTGATATCGTTTTGCTTTATATTCTAATAATAAATTATTAGAAGCACCGTTGGCATTGTAGAATTTTGTATGTTCCATACCTAATTTCTTTGCTGTTTCATTCATGTAGTCAACAAAGTCAGAATCTAAATCCTTTTTTTGTTGTTTAGATGCAGTATTTTTATTGGAGTCTTTATCTTTTTTATCTATCTTTTTAGCAGAAGCTAAGTTCTCAGCTTTCATCGTTTCTCTTCCTAAAATCATCGCACCTGCATTTGAAGAGTTAGAAACGGTTATTTGCATAAGTTCAGAGATTGTATATACATCTCCTGGATACAATTTTGTATTACTTAATTCTGGTAATGTAGATAAACGATATTCTTCATCCGTCATTTTAACTTTAGCATTTTTATCAAGTTTACCACTATTGATTGCTTTCTCAGTTAAATATAATGTCATTAATTTAGACATACTTGCTGGATACCATTTAGCATCTATTTTATATTCATACATAATTTGACCAGTCTCAGAACTATAGTTAATAGCGCCTTCAGGTTCATAGATTTCACCGAGTGAGTATCCATTTTCATTGGCTACTTGTGTTGGTGATTTCGGATTATCCGCTGCATAAGTATTTTGAGTTACCGATATGCTCAATATAAGTAATGCAAAAAATAATAATAGACTTTTTTTCATGGATAAGACCTCTTTATTTATTTTTAAAATTAACTATATCATTCTAACATATATTAATTAACTACCCTACAATAAGATAACAAATGAACGTTAATTTTTTGTGAACATATTTTAAATTTGGTATGTATAATCTCAATGCTGTAAAATATAACTATATCATTAACTTTAGTGAAGAGGTTATTAAAATGACAAAACAAAATCCTCTGCTTTATTTACTAAAAAAGGTAGACTGGCCTAAAAAATTAGTGTTTACGGCTATGACACTTTCAATTTTAGGTAGTCTTAGTGGTTTGCTTGTACCATTATTTACTGGGAAATTAGTAGATACATTTAATGCAGAAAGTTTAGATTTAAGAATGGTTTGGCTTTTTATAGGCGTATTTTTAGTAAATGCAGTCTTGAGTGGTATCGGGACATATTTACTAAGCAAGATTGGTGAAAAAACAATTTATTCAATTAGGGAAAAGCTCTGGAAGCATTTAATCAATTTGAAAATGAGTTTCTTTGACAAAAATGAAAGTGGACAATTGATGAGTAGAATTACAGATGATACGAATGTGATTAACTTATTTATCTCTGAAAAAGCACCTAGCGTATTACCATCATTGTTAACACTTATTGGTTCGATAGTGATGTTATTTATTTTAGATTGGCAAATGACGCTCATGACGTTCCTAATCTTACCAATATTTATAGGAATAATGGTACCTTTAGGACGAAAAATGGGTAAAATCTCAAGAGACACACAAACTGAGATTTCTAGATTCAGCGGTATATTAGGAAGAGTGCTGACTGAAATGAAATTAGTTAAAGTGACAACATCAGAAGAAAAAGAACTCGAAAAAACAAAAGGAACTTTATTAGGTATATATGATCTTGGTTTAAAAGAAGCTAAAATCAGAGCAATCATTTCCCCGCTTTCAGGCGTTATTATGACGTTAACAGTGGCTGTGATACTTGGTTTTGGTGGTATTAGAGTTTCGAGTGGAGCGATTACTGCAGGTACATTGGTCGCAATGATATTCTATGTCGTGCAATTATCAGCGCCAATTTTGAATTTTTCAATGTTTTTAACGGATTATAAGAAAGCTGTCGGCGCAAGTGAACGTATCTATGAGATTTATCAAGAAGAAGCGGAAAAAAGAGGTGATGATCATAATCAACCGATTACGAATCATCAAGATATTACATTTGAAAATGTTTCATTTGGATATGAAGCTCATTCCGTTATTAAAGATTTATCTTTATCTATTCGATCTGGAGAAGTTACGGCATTTGTTGGTCCTTCTGGCTCAGGAAAAAGTACGCTGTTTAGTTTAATTGAAAGACTTTATCCAATCGATCACGGCCAAATATTATATGGAAACCAACCAATAGATGATATATCTTTAAAATATTGGCGACAGAAAATTGGATATGTTATGCAATCTAATGCAATGATGTCAGGGACGATAAGAGATAATTTAACATATGGTGTCTATTCAGAAGTAGAAGAAGAAACACTTGTACACTATACGAAGATGGCACGATGTTATGATTTTATAATGGCATTTCCACAAGGGTTTGATACAGAAATCGGTGAAAGAGGTACAAAATTATCTGGCGGGCAAAGACAACGTATAGATATCGCACGGAGTTTCATTAAGAATCCAGATATTTTACTATTAGATGAAGCGACAGCTAATTTAGATAGTGAAAGTGAATTCTACATTCAACAAGCATTAAATGAATTAATGAAAGATCGCACAACTATTGTGATTGCACATAGACTTGCTACGATTAAAAAAGCCAATCAAATTGTATTTTTAGATAAAGGTCAAATTACAGGTGTAGGTACACATCAAGAATTATTAGCATCTCATGAAAAGTATAGACATTTTGTAAATACGCAAAGTTTAACTGAATAATATAGTATTGAACAAGATCTTAGAAAAATATTTCAGGATCTTGTTTTTATTATAAAAAGTTAAAAAAATATGAGAAATAATGAAAACGCAACCATTTAGATAGGGCAAAGGATTCAATAAAAATCAAAAAATCAGTAGTAAATAAATCGTGAATATTTTCACAAAATATGCATAAAACCTATTGACCTCAAGAAATTGAGGTGCTATATTTACATTGTGAAAAGAATCACAAAAGTTAAAGATGCGCATCTTGAAAAATAAAAATAAGAAAGAAGTTGTTCATTGTGCTACTAAATAATATAAATCCATTAGACAACGTTACACTATCAGCAATTGTTGCTAGTATACCGATTATATTATTTCTATTATGTTTAACAGTTTTTAAAATGAAAGGTATTTATGCATCTATTACGACACTTATTGTAACTTTAGTCATTGCATCATTTATCTTCGAATTACCACATACTGTGGCGATTGGTGCTATAACAGAAGGATTCTTTCAAGGTATTCTTCCAATAGGCTATATTGTCGTAATGGCAGTATGGTTATACAAAGTTTCAATTGGTACAGGACAATTCAGTATCATTCAAGATAGTATTTCAGGTATTTCTCAAGACCAACGTATCCAATTATTATTAATAGGTTTTAGCTTTAATGCATTTTTAGAAGGTGCCGCTGGTTTTGGTGTCCCTATCGCAATATGTAGTGTATTGTTAATTCAAATTGGTTTTAAACCTTTACAGGCAGCAATGCTTTGTTTAATTGCTAACGGAGCAGCAGGCGCTTTTGGTGCTATAGGTATTCCAGTTGGTATTATAGATAGTTTAGGTCTTCACGGTAATATCTCAGCGCTTGAAGTATCACAGATTTCAACACTTACACTCCCAATCCTGAACTTCTTTATTCCGTTTTTACTTGTCATGATATTAGATGGATTTAAAGGTGTGAAAGAAATTTTACCGATGATACTTGTTGTAAGTACAACATATACTGGCTTACAAATATTGATTACGTATTTCCAAGGTCCAGAATTGGCTGATATTATACCACCATTATTATCAATGGTTGCATTAGCAATTTTCTCAAAATATTACCAACCTAAAAATATTTTCAGAGTTTCAGATCAAGAAGTATTGGAAACAAAGAAACATTCTGTTAAATCCATTATGTATGCATGGAGCCCATTCTATATTTTAACGATTTTTGTCATGATATGGAGTGCACCATTTTTCAAAGCTTTATTTGCTGAAGGTGGTTTACTTTCTTCATTAGTATGGAATATAAATATTCCAGGAACATTTAATGAAATTACAAATAAACTGATTACATTAAAAATCGACATATTTAGTGCAACAGGTACTGCAATATTAATTTCAGTAGTGATCACAATACTCATTTCGAAACACTTTAAGTTCAGTGATGCCTTTAATTTATTAGGCGTAACAATTAAAGAACTTTGGTTACCAATTTTGACAATCTGTTTTATTTTAGCTATCGCGAAAATTACAACTTATGGTGGACTTACAGGTGCAATGGGACAAGGTATTGCAAAAGCTGGTAACATCTTCCCGATACTATCTCCAGTATTAGGTTGGATAGGTGTATTCATGACTGGTTCAGTTGTAAATAACAACACATTGTTTGCACCAATTCAAGCATCAGTAGCTAGTCAAATTGGTACAAGTGGACCATTGTTAGTTGCTGCAAATACAGCAGGTGGTGTAGCAGCTAAATTAATCTCACCACAATCTATCGCAATTGCAACAGCTGCTGTTAAAGAAGTTGGTAAAGAGTCTGAATTGCTCAAAATGACTTTGAAATATAGCGTAGGATTCTTAATATTCATCTGTATATGGACATTTATTTTAACAATAATTTTATAAATATAAATTGAGGAGCGATTATAATGAAACAATTCAAAGGTAAAAAAGTCGTATTAGTAGGTAATGGTGCAGTAGGTTCAAGTTATGCATTTTCAATGATAAACCAAGGTATTTGTGATGAATTTGTCATCATAGACTTAGATAAAAAGAAAGTAATCGGGGATGTAATGGATTTAAATCATGGTACAGTATATGGTCCTTCACCAATTAAAGTTAAATCAGGTGATTATAAAGATTGTCATGATGCAGACTTAGTTGTGATTTGTGCAGGTGCAGCTCAAAAACCAGGTGAAACAAGACTAGATTTAGTAGCAAAAAATATGAAAATTTTCAAATCAATCGTTACTGAAATTATGGATTCAGGATTTGATGGTATATTCTTAATTGCAACTAACCCAGTAGATGTATTAACATATGCAACTATGAAATTCTCAGGTTTATCAAAAGAACGTGTAATCGGATCAGGTACTATATTAGATACAGCAAGATTTAGATATTTATTAAGTGAAGAATTCGATGTCGCACCACAAAGTGTTCATGCAAATATTATTGGTGAACATGGTGATTCAGAATTACCAGTTTGGTCTCATGCCAATATTGCAGGTAAACCATTAAGAAGTATTATTGAAAAAGATGAAACACGCAAACATAGAGTAGAAGAAATATTTGTACAAACTCGTGATGCAGCATATGAAATTATTGAAGCAAAAGGTGCAACTTATTATGGAGTAGCAATGGGGTTAATGCGTATTACAAAAGCTATTTTGAACAACCAAGATGTGGTGTTAACAGTGTCTGCATATTTAGAAGGCGAGTATGGACATGAAGGTGTATATATAGGCGTACCAGCACTTATAAACAGATCAGGCATTAGAGAAGTTATCGAAATGCCATTAGATGAAGAAGAAAAATCATTATTTGATAACTCTGTTAAAGTGTTAAAAGATATACAAGAACCCTTTGAAAAAGAATTTTAAGAGGAAGATATATCAGGGGTTTAATATACGAAGACAGTAGTACCGACAAAATCTAGAAACGATTTTGTCGGTACTTTTTTGGTGATGACAGTTTGAATTAAGTGGTGAATGTGAAAATGAAGGGGATTGAAGATATAAGATAGTGGAAGATGTGAGTTAAAGGAGGAATAAACACACGAGTTGTGGCTTAATGTCTGAATAAAGCCAAGAGATAGCCTAAGTCATGGCTTAACGCTCTAATTAAGCCAAGACATCACCTATTTCTCTCTCCTCTATCACTTCACTCAATTCAAACTACTTTCTTCACATCACCGTTATACATCCATTATATGATTCGTCTTCTATTTATAATCGGCATGTTGAGGGGATTTGAGGATTGTGGTAGTATCTATATGTCTGTTAAAAAATATAGAGGAGGTAAGGTCATGAAAAATAGAATTTTACGAGATATGATATTAATTTTGGCAGGATCTTTTATTTTTGCTACGGGTGTTAATGCCTTTATCATTTCTGCTAATTTAGGTGAAGGTGGCGTAACTGGGGTTTCTTTAATCTTACTTTATGCATTCGACATTTCACCTGCATGGTCTACGTTTATTTTAAATGCTATTTTAATTGCGTTAGGTTATAAATTTTTAAGCAAGAGAAGTACTGTTTATACGATAATAGCTGTTATTGCTATTTCTGTATTTCTAGGTCTAACTGACTCTTGGGTTGTGCATACGAATGAAATTTTAATTAACACAATCTTTGGTGGTTTCATGGTTGGTCTAGGTATAGGACTAATTGTATTATCTGGTGGTACGACTGCTGGAACGACGATTCTTGCTCGAATAGCGCATAAGTATTTAGACGTTAATACATCATATGCTCTATTATTCTTTGACCTTATCGTCGTGATGTTCTCACTTACTGTAATGCCTTTAGAAAAAGCGTTACTTACAGTGATTTCATTATATGTAGGAACAAAAGTGATGGACTTTGTAATTGAAGGTCTAAATCCTAAAAAAGCCGTTACAATCATTTCTCAAAATCCCGATCAAATCGCTAAAATGATTGATGAACAAATTGGTCGTGGTTGTACGATTCTAAATGGTAGAGGCTATTATTCTAAGAAAGATACAGATGTCTTATATGTCGTTATTGCGAAGACACAACTTTCTAGAACAAAACGCATGATTAGAAAATTTGATGAAAATGCATTTGTCGTTGTCCATGACGTAAGAGACGTTCTTGGAAATGGATTTTTAGTAGATGAATAATAATGTTAAGAGGTTGGAATACGTTAAGTGTTCCAACCTCTTTTTGTGAACGGAATACGAAAATATTCAGAAAATGATAGAAAAAGATACTATTAAATGCTATAATACATGAATATGAATGATGATAATGATTATCATTTACAGATATATACAATTAATGAAAATGTCATATAAATAGAGTTAATTTTAATGGAAAGAGGGTTCTTTATGAATCGTTTAACGGGAGAAGCTATTTCAATAGGTTATGGTGAAAAATTAATAGTTAATGAATTGAATCTTGAAATACCAGATGGCAAAGTGACTTCTATAATTGGACCAAATGGTTGCGGTAAGTCTACTTTATTAAAAGCTTTAAGCCGTATATTAAATGTACAAACGGGTCAAGTGTTGTTAGATGGTAAGAATTTACATTCAACTTCAACTAAAGAAATAGCTAAAAAAATTGCTATTTTGCCACAATCTCCTGATGTTGCAGATGGATTAACAGTTGGAGAACTTGTATCTTATGGTAGATTTCCTCATCAAAAAGGTTTCGGTAGATTATCTAAACAAGATAAAGAGGAAATTGAATGGGCTTTAAATGTAACAGGTACGCATGATTTTAAATATAGATCGATTAACGATTTAAGTGGTGGTCAAAGACAACGTGTTTGGATTGCAATGGCTCTCGCACAAAAAACAGATATCATCTTTTTAGATGAACCAACTACTTATTTAGATATTTCACACCAATTAGAAATTTTAGAGCTTGTACAAGAATTAAATAAAGAACAAGGTTGTACAATTATTATGGTATTACATGATATTAACCAAGCAATTCGTTTTTCAGATCATTTAATTGCTATGAAATCTGGTGAAATTGTTGCACAAGGTCAAACAGAAGAAGTTTTAACAAATGAAATATTGGAAGAAGTCTTCAATATTGATGCAGAGCTCTCTACAGACCCACGAACTGGAAAACCAATGCTTGTAACATATAATTTATTATGTAAGCACTATACGAAGTTATAAAGGATGGCAACTCAATGACTCAGACTAAATCATTAAAAGTTAATCGCTATCCCATTATATTAACAGTTACAATCATGTTACTTGTAGCTGTTTTACTTCTGTCATTTTTATTTGGTGCAAAGACGACTTCGATACAAGTGGTTTATGATGCGATTTTTCATTATAATCCAAAAATAGAAGAACATAATATATTAAGAGAAATAAGAATTCCGAGAGAAATAGGTGCTGTCATTGTTGGTATGGCACTTGCTGTATCCGGTGCTGTCATGCAAGGTGTTACACGTAATGGCTTAGCTGACCCTGGTTTATTAGGGCTTAATGCTGGTGCGAGTATGATGCTTGCTTTAACTTTAGCCGTTATACCTAATGCAGGTTATTTCACATTAATGCTTGCTGGATTTGTAGGTGCTGGTATAGGTGGCATACTCGTTATGAGTGTAGGCTCATCTAAACGAGGTGGGTTCAGCCCAATGAGATTAGTACTTGCTGGTGCTGCAGTATCTGCGCTTTTAACAGCTGCAAGTGAAGGAATTGCTTTAATATTTAGATTAAATCAAACATTAACATTCTGGAGTGTTGGTGGTGTAAGTGGTACAACTTGGAAACAACTTATGATCTCTACACCGATTGTTATTGTTATTTTAATTGTCCTTATTATCATGAGTAGACAACTTACAATACTTAGTTTAGGTGATACACTTTCAAAAGGATTAGGTCAAAATAGTACATTTGTTAGATACACGAGTCTAATTGCTACAATGTTCCTAGCAGGTATAGCGGTTTCAATCGTTGGACAAATCGCATTTGTCGGATTAATGGTGCCACATATTGTTCGATTCATGGTTGGAACTGATTATAAGCGTGTGATACCTTTATCAGCAGTTCTTGGAGGTTTTATCCTGTTATTTGCAGATATGATTGCAAGAATGTTAGGAGAAGCACCTATTGGAGCTGTTATCTCAATTATCGGTGTGCCGTTCTTCCTTTATCTTGTAAGAAGGGACGGTAAAATATTATGATACATCCTAAAATAATTAAAAAGCAGCGTATTACATTTATTATATTAGTTATCGCACTTATTGCTTCTATGGGATTTGCTATGACAACTGGTGAATTTAATATGTCCTTTACACAATTTTTTAAGACGATTTTTGGACAAGGTAATGAACTAGATACAATGGTATTATTTGAATTCAGAATGCCTAGAATGCTCATCACAATACTTGCAGGTGCAAGTTTAGCGTTAAGTGGTGCAATCCTACAAAGTATTACCAAGAACCCTTTAGCAGAACCAGGTATTCTTGGTATTAATGCAGGAAGCGGGTTTATGATTACACTATTTCTTGTTGTTGGTACGATAAAAGCAGGAGATTTTGTATATGTATTACCAATTGTAAGTATGCTCGGCGGTTTAGCAACTGCAATGGTTATTTTCATATTCAGTCATAAACGTGGAGAAGGTATAAACCCTGTAAGAATGGTCTTAATAGGTGTAGGTTTATCTACTGCTCTGAGTGGTGCATCTATTACAATTATGTCTACATTTGATCAAGATCAAATGGAATTTATCGCAAGATGGTTTGCAGGTAATATATGGGGAGATGAATGGCCGTTTGTGTTCGCATTTATCCCATGGTTAGCTATTGTCATGCCATTCTTATTCTATAAAGCAAATGTATTAAATGTATTAAGTACGAATGAACAAATTTCCGTTTCTTTCGGTATTAATAATAATAGAGAAAGAATACTACTTGTATTCTTAGCTGTTGTATTATCATCAGCTGCAGTTTCAGTAGCAGGCGGAATTGGTTTCGTCGGCTTAATGGGACCACATATAGCAAGAAGTATTGTTGGACCGAGACACCAATTATATTTACCAATTGCAGTGTTAAACGGTGCGATTTTACTTGTTGTAGCAGATACAATTGGTAAAATTGTATTAGAACCTAACGGACTTCCAGCAGGTATTATTGTTGCAATAGTTGGTGCTCCTTATTTCTTATACTTAATGCAAAAATCAACGCATATATAATAATGAACTCTCTTTCTATAATGGAAGAGAGTTTTTTATTTTTTAATTACTACAAATTTTAAGATTTATTAACATGTTCCAAAAAAGTTTACTTAAATTATAAAATTTAGTTTTCAAAATCGTTTTAGGGGTATAACTATGAGTAGTAATAGAACTTTACATAGGAGGTGCAGTTGCCAGTGAGAAGATTAAAGAATTTTTTCCTAGGCTTATTCATAATAGTAGTTGTAGGCACGCTTCTTTTTATGTACTTGGATATTAGCCAAATTAAGAGCTATCAACAAGAATTATTAAAATATAATTGGTTTGAACCAACGTTGATTGCTTGTGCAGGTGTATTAATATTCTTTGGTATATTGATGTTCTTTGCAACATTTAAACCAACACATAAAAAGCCAGGCTTACATCGTGACTATGAGGATGGTCACATTTATATTACGAGAAATTCAGTTGAAAAATGTGTTTATCGTACTATTCAAAAATACGATGAAGTACGTCAACCAAATGTTATTTCTAAACTGTATAATAAGAAAAATAAATCTTATGCAACAATCAAAGCTGATTTCTTTGTGGTTTCAGATACAGGCCAAATTCAAACATTAACGGATCGAATTAAATCAGATATTAAGGAAAATGTTGAGCATTTCTCAGAAATACCTGTAAAAAATATTGAGATTAATGTCAGAGATCAAAAATCGAGTGACACAAGAGTTTTATAAGACTAAGGATAGGAGGTTCCGATTATGCCAAATGAAAATCAAGATCCAAATCAATTCATTAATTTTATTAAAGAATATAAATGGAGAATTATTGGTTTTATCGCAATGTTAATATTAGCAGTACTATTTTTAACAATTGGTTTTTGGAAAACAGTTTTAATCCTAGTCCTATGTTTAATAGGTGTAGGATTGGGGTATATTAAAGATTGTACACAGCAGTTCTTAAATTTCTTAAATAGAATAAGTTAGACTGCTTACAATATAAATAATGCAAATAAACAAATTATAAATTAAAGGGAGAGAATCTATTATGGCAAACGTAGACAACAACAAAGTAAAAAGTAGTTACAATGAACAAACAGGGGTAAATGAACAAGAGCGCGAAGCTCAACAACAACAAGCTCAAGCTCAAGAGCAACAATTTTCAAATACATTATCATTTTCAGATGAAGTAGTAGAAAAAATTGCTGGAATTGCTGCTAGAGAGGTTAGAGGTATTTTAGATATGAAAGGCGGCTTTGCTTCTAGCTTAACTGATCGTTTCACATCTGGAAATAACGTAACGCAAGGGGTTTCTGTTGAAGTAGGAGAAAAACAAGCAGCTGTAGATTTAAAAGTAATTTTAGAATATGGTGAATCAGCTCCTAAAATCTTCAAAAAAGTTGCGGACTTAGTTAAAGAGCAAGTTAAACATATGACTGGACTTGAAGTTGTTGAAGTAAATATGCACGTTGATGATGTTATGAGTAGAAAAGAATACGAACAAAAGAACGCATCATCAGATGAAGAAAGCCAATCAAAAAGCAATAAAGAATTACAATAAAGTATAAAAAAAGCGAGTGAGATATTTATCTCACTCGCTTTTTTTATGCTTTTTGCGTCTTTGGTTGTTTCTTAATCGTTAAACAAATTAGGAATGCAATGAAGCTCAATGCACCAGCTACATATAGACTAGATACAACATTAAAGTATGATACAAATATACCACCTAATAATGAACCAGCGCCTATTCCTGCATTTAAACTAGACATGTTCCAACTCATTGCCGCACTTGTATCTCCTTCAAGTTGAGAGATGATACCGATTTGGATAGGTGGATTTGATCCCCATTGGACAATATTCCAAGCAAATACGCCTATTAATGTAATAATAAGTATAGGTAAGAATTGTTCAAATACAAGCATTAGTACTGTATAAGTACTTAATGAAATTAATAGCCACTTTTTACTGCCTAATGCATCTGTAATATATCCACCTAATGAAGTACCAATAATTGCACCGATACCAGCTACGAGTAGTACGAGTGATACGATATTTAAATCATATCCATACACAGATAGTAACGGACTAATATACGTTACGACAACATAATTTGCCGCTAATATAAGGAAAGTTATGCTTAAATATTTTACAATTTCTAACGGATGAACGACTTTGTAATCTTGGCTTTGACTAGAAGATTCTACTGTATCTATTTTATTGCTTGCTACATTAAAAATAATAAGTATAAGTGCAATAATCCCTACTGTAGATATAAATACAAATGACATTCTCCAACCTACTAAATCACCTATTTTAGTGCCTAGAGGAACACCAAGTACGTTAGCTGCACTGAAACCAGTATAAACAAGTCCAATCATTTTCCCGCGTTCGCTTGGATTTGAATACACAACTGTTAAAGATAAAATCTTCACGACAATAATAGCAGCAGCCGCTGAAGATAATACTCTACCTATTACTAGTATTGTAAAGTTAGGTGAAATCGCAATTATTCCGTTTCCTAAAATAAATATAGCCATACTTACTAATAATACAGTCTTTGGTGAGACGTTTTTAGTGAGTTTAACAAGTATGGGACCACTAATTGCGAATGTTAATGCATAAACTGTTACAAGTTGTCCTACAATTGCTTCTGATACATTCAAATCTTTACTCATTAAAGTAAGTATACCTGCAATCATTAGTTCAACCATTCCCACAACAAATACGCTTAACATAAATGTAATTAATCGAGGTTTCGACATCATATAACTCCTTCTCTTTGACATATAATCATGATTATAACAGTGTGATTTGTAAAAATACAGATAAAATTTAATACCCGAACAATCAGAAATTTAAGGTGTTTTTAAGGTATAAAATGAAAGATTTAATTGGAATTGATCTATATATTATACGGATAATAAATAGATGTTTGAAAATTAAAAATATTTAAAGAAAAATTATAATAAATACATTGGTATATTATGATTAATAATTCTTTTATTTTTACTAAAAATAATGACAGCGCTTACATAAAAATATATAATACAATTAGAGATGAATAGTATTGAATATTTATTAATTTTTGTGTATAGTTAGTCTTGCGAAAAGGAGAGAAAGTATGAAAGAGACGAGCGTTTTAGTAGGAAGGTTAAAGTTTATTATATTATCAGTGTTAGGAATATATTTATTTTTAGTTCCCGTTACGGTAACTGACGATAAAGGGGAGAAAGAAACAAGTTTACCTGTTGCATACCTTGCAAATACAGCTTTAGATTGGATAGGTGACTATGCCGGACTAATTATAATGCTTTTAATTAGTTTCTCTGCAGTAATGACATTAATCTATTCTACGATATTCAGTACTTCTACTAAGAGATCTATAGCGAACGAATTGTTTAACGTCAATTGGATTTGGGTCGTAATTAGAATAATAGGTGCGATATTTGCAATATTCATTTATTTCGATTTTGGACCTGGTATAGTTGTAAATGAAAATACTGGATTAATGGTTTACAATGATTTATTACCAACATTGCTTGCAGTATTCTTCTTTGCAGGTTTGTTTTTACCATTATTAATGGACTTTGGTTTATTAGAATTTTTAGGACCAATGTTTGCGCCAATTATGAGACCAGTATTTAAATTACCTGGTAGATCAACTGTTGATAATCTAGCTTCATTTATTGGTGATGGAACTGTAGGCGTAATGATTACAAGTCAACAATATGAACAAGGCTTTTATACACGTCGAGAGGCAACTGTCATTGCGACAACATTCTCTGTTGTATCCATCACATTTGCAATTGTCATTGCTCAAACAATTGGCTTAATGGATTATTTCTTTAAATTTTATTTATCCGTTATTTTAGCTTGTGTTGTAGCAGCTTTTATAATGCCTAGAATTTGGCCACTTAAACAAATTCCAGATAAGTATTCAAACGGTAGCACTGAGCAATTAAATGAATCAATTCCTAAAACACATAATCCAATATCATGGGGATTTGAACAAGCAACTCAAAAAGCTGTAAAATCACCTGACTTTAAACAATTCATTATCAATGGTGTGAAAACTGTATTGGATATGTGGTTAGCAGTACTACCAGTCGTTATGACAATCGGTACATTAGCAACTATTGTTGCTGAATATACACCAACATTTAGTATTTTAGGTGCACCATTTGTACCATTATTAGAATTAATGCAAATACCATATGCAAAAGAAATGTCTGAAACATTATTAATCGGTTTTGCAGATATGTTCTTACCATCATTACTTATTAGTAATGTACCAAGTGATATGACAAGATTTATCGTAGGTGCTTTAAGTATTTCACAATTAATATATTTATCAGAAGTAGGGGGCGTTATACTCGGTTCGAAAATACCAGTAAGCCTAGGGAAACTCTTCATGATTTATATTATGCGTACAATTATTGCATTACCGATAATTGTAATATTAGCTCATATTTTCTTTTAAATTAAAAAACGGACAAAATGAACTTAAATAGTTCAGTTTGTCCGTTTTTATATTATTATTTTGGATCGATTGTTGTTTCGACTTTAGCGATTGCGATTTCAGATCCTAACATTGGTGATTCACCTTTGTCTTTATTACTGTCTCCACCGCGACTATGTGCTTGTTTAAATGCATCGCTCGTTTTCCATGCTTCAAAGTCTTCTAGTTCTTCCCACCACATATTTACATGTAATTCGTCATTGTCATCAATGTCTTGCATGTTCCAAGTTTCAACTTTTATGAAACCTTTCATTTCTTGTAATGCGCCACCTTTAGTAAACATTGGTGCTAATTTTTCTGCATAACCTTTTTTCATTTTAATTCTATTTGTTACAACATACATTGTTATCTCTCCTATTCTTTTGGTGTTGGGTTAGTAGCCCAGATTTGTGCTGTCTTCATAAATGTTCTTGGTTGTAGTTTCAATTGTGATATGACTACGTCTGCTATATCTTCTGGATGCGTCATTGTATCTTCTTGTAATTGTGTTTCTCCAATTAAGTCTGTTAATACAGCTGAAGGGGTTAAATATGATACTCGGATGTTATGTTTTCTCATTTCTTGCATAATACCTTCAGTCATACCAATTACTGCATATTTAGTAGCAGAATAGATACTGCTTGTTGCACTGGCTTTTAAACCAGACATTGAAGCGATATTAATAACATCTCCGCTTTTTTGTCTTACGAGATGTGGTAATGCTTCTTGTAAAACGTAATATATACCTTTAACATTTGTTTTGAATAATTGATCAAACTCAGATTCACTTACATCTAAAAATGAATTGTTCTTCATAATACCTGCATTATTTATCACGATATCAATAGAGCCTAATGCATGATATGAATCTTCTATAAAACGTTGCACATCTTTTTGGTGCGCAATATTAGTTTCTTTATAAAATACTTTGACGTCATATTGTTTAAGTTCATCGGCTGTTGCTTTTAAAGTATCAATATTTCTACTTGCAATTGCAACGTTGACGCCTTCGTGAGCTAATGCAATCGCGATTGATTTACCGATACCTTTAGAGCCACCTGTAATGACTGCATTGAGCCCTTTTAAGTCTCTTAACATATTGATCATCACTCCTTTCTTATATGTTAGCATGCTTTAAAAATGTATCATAATAATTCAATTTGAAAATGCCATATAAATAACACCACGAAGTCAGCTTTATATGACTTCGAGGTGTTTATTTAAAATGCCTGAAAGTTTGAACTTAAGCTTCTTTAGTAAGTTCGTTGTAAACTTTCTTATCAGCATGTGTATAAATAATATATTCTTTATCATTTGTTTCGATAATCACACGATTTGTTTTGCCAAAAGTTGAGCCAATTCTTACGATATGATCTTGGGCTTCATTAGACAAAGCGTGAATATCTTGATCCTCTTTAATGTTTTTAATTTCATTATTTGGAATTGTAATGTCCGCTACTCTCCATTGAATATGAACTTGATTATTGTCCTTTGATACTCTCATTGCCATATCTAAACACATCCTTTTGTTTGATGACTACATCATAACGCATTATGTATCCGTTTTCAATAGAAAAACGAGAAAATGTGTTATATTTTTTAATTATTATGTCATACTAATTGATGATAGTATTTTTATGCAATATATTGAATAACTATTTACAAACAGAATGCTATGTTGTAATATTATCTTTATAAATAAATGAGGAGCTGGTTTCATTGGGACGAAGTTATCTATGTTAAAGGAATTAAACAAGACAAGTTTTTTAAAAGAAGTTGATTTTTCTAAAGGAGAATTAGAATCGCTTATTGATTTGGCAATGGAATTAAAATTCAAAGAAAAGCATCAAATCCCACACCGTTATTTAAACGGGAAACATATCGCTTTATTATTTGAAAAGCAATCAACGAGAACACGTTCAGCTTTCACAGTAGCTGCAACTAAGATGGGTGCAAGTGTGTCTTATTTAGGTAAAGATGATTTACAGTTAGGTAAGAAAGAATCTGTTGAAGATACAGCAGTCGTACTTGGATCTATGTTTGATGGTATTGCTTTTAGAGGATTTGAACAAAAGACAGTAGAAGATTTAGCTCAATTTTCGAACGTACCAGTATGGAATGGCTTAACAAATGAGTGGCATCCTACACAAATGTTAGCAGACTTTATGACAATTAAAGAATACTTTGGTACATACGAAGGAAAGACTTTGACGTTTATAGGAGATGGACGCAA
This sequence comes from Mammaliicoccus sp. RAM2, assembly GCF_045897195.1. NCBI lineage: Bacteria > Bacillati > Bacillota > Bacilli > Caryophanales > Staphylococcaceae > Mammaliicoccus > Mammaliicoccus sp. RAM2. Next base: position 14,433 of record NZ_JBJNWI010000003.1, on the reverse strand, counting down.
TAATGTTGCGAACTCGTTGCTCGTTACGAGTGCAATTTTAGGTGTGAATATTCATATTGTTGCACCATCATCACTCCAACCAAATGAAGAAGTTCAAAATATGGCATTGTCATTTAGTAAAGAATCTGGAAGTGAGATATTAATTACAGATAATATCCAAGAAGGTATTTACGGCAGTGATATCATATATACAGATGTTTGGTGTTCAATGGGTGAGGAACAACAATTGGAAGAACGCTTTGAATTACTTAAAGATTACCAGGTTAATCAAAACTTAATTAATTTAACTGGTAAAAATGAAACTTTATTTTTACATTGCTTACCAGCTATTCATGATTTGAATACTGAAATGGGCGCGCTTTGTTTCGAAAAATTTGGTGTAACAAGTATGGAAGTGACAGATGACGTATTTAGATCAGATTATTCGAAAGTATTCCAACAAGCAGAAAATAGAATGCATACAATTAAAGCATTATTAGCTACAACTTGTGGCGATATATATTAATAAATAAAGGGTGAGACATCAATAAATGTCTCACCCTTTATTTATTGCTTCTATTGTTTTTTAGCTAGCTTCTTTTGTTAATTTTTTTCTATTGCGATTAAGTTCTACATATTTACTGTAGCTATATATGATAATACCTGCCCAGATAAATATGAATGTAATAAATTGATCAACATCGAAATGTTCGTTTAACAAGAATATACCGATAAAGAACATGATAGTTGGACCGATATATTGTATAAAGCCTGTTAATGATAGTGGTATTCTTCTTGCTCCAGCACTAAATAAAATTAATGGAACAGCTGTAACAGCACCAGAAAGTAATAACCATCCGCTTGAACTGTTCATACCAAATGTAACGGTATTATGTTGTGATAAGTAGAAGATATAAATAAGTGCTGCTGGTAATGTTACGATACATTCTATCGTAATACTACTAAATGCATCAATATCTACAACTTTCTTGATTAACCCATAAAGCGCAAATGATGTTGCGAGTAATATTGAAACGAATGGAAATTCGCCAACTTGAAAAGTCATATAAATAACACCGACAAATGCTAATAGTATAGCTACCCATTGAGCTTTTGAGAATCGTTCTCCTAAGAAAATAAAAGCTAAGAAAATACTCATTAACGGATTGATGTAATAACCAAGACTTGCTTGTAGTACATGGTGATTATTAACAGCCCAGATAAATGTACCCCAGTTCACTGTAATAATATAACCAGCAATGATAATAGCGAATAGCATTTTCTTTTGTTTAAATAATTTAATCGTTGCTGCTTTGAACATTGGAAATTGTTTTGTAAATAATAGCAGTAATAACATGAATACTGCTGACCATATAATACGATGTGCCAAAATTTCGAATGGTCCAATTTCACTTACGAGGTTCCAATAAATTGGTAGGACACCCCAAATAATATATGCAAATATTGCATAAATAATACCTTTTTTAAATTCTGACATGATTTAGGACTCCCACTGTGATTGAATAACTTCTGCTTGATCGTGATAAATATTCGATGCAATATTAGCAAGTAATCTTGCAGTTCGATTATCTATATCGAATCTTGGTGATAGTTCAGCAATACTAATGCTTGAACTTTTGTTTGAGTTTGTAACTAATTGTAAAATTGTTTGAACAATTTGAGGTTGTAAGCCCATAATACAAGGTGCACTTACTGCAGGCGCATAACTTACATCTATCGAATCTGTACATAATGTAATGAGGATTTCGTCATATCCTTCAATAAATGAATTAATAGAAGTAATAGTCTCTATTGATAAATGGCTACGAAGCTCATCTTCACGAATGTATTGGACACCGTATTCATCAGCTCTTTCGAAGAGTGCTTTTGTATTACCATTTTTCTGAATGCCTAGCACGAAATAACCAACTTGATCGTCTTGATCTAAAATCTGTTTAAACATTGTGCCAGAAGATGGTTTCTCATCGTAATCTCTCATATCAAAATGTGCGTCTATATTGATGATGCCAATTTTTTTGTCTTTGTTGGCTTTTCTTACGCCTAAATAATGGCCATATAATACTTCATGACCACCACCGATAATAACTGTAAAGTCATTATGTAATAATATGTTTGAGATTTTATCTCCAAGTTCTGATTGCGCTTCTTCCATTTTATTTTTGTGGCAAATGATATCTCCGTAGTCAGTTAAATGTAAATACTCATTATGTATTGGTAAAGGACTTAAGGCTTTTCTAAAATGTTTAGGACCATCTACAGCACCTGGTCGACCATTATTTCTAGAAACACCTTCATCGCATTCAAAACCTATAAGTGCCATATTAACTTGATTTTCGAATTCTTTCTTTGGTGTAATGTCTTCTTTCTCAATATGAATTGAATCAACGATTTGATGAAATCTAAAAGCAGAACGCAATGTTGTACTATCTGTTCTACCTGTCCACTCATCCTTTTTAACATTTCTATACATATTTAATACCTCCTACATGTTACAATAGTTTTTACTAATGTTAGTTTATCATGTATGATATTCTTATGTTTTATTAAATGCTTAATTATTTTATAAGAAAGAAGTGTCTTTAATGAATAGTAAGAAAGAAAAAGCAAAAAGGCCGAGGAGTGATTCTATGAAATGGATTTATGGTCTCTTAACAGTTTGCTTATTATTTCTAGTAGCATGTGACAACCAAACTTCTAAGAATAATGAACATAATGATAACGAAAAATCATCTGAAACGACTACTACTGAAGAAAAAACAACTGCAGAATCGACAGGTGAAGATGTTAAAACTAAAGAAGAAAAATCAAAACCAAATAATAATAATAATCAGAACGAACAAAATGATAATAACAATCAACAATCTACAGATGAAATTCCAGTAGAAGAAAATGTAAATGGTGTTAAACCAAACAATCACAATGAAACTGAAACGTTTGATACAGAAGCTTATACAGTAGCTAGAAATTGTTTATTAAATCAAGGTAACTCTCAAGCGGAATGTGATAAAGCAGAAAATACAATAGAATTTACGAGAGCTTGGCAAAATTTATCACGTGATGGTTACTTATGTAATGATGATGGCTGTTCATTACCTAAAGAAAATGATCAAAATAATCAAGGTCATCATGATCAACAACACTCAAACACAAATGAAGATTCTAGTCAAGGATCAAATGAACAAAGTAATGAACCATACGAAGAGGATAATAATCAAACAGATCCTTCTCGAAACACGAACCAACAAGATGAGAATACAAATAGAGAAGGGCAAAGTCAAAATCGCGCTCAACAATCAAGCAACAATGAAACCACTCAAAGTGATTATCATCAAGAAACGCAATTAAATAAAGCAAGCTAAATAAAAAAACGTTCATCGTAATTGATGAACGTTTTTTTATTGTGAAATAAGGGGGTTATTTCAACAATGGTATAGGGTTATGTTTAATATGACTTACAACTATAGTTTAACAGGGATTAATAACAAATCAATACTTATGTGATTCTTTTCACAATTTTGTCATTTGAATTGTAATTATGTGAGGTATATCACTATAAAGTCACAAAGTGTTCGTATACTTGTTCGGTATTCTGTGGTAAAATAAAATAAAGTAATTGAAAAGAGGAAACATTAATATGACAGGAAAAACACATCTTTCATGCGGTATATTCATCGGGTCATCATTAAGTATTTATTATGGAGAAGATATTTTTACTTCATTTACGATTGTAAGTTTGTGTGGCGTAGCAAGTTTGGTCCCAGATATTTGTCATTTCAAAAGTAATCTAGGCAAGAAAATATTTCCTATTAGTTTTATTGTTAGATTAATTTTTGGACACCGAACGTTTACCCATTCATTATTATTTCTATTTTTAATATTTTGGGGATTGAGAAGCATATCCGCACCAGAACCATATTTAGTTTCGATTATATTAGGTATGTTATCGCATATTATTTTAGATATGTTAACACCAAGAGGCGTTAAACTATTTTATCCTTTAAATGTCTCAGTTAAATTACCCATTGTATTTAGAACAGGCGGTGTTATGGATTTAAGTCTATCATCTGCATTTACCATTATCACGGTCGTTTTATGGTGGAAAGATATTTATCGATTGTTTATATAAAAAAGAAGCTAAGACAAAAGGTAGTGTCTTAGCTTCCATTAAACATTATGTTATTTTCCGAATTTACCTTTTAAATCTTCGCCTTTATCTTTAGCGAAGTCTTTACCTTTTTCAGTATATTCGTCTTTATTCTCTTCTACATGATCTTTACCTTTTTCAACTGCTTTGTCTTTTGCATCGTTAAACTTATCTCCTAAACTCATAATAAAATCCTCCTTGGCCTATTATATATAGGGATATTTTGTGTTTAAAGCAACACATTATTATAAATACCCATTTAATTTTGAAATAATCATTTTAATTATAAATTTTTTATGATATTTTTAGACAAATCGTTCTAAAGTCGTATAATAAGAATGAGTCAAATTTTCGGAGGTATTATAATGCTAGATGAAACAAACCTGATAGAACATGGTCAAAATCACATTTTAGAATATACTAAAGTGATGAGCCAAAGTGAGAAAGAACAATTAGAATCTGATATTAATCAATTAGATTTAGATGAAATAGATAAACTATATCAAGATGTATACATAAATAGAAAGACAATAGATGTTGCAGATAATATAGAACAAGTTGAGTTTGAAGTTAAAGATCAACTTTCAGAAGAACAACTGAAATCTTACCGTTCACTTGGGATACAAGCGATTAAAGATGGTAAATTTGCGGTATTATTAATGGCTGGTGGGCAAGGTACAAGATTAGGTCATAAAGGACCAAAGGGTACGTTCTCGTTTAATGACAAAAGTTTATTCGAAAGACAAGCAGAACAATTAAAGCAATTAAAAGAAGAAATTGGTACACCTATTCATTGGTATATTATGACAAGTGACGTAAATCATAAAGATACGCTGTCATTTTTCTTAGAGAATAAATACTTTGATTACGATGAAAATTATATTCACTTCTTCAAGCAAGATCACATTGTATCTTTAACAACAGATGGTCAATTAATTTTAGATACAAATAAAAGAGTGATGCGTACACCTAATGGTAATGGTGGTGTATTCAAATCTCTAGAGAAAACAAAGTTACTTGCTGAAATGAAAGAAAATGGCGTGGAATACTTATTTTTAAACAACATTGATAACGCGCTCGTAAAAGTTCTGGATCCTGAATTTGTTGGATTTACAGTAAAGCATAATAGTGATGTAACAACTAAATCTATTAAAGCACATAGTGGTGAAAAAGTTGGTCGCCTTGTATCAATAGATGGTAAAAAACGTGTATTAGAGTATTCTGAGCTATCTGAAGATGATGTTGATAAATTAGAGAATGCTAATATAGGTATTCATGTATTTAAATTAGATTTCCTTATAGAAGCGGCTTCTAAACCATTGCCGTATCATTTAGCAGTTAAGAAGTTAAAACAATTAGATGAAGACTTCAGCGTTGTAGAAGAAGAGTCATTGAAATTCGAACTGTTTTATTTTGATATTTTCCAATATGCAGACACATTTGCTACACTACAAGTAGATAGAACGAAAGAATTTAGTCCTTTAAAGAATAAAGAAGGACAAGACAGTATTGAAACAGCTCAAAGAGATTTAGAGAACAATCAACTATTATAAAAAGAGGTATATGAATGGAACAAATCAACTATACAAAGTCTCATCCTAGAAAAAATGGGAAAGTTAAAGAAGCTTTCAAAGATATTATGCCACTTTCCTTTGGCGAAGAAGTCGGAAATGCAGTTTCACATGGTGTCCCTGCTTTCTTTCTGTTATTCTTCTTACCATACGCAGCAGTAGAAAGTTATATTAGTGATGGTGCACTTAAATCGACGAGTGTATCTATATATATTATCAGTATTATGCTGATGTTTTTATCATCTGCTGTTTATCACTCAATGTCATCTTCATCACCTCAGAAATACATTATGAGAATTATTGATCATAGTATGATTTATATCGCAATTTGTGGGACTTATACTCCTATTGCATTATCTTTAGTTGGCGGCTGGTTAGGTTGGCTTATTATGGCAGTCCAATGGGGGATTACAATTTGGGGAATTGTATATAAATCAACAGCTAAGAACGTTAATCATAAATTAAGTTTAGCGATGTATTTAATCATGGGTTGGATGGGTGTTCTCATGTTACCATCAGTTATCAATAAGACATCGTTAATATTTATGTTGTTTATTTTATTTGGTGGTCTTAGTTATACAGTAGGTGCTTGGTTCTATGCTCAAAAAGATAAAAAGTACTTCCATATGATTTGGCACTTCTTCATTTTGATTGCTTCAGTATTTCATTTTCTAGCAATTATGTACTTTATGTAGGAGGATAAGATGAACTATCGTTTGTATTATACGGTTCTTACAATTATTATTTTAATTCAAGGCTATTTCTTTTATTACTTTGTATTTAGTGGCGGTAAACAAAATGGTTTACAGTTTATGGGCATTGTTTCACTCATATTCGGTCTAATATTAATATATGCATTTGTATTACTGATTAAACACCAACGTAGAAATAATAAACAAACGTTTAATGAACATCTTAAAAAAGGTGAACAAAGACGATTGAAATAAGAATAGTGAGCGGGATATGTAATCTCTTTAGAATATTGAGATTTCTATCCCGCTCTTTTTGTTATTTTTTTGCAAAACGGGTAAATAGATAATATTAAATGTTATACGATATGAATAGGGGGAAATCATAATGTCAGAAAAAAGAGGTTTTGAAACATTCGATCGTGACAAGCTAAATATTAACGAAGAGATTCAGGGAGAAACAGTTGAAGATAGAAGTGGCCATAAAATTGACCAGACTGATGATCAGTTTCTCGATATGACCAAAGATGAAATTAAAGGTAAAAATCAAATTGAAAAGAAACTAGTAGAAGAACTTGATAATATTGTAGACCAAGGAGCAACATTGGAAAGACAAGAAGAAGTGACTAAGTTACACAGAGAATGGTTAACATATAGTTGGCCAAATTATACAGAAGAGAAACACATAGAAATCATAAATATGTATGATGCAGATGATAGATATAAAGCATATTTTGGTGAAGAAAGAACGGAAGCATTAGTTGCTGCCGTAAAGCATGTCATACAATAAAAATCAACTTTATAAAATTAAAATAGGAGACATCGATTTTATCGGTGTCTTTTTTACTATTAAATATGTAGAATTAGAATAAACTTGAATGTATAAAGGGGCTGAATCGAATGAAAAAGTTATATCAGAACGGAACAATATATACAATGGAAAAACCAGATGATACATATGCAGGTGTAATTGTAGACAATGGTATGATAGAAGCTGTTTTATCACAAAAAGATTTAAACCAACTTCAAACAACGGATTATGAAACAATCGATTTAAAAGGTGGAACGATGTTTCCTGGATTTGTTGAAACACATATTCATGTTATGGGGACTGGTGTTTGGTTATCATCAGTCATTTTAAATGGTGAGACCAATATTGAAAATGTAAAACAAAAAATTAGACAGAAAGCCCAAACATTACAACCAGGTGAATGGTTAGTTGCTGAAGGTTATGATGAAAATTTATTAAATGGCATTAGACTTAATAAATTTGATTTAGATGCGTTATGCAAAAATAATCCGGTTATTGTTAAAAGAGTATGTAGACATGCAGCAATCGTAAATTCAAAAGCATTAGAGATTTTAGATATGACAAATGATGTAGAAAATCCTGACGGTGGTTCATATGAAAAACAAGAAGGTGAACTGACTGGTTGGCTATATGATACAGCTATGGAACCATTTGAAGAATTAGCTTCAAATGAAGATGAACAGTCTCTTACTAAACATTTAAATAACGCGATTACATATTTATATCAATATGGTATAACAGGATCGCATACAGAAGATTTAGGATATTACGAAGATTATAAAGATGTCTTAAATGCTTATAAAACAGTTGTAGGACCAGGTGAAGATCAAAAGCCATTTAGAGTACGATTGTTACGCCACTTTAGTGTTTATGAACAAATGATGGAAGAACAGGCGACTTTTATTGATAAATGGATAGAACCTGATGCTATGAAATTTTATGCAGATGGTGCTTTTGGTGGCAGTACAGCATTGTTGAAAGAACCTTATTCTAATGATCCGACTGGAACAAATTATGGACTTGCGATATTTACTCAAGAAGAACTCGAAGAAAAAGTAAAAATCGCAAGAAAATATAATGGTGCGATAGCAGTTCATATGATTGGTGACAAAGCTTGTGAAATGGTATTGGATGCAATAGAAAAATATCCTGTGCAGAACGGACTCAGAGATAGATTAATTCATATTAGTACGTTAAATGAAGCGTTATTACAACGCGTTGCGAATTTACCAGTGATTTGTGATGTACAACCACAATTTATTACAAGTGATTTTCCATGGGTTCAAGATAAATTAGGCAAAGAGAGAGCTAGATATTTATATCCATTCAAGTCAATGTTAGACTTAGGTATTATAATAGGTGGCGGTTCAGATGCACCGATTGAAACTCCGAATCCGATGCTAGGTATTCATGCGGCAGTTAATAGACAAACGTACGGTGAAGAAGGTGCGTATTTCATAGAAGAAGCACTATCCGTATTTGATGCGTTACGGTTATATACAACGCTTGCGAGTGAGATTGGTCAAACAACTGACCGTACTGGAAAAATTAAAGTAGGATATGAAGCGGATTTCACTGTGTTAGATCAAAATCCATTTAAAGTTAACCGTCAAGATTTAGCACAAATTCAAGCTAAATTAACAATTGTTAACGGAAATATTGTATACGAAAGAGCGTGAATTATGACTAAGAACAAAGGAATTGTGTTGGCTTTAGTACTTATTATGTTTATGAGTGCTATAGAAACATCAATCGTATCTTTAGCGACACCAACAATGCAAAAAGACTTTAATATTGATACGGAAGTTGCATTAATCTTTACAGTATATTTAATAGCGGTTGTGTTTATGACACCAATAGTTGGTGAACTTGTAAAGAGAATTAATATTAAGTTAGTGGTGTTATTAGGGATATCTGTATTTATTATTGGAAGTATATTTTGTGGGTTAAGTGAAATGACACATAGTTTCCCGTTGCTTGTCATTTCTAGAATCATCCAAGGTTTAGGTGCAGGTGTCATGATGACTTTAGGTCAAGTTATACCTAAACTTGCTTTTCCAATTCCGAGAAGATATAAAGTGATGGGTATTGTTGGTAGTGTTTGGGGGATATCTAGTATTGTAGGACCACTGTTAGGTGGCGCAATATTAGAATCTTTAAACTGGAGCTTTCTATTTTATATCAACGTACCTATAGCTTTAGTTTCAATGTGGTTGGTTATTAAGTATTTTAATTTTGAACAAGAGAAAGTAGAGAAAACTAAATTAGATTATAAAGGGTTATTTATATTTTATGGCGTAGTCGCAAGCTTTTTACTAATCGTTGCAGAACATATACCTTTTATTGTACGTGTGATTTGCTTCATATTATTAGTTGGATTTGTCGTATTACTCTATAAAGTGGAGACACGTATGCGAAATCCATTTGTACCCGTTGAAGCATTTAATAGAAAAATCATTCTCGTGTTGTTTACAGATATGATTTATTCAACAATGTTAATGGGCTACACTATTTTTATGCCAATCTATTTACAAAATGAACAAGGCTTTACACCATTACAAAGTGGTTTAATCATTTTTCCAATGTCGGTAGGTTGGTTGTTTATCACGTTTGTACTTGGCAGATTAGATCAACTTAAATTGAAACTTATTTATATGTTAGCTTTCCTGGCAATGTTTGTTGGTAGCTTTGCTATTTTAACAGGCGTTGAATGGATTGTAATCATTCCATTTGCTGTTTTTGTAATGGGAGTATCTTTTGGTACAGTATATACAAAAGATGTTGTCGTTGTTCAAGAAGAAGCGCCACATCACCAACTAGGTTCTATGATGTCGATTTATACATTATTTAAGACGATTGGTAGTACAACAGGATCTTTAATCGTTTCTTCAATATATGTATTGAATATTTCATTTTTAAGTTATGGTGTTCAAAATATTATGTTGTATATTATGTTAGTAGTCATTATATTGACAATTATTTGGGCAACTATATTTAAAGAAAAGAGAAGAAAAAGTTTTTAAAGGTAAAACATATTTAGAGGGAGTCACAATGTATGAAAAGAAAAAATAAGCGTTTTGATATTTTTCATTTATTGTCCATATTGATTATAATAAGTATTTTCACATTGTCTGGTGCAATTTTTATTGTACTACTTTCTTTTGGTATGTTTGGATTAAGCAGAATTTTAATTTATTATGGCTTAGCGGAATTCAATTACAATAAAAGTATGATAGATAATTTGTTCTATTATGGTAGTTATATATTGTTTGGGTACTTTACACTTGTCGCTATAGAATTTTTATTAGATAGATTTAAAAATAGACTGAATGATAATCCGTATTTCAAGGGCATGACTTTTCATTTATTAACGATAACTGTTAGCACAATTATGTTTTATTTCACAGTACATATATATTATTCACAAATTAAAATTGAGTTTTGGGTGATATTAGTCATTATCACTGTTCTATATATATGTACTGAAATTTTCTATCCAGATAGCAAAAATTTAAACCGATGAAACATTTATTTTGATTTCCGAAATAAAATAGTGCATAATAGCAAAGGTATATTTGGAAGGAGTTGAAACCATGAATGTTCAGGACATTTCAAAAGGTAAAAGAAATTTAGTAGTAGCTGTTATGTTAGTAAGTGCCTTTGTGGCGATTTTAAACCAAACCTTATTAAATACAGCAATACCTGAAATCATGGTACATTTAAAAATCGATGCCAACCAAGGTCAATGGTTAATGACAGGATTTATGTTAGTCAACGGTGTTATGATACCGGCTACAGCATTTTTAATGGATAAATTTAATACAAGACCACTTTATTTAATGGCGATGTTATCATTTACAATCGGTACGTTAGTTGCCGCTTTATCGCCTAACTTCGGAATATTAATGTTAGCAAGAGTACTTCAAGCAATGGGTGCAGGTGTTATGATGCCTCTTATGCAATTTGTACTCTTTAATTTATTCCCTAAAGAGAAACGTGGTTTTGCGATGGGTATGGCAGGTCTCGTTATCTCATTCGCCCCAGCATTAGGTCCAACATTGTCTGGTTATCTCGTTGATAACTTTAGTTGGAGAAGTCCATTCTACACAATCATTCCATTCGCGGTTGTAGCATTAGCTTTTGGTGCGAAATACTTAACGAATATTTCTAAACCAAAAGATGTTCACTTAGATGTACCATCTATTATTCTATCTACAGTAGGCTTTGGATCTTTATTATATGGATTCAGTAGCGCAGGATCTCTAGGATTCACATCACCAATTGTTATCGTTACATTAATTGTTGGTATTGTAACGTTAGTAATCTTTGTATTTAGACAGTTAAAATTAGAAACCCCATTATTGAATATAAGAGTATTCAAGTATAAAACATTTGCACTAACAACAATCATTGGTGTGTTCTCAATGGTATCTTTAATAGGACCATCTTTATTAATGCCGATGTATATGCAAGATGCAAGAGGTTATTCAGCATTAATCTCTGGTTTACTATTGTTGCCAGGTGCAATCATTACAGGTGTTATGTCACTTGTGACAGGTCGTTTATTCGATAAATATGGTGCGAAATGGTTGGCAATCATAGGTTTTACAATCATTACAGTGACAACGTTCATGCTTGCATTTCTAAATGATAGTACGTCATTATTGTATTTAATAGTTGTTTATTCAATTAGAATGTTTGGTGTTTCTATGATTATGATGCCTGTTAATACTGCAGGATTAAATGCAATTCCAAACGAAGTGTTATCTCATGGTACAGCGATGATGAATACACTAAGAACAATCGCTGGTTCAATTGGTACAGGTATATTAGTAACAATTATGTCAATTGGTGCTAAGAATTTTGAACCTTCAAAAACACAATTAGAACATGCCAATGCTGGTAATACTGCGAAGATATTACAATCTGAAGCAATGATTCACGGTATCAATATTGCTTTCTTAGTATTGACTGTTATTGTATTTTTCGGAGTTGTCTTATCTATATTTATTAAATCAGAAAATAAACATCGCAACACAAGAATACCTAATCATTCAAAATAAGTAGATTTAAAGGCTGAGATTATGATCTCAGCCTTTTTTTGAACAATAAACTACCTGTATGTTTAAATTTTTTGTTACACTTAATATAATGATAAGTAGATAATTATTTTAGAAGGGGAGTCGTAGATTTTGTTATCAGTAGAACAGGTTAAAGAACTTGTGGGAGCGTTACATGATCCGATTGTAGATGTACCACTTAAAGAAACAGGCGGCATAGTTGAAGTTAGCATTAAAGAAGAAAAAGAACATGTGAGCGTTAAAGTTGCCATAGCTAAACTAGGTGGGCAACCACAACTTGATTTACAAATGGAAATTGTAGATCTCTTAAAAGAGAATGGTGCGAAAACTGTTGGGATAAGATTTGACGAATTATCTGATGATGCATTAGAAAAATTCAAAGGTGTAATGGAAGAACAAACTATAGAAGGATTATTATCTAAAGATAATCCAGTAGAATTTATTGCGATTGCTTCAGGTAAGGGCGGTGTTGGTAAATCAACAGTAGCTGTTAACTTAGCTGTATCTCTTGCAAGAGAAGGTAAGAAAGTAGGACTTGTTGATGCTGATATTTATGGATTTAGTGTTCCAGATATGATGGGCATACAAGAAAAGCCAGAAGTCGAGGGCGAACAAATTATTCCTGTTGAGCGTGAAGGAGTTAAAGTTATTTCTATGGCATTTTTCGTCGAAGAAAATGCGCCTGTCATTTGGAGAGGTCCAATGCTAGGAAAAATGATCACAAGTTTCTTTACAGAAGTTAAATGGGGAGAATTAGATTACTTAATACTTGATCTACCACCAGGTACTGGTGATGTAGCTTTAGATGTACATACAATGTTACCTTCAAGCAAAGAAATTATTGTAACGACACCTCATCCTACTGCAGCATTTGTTGCGGCAAGAGCTGGTGCAATGGCTAAACATACAGAACATTCTATTTTAGGTGTAATCGAAAATATGTCTTACTTCCAAAGTAAAGAAACAGGAAATAAAGAATATGTATTCGGTAAAGGCGGCGGTGCAAAATTAGCACAAGAACTTCAAACGACGTTATTAGGTGAACTTCCATTAAGCCAACCTGAGTGGGATGAAAATAACTTTTCACCTTCAATCTATAAAGAACATGAAGATTTAGGTAAAGTTTATAGTCAAATTGCTAAGAATATCATTAATATAACAGAGGAAGATTAGTGCGGAGGTAAGCAAGTGACTTTAAAATATTTAATTCAATTTTACAGAAATACACTTTTAATAGGTGTAGTTGTGACATATATTGCGTCACTTATCTTTGGATATGATAAAGTAACGAAATATTTATTTGCTGGAGAAATAGGTGAGTTTATAGCAGCTTCAATATGGTTCTTAGTTGTAGGACTACTTGTAGCAACTATAAGTCAGCTTGCATATTTCATCTATTTATTCATTAATCAATTAGGCATAGGTATCTTTGGAAAGATATGGCCACATGTACAAATCGTTGTAACTGTATTTGCTATATTTGATTTAGTGTATTTTAGATTTTTAAGATTTGGTGGAACAGATCAAATCATATCATTTATATGGCTACCAATAGTTGTTGTTATTTTTGCAATCATCACAAGTAATATAAAAAACAAACAATCTAAAAAGAATTTATGGATTCCATCTATGTTTTTTATGGTTGTTATGACAACTGTAGAACTTATACCATTTTTAAGAGTGGAAGATACAAGTTGGATTTATCTTACAATCTTTGGATTATTATTATGTAATGCTTATCAATTAATTACATTACCTAAATATAATGCGTTGTCTCTTGAAGAGAGAAAAGCAAAGAAATCAAAGTTAAATAATGACAGTAAATCATTGAAGAAATGATAAAAAGCACAAGATTAAATTCTATTTACACCTTAATCTTGTGCTTTTTAATTTTTTGTTAAAAAAGATGCTAAATAGTGTTGACTTTTAAAACCTCGCTTGATATTATATAAAAGTCGCTGAAAACGACAGCACAACAACGAAAAAAGTTATCAAAACTTTTTCTTGAAAGTGTAAAATTGACTCTTGTTAATACGAAATAAATGTTATATATTTATAAACGTGTTAAAAATAAGTTAACAAAATTAGTTGAAAACAAACATTGTTTTTAGTACAATATTGTTTAGACGCAAATTAG